>NZ_CP132334.1:601666-902500 GCF_030758415.1 Parvularcula sp. IMCC14364 | reverse complement strand
GCAAGTCCCAGTTATCTGAACTTAAAGGTCTCGAGAAAGAGAACCAGCGTCTGAAGAAAATTGTTGCCGAGCTTGAACTAGACAAGCTTATTCTCAAAGAAACACTTGATGTTTTAAAGCCCAAGGTCTGACGGTCACCGATCTACGTCAGGCCATTGTGAAGGCACGTCAAAGACTGAATACGTCTGAGCGGCGGACCTGCAAAACGGTTGGTATGCCCCGTTCCTCTCAGCGTTATCTTAACCGACCCAAAGATAATGAGGACAGGCTTCGCCTGGCTCTTATTCGATTAGCCAAACAATATGGTCGGTACGGTTATCGCAAGATAACCAAGTTACTGCAGATTGAAGGCTGGAAGGTCTAATTACAAGAAAATAGAAAAGCTTTGGCGGGAAGAAGGCTTACAGCAACCCAAACGCCATAAGAAAAAGAAACGCCTGTATCACAAAGACAGCTCTGTCATCCGGTTACGGCCAAAGTATGAGAACCATATCTGGAGCATCGACTTTGTTCATGATCGCCTCAGCAATGGGAGTAGCTACAAAATGTTGACCGTCCTTGATGAATACACCAGAGAAGCTCTCTGTGTCGCTGTAAAACCAAAGATAGGGAATGCGGAAGTATTAGAGGCTCTGTACCCATTGTGCTTATGTCATGGAAAGCCAGAGTTTATAAGGTCAGATAACGGCCCAGAGTTCGCAGCGGAGAACTTCCAGAAATGGTTGACCAAGGTTGGTATCAAACCGATCCGTATCTATCCAGGCTCACCTTGGGAAAACGGCTATAACGAACGCTTCAATGGCACCTTACGAAGAGAAGTCCTCAATGCTGAATGGTTCACTACGATAGAGCAAGTTAAAACCGTCATCAATAAATGGCTCAAACAGTACAATACCATCCGTCCACATCAAGCTCTCAACATGCGCACACCAATACCTGAAACTCTACATCAAAATGGTACTTAATTTATGGGCTGGACACTGGCCATTGTTGCCCTCAAAATCGAGCTCGCTGGCGAATAATGCACCGCTCGCATTCAAAGATGAACCTTTGACTTCAACAAAATCACCGTTCTGGGGGCCATTGGCGCCGAAATCATTGTCGATGAGAGCCGTCATGTAATCGACAGACAATGAATTCAAATTGAAGGTAAAATTGGTTGCATTGAGATTTTCAATAAATCCATGCACTTCAAATTCCGAATTTGCCGGCTTTGGTTCAATACGGAAGGCAATGATGTCTCGATTGGCATCGAACTGACCGCTGACCTCGACAACGTCGTTGACGGACAATCCAGCAATAGAAGCAGGAGAAATACTGTCGTCGAATGAAGTTGTACCGGTGATGATCACTGTCTGACCAAGAATGGTCAGTCGATTATTTGCAAGATCAATCGCACTGATCGGCCCTTGCACGGCGTCGTCAAATACCACGCTCTGAGCCGTTGCGTTGCCTGATGAATCCGTTCTCGCGGCGATCGTCACAACTTGCCCGACTTTCAAGTCAGATTCTGATCCAGAATTGTCATCGACATCGAAGGTCGCCGAACTTGTATCGTATCGCACACCATTCACGATAATACTGCCAAACCCGGAAATCGGTCCAATGACAACGCTGTTGCGCCCTTGGGGCGGTGGCGGTGGTGGCGGGACAGCCTGTGGTCCAGCTGAGGCCCCTCCTCCTCCGCCGCCTCCACAAGCCGACAGGAGAACAAGAATAGATAGTAGTGACAGGATCAATCGCATGGGTCAGGTCCTTTCCCGTAAAACCGGTATCGCGGGTGACTACCCGCCGACATGATAACGATCAGAAACCCGAATTATTCCTGCCATTACCCGATTTTTCTGGGTCCTATTGCGACTGTAAGCAGTCGATCACCTCAACCACGTCATCGGCTACATTTGGCGATCATTAGACCTTGTTAGACTTGGCGGGATTTGGTCCGAAGCAGTCATTGGCAATCAACCAAACGATCGGCAGTTTGCTCTCTAAAACTTGAACCCAGCATCCGATTTAACCCCTGCG
This sequence comes from Parvularcula sp. IMCC14364, assembly GCF_030758415.1. Classification (NCBI taxonomy): domain Bacteria; kingdom Pseudomonadati; phylum Pseudomonadota; class Alphaproteobacteria; order Parvularculales; family Parvularculaceae; genus Parvularcula; species Parvularcula sp. IMCC14364. Next base: position 900,475 of record NZ_CP132334.1, on the reverse strand, counting down.
CTTTCGACACAAAGCCAATATCGTCAATAGTGCGGCTGCAATGATGATCTCCACAGCGAGTTCCCGATAAACAATGGGAGCTAATTGTTCATCATCTTCCAGAACAATCGCTATCAACCGGACGCTGACCAATGAACAAAATAACACAGTGGCAATTATCAGCCGTTGACGCATGCTGAAACCAACAGTGCCCCCTGCGAGCATCAAGATACCAAGTCCGATTTCACCACCACCTATAATCGCTCGTGTTGATATTCTTGCTTCTGCAGTCGCGATACCTAATCCGTAACGCTCCATAATTTCCGGGTAGTAGAGTGTGACAGCACCCAAACCCAGCAACATTATGCCAACGACTAAAACTGTGATGGATTGCGTTTTGATCAAGGTATTTTCGGAGATCATATAAACCTCGGTGTCCTCTCCTTATAGTCACGATAGGCTTGACCATACTCACGCTCCAGCCATGGCTCCTCCAGAAAAGGTGCCAACACGTAAAGGGCACCCCAAATGGCCAACAGCACAGACACCATCCAGGAATTTGCAATCAGGCCCCAGCCGATCAACCCAATCCAAGTCACCACATAAATCGGATTTCGGCTCCGTGAGAACCAGCCCGTTGTCCGCAGTCCAAGTTTTTCACCGAACGCATTGCGCCAGCCGAGATTGAAGGTGATGGCAAAGGCAAGGCCGAAACCGACCAGCACGAGCAAGGCCCCTGCCCCATACTGGATGAGGGCCAAGTTGCCTCGTAAGAGGTTGAATTCAAGAACTGTAAGCGCAATCAATGGGTAGAGAAAACCCCTGAACAGTACAAGAAAGAGCCGATGCTGCCAGCTATCTTTGGCTGGCGGCGGCCAGAACTGAAATCCTTTCACCAGGGTCGAAACGAAGGACAGGATAAGGATCATTCCTGCTGCACCCAGCGATAATGAAAATGCAAGACTGGACCACATAATATTCACTTACTTTCTTCCTAAATCCAGCGCCGGACCCGACGCCGATAGGTCTCATACGCTTCCCCAAATTTTGCCTGCATGACTTTTTCTTCGGGCTTAATCTGGAAGAGTGTCATTGTCAGGATGAAGAGAACGATACTGGCGATGCCAGCAATATTTTCAAACCAGATTACAAAACCAGTAATGATCAGTACCAAGCCGAGATACATGGGATTGCGCGAGATGCGATAGAGCCCGCCGGTTACCAGATTACTCGCCTGTTCCGGTTGTACCGGATTGATGGTGGTTTTGTTACTTGCAAAAATGCCCACTGCGACTGAGGTGATGGCTACACCTGTCACGCAAAAACTCGCGGCAATCCAGTTCCCAAATGGTATGGGAACAGAAAATTGCGGCAGATAGCTCTGTATCGCCCAGGCAATGGCGACCGAGACAAAAACCTGCAGGATGGGTGGATATTTCAGTATCATGACTGCTCCTCTGAAACCTCGAAATTAAATACATTTTGCCAACCGCCAAGCTCACCAAGAGCCTGACGAATAATGGACCAGGATGAGCGCAAAAACAGGCTTGCCAGCAGGATCGCCACGGCGAGATCGGGCCAGGCAGAACCGGTCAGAGCCACAAGCCCGCCAGCGCCGATAACCCCGACATTGCCAATCGCATCATTGCGCGAGCACAACCAGACAGACCGTACATTGCTATCGCCATCACGCCACCGCAGCAAGATGCAAACGCTCGCCACGTTCGCCAGTAATGCCAGAAATCCGATCAGCCCCATGGTCTGGGCTTCAGGCGCATCACCACCAAAAAAACGTACCAGAGTGGAGCCCAAAATTACGGCCGCAAGCACGGCCAGTGACACGCCCTTGAACAAGGACGCACGCGCACGAATGCCGATAGCCGAACCAATGACTGCCAGACTGATCGCGTACGTCGCGGTATCCGCGCCAAAGTCGAGGGCATCAGCTTTCAGCGCCTGTGACCCGGACGCAAACCCTGCCAGCATTTCCACCACAAACATCACTGCATTTATGCCAATGACGACAAGCAAGGCCCGCTTGTAAAGCGGCGAAGCACCATCAAACGATTTTGGTTCACAGCAATCTGCCATATCAATCCCTTCCAGAGTCGATCCGTTCAGACTCAATTACTTTGACGATTCATACTCTAACCTCTATAGTGACTGTAGAGGCAAGAAATAATTTATGGCACAAAAACCCGATACAATTGGAGCTCTGTCAAAGCGTTCAGGCGTCAAGGTCACAACGATCCGCTATTATGAATCGATTGGCCTGATGAGAGAGCCCGACCGCTCTTCAAGTGGACAACGAATTTATGGCGAGGATGCCGTGGAGCGTCTGAATTTCATTCGCCACACCCGAGAATTGGGATTCCCGGTTGAAGCCATTCGCGAGCTTATCCAATTGCAAACCAAGCCAGGGGAAGACTGCGCTATTGTCGATGCCATCGCCCGGCGTCACCTTGCAGCCGTACGCCACCGGTTGTCGCAACTCGAAGCCCTCGAAGGCGAACTGAAAAGGATGATTGTCAGTTGTGCTGGCGGAGAAATAGGTAGTTGTAACGTGCTAGCCTGCCTGTCAAATCATGATGACTGCCTGACCGACACACACGAAAAAATTGATATTCCCCTGAAAAACTGAGCGTTAGCGACAAGTTTGAAGGCGACAGATCTAGAACATAAGTGACTCGAATAAGTTTTCTCTTGCCTCTACAGCCACTGTAGATGACATAATTTGTTAATGAACTAGGTACTTTTGTCTGATAGGCTCTTTACGATGATTGAAGGACTCTTAAGAAATGACTTTAGATCTTGGCTAATCGCCATGGCTTCTATCGCCGTGGTGCTCGCGCCAATGGCTGTCGAGGCAAATCATGTCGAAGAACAGTCCCAATCACATTGCGAATTCTGTGTCGATCACACAGAGCATGAAGATGAAAATCATCACAAGGGTCACCATGCCCACGGCTGCGGATCGTGTCACAGTCATTACCTTGCGGCCAAAACTTTTTATGCGTCTTCTAACTGCAACCAAAGTGCGACGCACTATGGCAATGTGATTGAAGCAATTTCCAGCACTGATTTTTCCGGTCCCTTCAAGCCCCCTCGACTCTAACCCGACGTCAATGATGCACAACGCGTCATTTCGAAAACGGTTAGAACGAGGAGAATATCGTGACCAAAAATTTATGGGGTGCTGTTTGCGCCCTCAGCTTCGGCCTGTGGGCTAACACAGCCGCTGCATCTCCGTGTTCGGGAAATGGCACGGCACCAATCCCTGCCGCAGTCGCCGGTGCACCACTGACATTACAAGCTGTTTTGGCAGAAATCCGCCAAGCATCGCCTGCGGTCAGGTCCGCGGGACTGGAAATTCGCGCTCGAAAAGCTGAAACACGACAGGCCGGTAGAACAACCAATCCGTCGCTGTCTGCTGAGATGGAAAATTTTGCCGGAAGCGGCGCATTTTCCGGCTATGACCAAACAGAAACCACCTACTCCCTCGAACAAACATTCAGGCTGGGAGGTAAACGTCGGTATGCAGAACGCGCGGCAAATGCACGGGCGGCACTGGCGTCCGCTGAATGCGCGGTCATCTTGCATCAAAGCCAACTCGAAGGCGCCGTCCTGTTCTTTGAATTAGTAAGTGCCACAGAGTTGGCAAGTATCGCCGTTCAGGCGTCGGATCTCGCCAGCGAGTTTTCCGAAATCGTCGAGGCCCGCGTTGCCGCGGGGGCAGCTGCACCACCTGAATTTGCCCGCGCCCGGGCCGAAGCCGTAATGGCCATGGCCCTCGTAACAAAAGCTGATGCCGAGGTGACACGCAGGCAATATGACCTTGTCAGCCTTTGGGGAGAATCGGAGTGGCCATTCGGACCGCCTCTCATCACCGACGATATATCGAGTGCGATGCCCGCTGATACAGGTTCCGTAACCAAGCATCCTGATCTGCAGCAGGCTGAAGCAGCAACCAATGCTGTCCGGGCACAAAGCCGGTTTGAGAGATCAAACATTGTCCCCGATGTCACACTGTCTGCCGGATACAGACGATTTGAAGAAACGGATGATAGCGCCCTCATCGCCGGTCTTAACATCACCCTGCCGCTTTTTGACAGAAACCGGGACGCGTTCAGAGCCTCACAAATAAGAACAGAGGCCCGCGCGATTGACAAAACTGCAATCGAAGCGAGGTTGCTGGCTGAGCTACGCGCCACCATTACCGAATTCAACGCCGCAACGGAACGGCGGCAAATGCTTGCTGATATTGCGGTTCCTGCGGCCATGACCGCCTATGACGCATCGGTGCGCGGGTACCGGGTCGGAAAATTTGATCTGACCTCAACAATCGATGCGCGCCGCGCGTTGATCGAAACGCGAAAGGCCTCAATCGAGGCCAACCTCGACCAGAATATCGCCGAAATGAAATTGCGCAGCCTCACCGGGACCGCGCCATTTAATGGAGAGTTCGATGCACAGTAACCCGACAAAATCGATACGGCTCGTTGTGCTACTCACAATGCTGGCCGCCTGCGGCAATAACAATACTGTTTCCGAAACCGATGATGCAGTTCAGGTTGAGGCACAACACAACGATCATGACGACGACGATCTTCATAGTGATCGTGATCACGACGCTGACGAAGTCGACATCGTTCTTCTTGATGCGCGCGCCGCTCGTGAAGCGGGAATCCTGACAGAACAGGCCTCTTTAGCGAATGTTGAGAGGAAACTCAGCCTGCCGGCAGAAATCCGGTTTGATGCCGACCGGATCGCCAATGTCTCTCCTCAGGTGAGCGGGGTCATCCGCCGCCTTTATGCCAGCGAAGGAGACAATGTCGAACTCGGTGACCGGCTTGCCCTCGTCTCCAGCCGTGAACTGGCGAGCATGAAAGCAGATTATCTCTCTGCCCTTAGTGCCGAATCCCTGGCCCGTGCCGAGCTTTCCAGAGAGGAACAACTCTGGTCAGAACGGATAACGTCCGAGGCTGACCTTTTAAGCGCACGCGCTGCGGTAACAGCCGCAGCGGCAACACGCGAAAGTACTGAAAACAAGCTCCATGCGGTAGGGCTTGACCATGGCGTCATAGACAGTCTCGACGGAGCAGCAGACGGCGCCTTGTCGCAATTTATCGTCACAGCACCGCTTGCGGGCACGATTATCCGTCGTCCGGTCACCTTGGGAGAAACGGTCGTTTCAGGTGAAAGTGGCGGCGTACCGCTTTTCACAATCGCAGATGACAGTGTGGTCTGGGCCGACATTGCCGTGTTTAAAAAAGACCTGTCCCAGGTAGAAAAAGGGTCCAGCGTCACGCTCAAAGAGGACACTGATGAGGCGCTTGGCGCCGGCGCAATTTCTTTTATTTCACCAATCGTTGATGAAACCTCCCGCACCGCCACCGCCCGGGTCGTGGTTGATAACGCAGATGGAAACCTGCGTCCCGGTCAGTTCGTAACGGCGGAGATCACTGTAGGCGACAGCTCATCACAACTCCGCATACGCACCGCTTCGGTCCAGTCAGTTGAAGGACGTCAATCGGTGTTTGTACCCGTTGAAGGCGGATTCGCACCACGTCCGGTCGTCACCGGCCTTGAGGCAGGCGGGTTTGTTGAAATCAAATCCGGACTTAACGTTGGCGACCTCTATGTCGCCACCGGTGCGTTCACGCTCAAGGCGCAGCTTGAAAAAGATGCCTTCGGCGATGATCACGACCATTAGGAGGCGTTTCCCATGCTGAATCTTATGCACCGACTGGCTGGGGGCAGACTGCTTGCTGGTATCGCCTCGCTGGTTTTGACAATCGGCGGATTTTTCGCGTTTCAGGCGCTACCGGTTGACGCGTTTCCCGACCCGTCTCCATCGCTCGTACAGATATTCACCGAAACCGAAGGCCTCTCTCCTGAGGAAGTCGAACGCTATGTGACGTTTCCGGTCGAGACAGCCATGTCGGGATTGCCCAGCGTGAAAGAAATACGCTCGGTTTCCAATTTCGGGCTTTCCATCGTGAACATATATTTTGAGGACGGGACAGACGTCTACTTTGCGCGCCAGGTGGTTGGCGAGCGCCTGCCGGAAGCAAGCGAAGCGATACCGGACGGGTTCGGCACACCGAAGATGGGGCCAATTTCCACCGGTCTTGGCATCATCATGTATTTCCGTCTCGTTGACGAAACCGGCGACTACGATCTGACAGAGCTCAGGGAAATGGCCGACTGGATGATCAAATACCCGCTGCAGTCAGTCGAGGGGGTCACCGAAGTGCTCGCGCTCGGCGGTTACGAGAAACAGTATCAGGTTCGTCTCGACCCTGATCTTTTGATTGCCTATGATCTGCAAGTCGCGGACATCATCCGGGCCCTGAAAAGCGCTAATCGCACCACTGGTGCCCAATTTATTGAAGTTGGTGCAGAGCAATATACGGTCAGGGGCGTTGGTCTTGCAGGGTCAGTTGATGACCTTGCCGAAACGCCGGTGAAAACGATTGATGGACGGGCGATCCGGGTCTCTGACCTTGGCGCAGTGGTTATCGGCGGCGGCGTGCGTCAGGGACTGGCGACTGCCAATGGTCAAGGGGAAACCGTCGCGGGCCTCGTACTTAAACTCTACGGCACCAATACGTCCGACGTGATCGAACGGGCGAAGGCCAGGTTTGACGACATCAACGCATCACTGCCTGACGGGGTGCGCGCCGTTCCCTACTACGATCAGGGGACGCTGGTTCAGCGCGCCGCTGCAACTGTGACGAACGCACTCTGGCAGGGCGCCCTGCTGGTGGCACTGATCGTATTCCTGTTTCTCGGAGGCTGGCGGCCGAGCCTGGTGGTCGTTCTGTCAATTCCGTTTTCAGTCGGTTTCGCGTTTATCGCCATGAACATGCTTGGCATCAGCGCCAATCTCATGTCGCTCGGGGGCGTCGCCATTGCTATCGGCATGATGGTCGATGGCGCGATTGTCATTACCGAGAATGTCGATCGCGGCTTTCGCAACCGCAAGGACGGGGAAAAAGATCGAGACATCGTAGCCCGCTCGGCAGCCGAAGTAATCGCTCCTTTGATTGCTGCAGTGGCAGTGGTCATCATCGTTTTTCTGCCACTTTTTTCCCTGGAAGGCGTTGAAGGCAAAACCTTCCGGCCGCTTGCCGCCTCAGCCGCGCTCGCGATGACCGGCTCCCTTATTTATGCAGCGCTTATCGCTCCAGCGATGGCCTTCGGCCTGATCAGACCAACTGCCCAAACCCGGTCCGGTAATAACAGGATAGCTGCAATCGTCAGGTCGGTTTCGGGGTATTTCGTCCGTGTACGCGCTGCGTCATTGGCCCTCGCGGCAATCCTTTTGATCGTGGGAGGTCTGGCCGGATCACGTCTTGGCTCCGAATTCACGCCCGCACTGGAAGAAGGTGATATTCTGCTGCGTGTTTCCATGGCGCCTTCCATCTCCCTCTCAGAAGCAAGTCAGACATCGACGCGCCTGGAGCAACGCCTGTTAGACTCGTTTCCAGAAATCTCCTCGATCGTCAGCCGGATCGGGCGCGGTGAAGTTGGTGCCCATGCCGATCCCGTCAACAGCATTGAAGCCTTTGTCGCTTTGAAACCGCGTTCAGCCTGGGAGACCGGCCGAACGCCGGATGAGCTGCGCACCGCAATTTCTGAAAATTTAGCATCCTATCCGGGCATTCGGGCCAATATCGGCCAGCCGATCGCCATGTCGGTCGATGAACTCCTGACCGGGACGAAGGCCCAGCTAGCGGTAAAGATTTTCGGACCTGACGCCAATGTCCTTCTTGAACAATCTCAAATTCTGCAGGCTGTTCTTGAAGAAGTTTCCGGTGCCAGCGATGTACAGGCTGATCAGATCACTGGCGCACCGCAGCTCATCGTGTCGGTCGATCGCAAGGCTCTTGGCCGTTACGGGCTGACCGTCGAAGAGGCGCTGGATACACTCAGCGCCGCCGTAGGCGGCGCAAAAGCTGGTGTCCTCTTTGAAGGGGTTCGACAGTTTCCGGTGGTGGTTCGCTTTGCGGAGGATCGCCGCAATAGTGCAGAGACGATCGGCCGGCTCGTGCTGGAAAGCGAAAGTGGCGCACAGGTACCTCTGGAATCCGTTGCTTCGATCCGGGAAGTCGTTGGTCCGCGCCAAATCACCCGTGAAAATGGCGCGCGGTTTATAACTGTTCAACTAAATGTCCGTGGCCGTGATATTGGGTCCTTCGTCGCTGATGCCAAAACAGCTGTAGACGGCCGTCTGGACTTACCGTCAGGCTACCGCCTCGAATGGGGCGGTCAGTTCGAGCTCCAGCAACAAGCCAACGCCCGGTTTGCTGTTGTCATCCCAATTACCCTTGGCATAGTACTGATGATCCTGCTGCTAGCGTTCGGACGTCTGAAATCTGCAATTCTTATTCTGTTGAACATCCCCCTTGCTCTGACCGGCGGGGCGCTGGCGCTCTGGCTTTCGGGGCTTCCGATATCAGTACCTGCGACCGTAGGATTTATTGCCCTGTTCGGGATTGCGCTCGGCAACGGGATGGTCCTGGTCAGTTTTATGGATGATTTCGCCCGGCAAGGAAAACACCTGGATCAACTCGCCATCGAAGCAGCCGTGTTGCGGGCCCGGCCCGTTTTGATGACAGCCCTGACAACCGCTCTGGGACTGGCGCCATTACTGTTCGCCACCGGCGTTGGGGCAGAAGTGCAGCGTCCTTTGGCAACGGTGGTGATGGGTGGGCTGATCACTTCAACCATCCTTACGCTGCTCGTCCTACCGGCCTTGCATCGCTGGTTTGCCCCTGCACGCGCAGAGCACCACAGCCTGATCGAAACCGCACATGTTCGCAATTGACGCTTGCAGCCCAAATAGTCAGGCCGTTATTCTGCGCTCTATGAACGAGGCGCAAACAGGCCCTTGCCAGGATGACAACATTCGGTGACAGCTTCAAAAGTGATGTTTCGCTCACCCAAGGTTATCCCCCGCAGCAATCATCCCCAAGCTGGATCGGAGGGCATTTGACATCGCCGTATGAGCAGTAAACACAGCAATCGCCTTTCCTGGCACGCAGAACCACGCCGCAGCCCTTGCAATCGTAGAAGAACTGGCAGGCATCGGTCGGCATCTGGTCCGTCGATTGATGGCCGCAATCAGGACAGGTCAGTGTCGAATGCGTCTCAAAGTCCAAAGCAGTAGTACTCACAGAAACTCCTTAGCTGTTTGCCCGCTTAGTATAGGCCCCGAGCAGCCACTCCAGAACAAATGTCAGGGCGACCAAAGCGATTGTTGTATAACTCAAATGCATAACCCGTATGGGCCCGAAGCTAATCAGATCAAACCCAACGGCAAAGATCAAACTGCCACCAAGCACCATGACAGGTCCTGCGAGATAACAATGGAGCCTCCCGCACTGCATTGCATTTATAATGCATCCGACGCCCATCCAGATATAAGCCCCGGCCATAATCAGAATAATCGGCGCAGCGGAAAAAAACTCCTCAAGGAAATTCGCTGAACACAGCAAGATAATTGGTATGCCCCATAATAATGCGAATGGGAGCAACCGACGAGACAGATCCTTCTCACGTTGCGCTTCTGACATGTTTCACCTCCTTAGTCTTCACGGTAACGACCCATATCCATCTAGGATAACGGTCAAGCCAACCAGAAAACCCGCACTCCACACAACATAACTCAGTCTGCAACACCGAAAATTCACAAATTCATGTTTATCTTACCCATCGTAATATATCTGCTTCATAGTAAGGCATGATGAACGCAGCTGCGGCAATAAGGACTGCGACCACAAAGAGTATGACCAGACCCATTCCAGGCCGCCGCCCCTTTCGGAACATCTGAACAAGGCCGGCAATAAGCAAAAGCATCGTCAGCCCCAGCAGCCAGGGTTGCCACCTGGCCAAAACTCCAAGGTGGCTAACAAGCGCCGCACTAACCCCAAGATTAATCAAGAGAAGTGGCAATACACAACAGGATGCCCCGATTAGTGCAAGTAACCCCGACAAAGCGCCAAAAGACGTCAGCGACGTTGAGCCTCCTTCAAGCTGGCCTGTGTTTTGTTCCTGATTTGATTCTGTCATGCTTGGATGCTACAACCTGTAGTTACTACAGAAGCAAGTGAATATACCTGCTATACGACCTCACAAAACCGAGAGGAATTCATGCAGATCGGGGCATTATCAGAGCAATCCGGCGTCAATATTGAGACCATCCGCTACTATGAAAAGACTGGCCTTGTACCACAGCCGCCGCGCAGCGGTGGCGGGCGGCGCGAGTTTGACGAAATTCATCTGAAGCGACTGGTGTTTGTCCGCCGGGCGCGAGAACTTGGTTTCAGTATTGACGAAGTCAAACAGCTAATCGCCCTGCAAGAAACACCTCCTGCCTGCAAGGACGTCTACACTCTCACCGAACATCACCTGGCTGATATTCGCAAGAAAATCCGCGACCTGAAACAGATGGAACGCACTCTCACCGGGTTGGCAAATAAGTGCGAACGCGGCGCAACGCCGGACTGCCCGATCATTGAGGCCCTTAATAGATGACAACCCCTGACCTTAATACACTCAACCTCAAAACCTTCATCGGAACGATTGATTTTGATCAGTCTCGGGATTTTTATTTGGCTCTCGGCTGGAAGGTAAACTTCGAAGAGGGAGAATTGGCCGAACTCTAACTTGACGGCAGATGCTTTTATCTGCAGCGCTATTACCAGAAAGATTGGTGCGACAATTCCATGATGTATATGGATGTGGAAGATGCCGCCGCCTGGCACCGTCATATCGAGCAGGTGCTCAAGGATTATTCCTTTGGCGCTGCTAGGACAAAACCACCTGAACCTGCGGCCTATGCAAAACTGGTCACCCATTTCTGGGATCCGGCAGGCGTACTCTGGCATCTGGCGCAACTTAAGTGAATGACCATATCAGCACTGATTTGTCAGGATCGGCATTAGGATTTTCAATTAGCCAGAAAGTCATGATGAGTATTGCGAATCTGAACGATGTCGGATTCACATTAATAGAATTAAAAGGTGCAGACGTGGGTGGTGCAAATATGGCACGCGCCAGCTTTACTGAATTAAATTTTGAAGATGCATATTTAGGCGGAATAGAAAATTCGAGACAAAGTTCAGGCATTAGCGGTTCTAACATTCATGGTGTAAGAAATGCTCCTGATAGATTTGTTGAATGAGCCCTCGAAAATGGCGCTATTGAGGAAGCAGGGGCATTGAGTGATGTTTATGAGAAAGGCGCTGCCTACAGGCTTACAGAAGAAGAAGCACAATAGTGCAACATTATGTTTCCCTGCAATCATTTAACGATCATCCAGATCGACATCCCAATCATCATCAGGTTTTCAGTTAAAGAAATCGCTCCCAGTGGCACCCGGCTGTTGCCACCTACACAGGCGCAATTGATATCCCGTTTATCGATGTAAACCGCTTTGTAAACGGACCATGCGCCAATACTTCCCACCACCAACGCAAAAGGCGCAGCAGCTTTTGCGGCAAAGCCACCGGCAATCATCAAAATGCCCGCGCCAGCTTCAACAAAAGGATAGATATAGGCGTAAGGGATATAACGCTTGGCCAGTAAGTCATAGCCTATAAATCCATTGGTGAAGCCGTCGAGGTCCCGCAGTTTCTGGATACCAAGGATGCACATGCTGATCGCGACGAATAACTCCATAACGCGCAATGACGTGAACGCCCCATAGGCCATCCAGGCAACTGCCAGTGACATCAACCCTGCAACACTAAAAATTGCGATGATCGGTGCGTAGGTCTTTTCGTCTTTACCCTTTGCTTTGATGCCCAAGAACTGACGTAGATCATCGTAACCCCCTACCCGATCACCAGAGATAAAGATCTGCGGTGTCGTCTGAACATCATGCTCTTGTTTAAACGCGTCCTGTGCCGCACGGTCACTCAGGAGATGATCTTCAACGTCATAGCCGCGACGTTGCAGTAAGGACTTTGCCTTCAACCCAAACGGACATGTGTGGTCATCCGTGACTATCCGATACAATGTGGCCGTTGCCATTTGCGACTCCTTATCGATAGTTCAACCTAAGTGAACAGGATATTGATATATACCCCCCTAGGGTATATATCAATGGCTTACCTACCCAGCAGGCGGCACGTCGAAAATGCACTCAAAGTCTTTTCGGAACATTCAGAAACTTTTTGTTTTTCAAACCAAGGGCAGGCTTTTCCGCAAAATGCCAGGACAAACCTGAGCAAATCAATACAAGTGGTGTCGCCACCACCAACAGCTGCCAGGATTGAAGTGACGGAACAGAATATTCCAGCGCCTGCAGGATCGGATAATGCCAGATATAAATGCCATAGGAATAATCCGGCAATTTGGCGAGCGAGGGAATATGGCGACCATAAAAACCAGCATATAGAATACCCAAGGCAAGGAAGACATTGGCGAAAATTTCACTGAACCATAACCGCCCAAACAACAGAAATAATACCGCACATATCAATACGATCATCAATCGTGGCCGCCTCAACTCAGGCACGTAAAAGAGTAAAACGCCGAGCAAAAAGGCCGAAGTCAGGCGAAAGAAATCATAGCCCGCCAGAGATAAAAAAGAATGCTCAGGCATAAAGCGCGTCATACTGATCAGGGAGAAAACGAGAAACATCCCGAGCACTACCAGCCGGTTTTTCAGGAGACCCATCGCAAACGCTGCACCAACCAGAATGTAGCAAAATACCTCAAACCGGATGGTCCATAAGGGGGCGTTTAAATGTGGTTCAGAGTTACCTGAAAAAGCACCTGCCACCTCTCCTCTGGGGTCCATCAACCCGAAGATACGGGTCACATAAGCCCAGGCTTGGGAGTCTTTCAGAAAAGCTCCCTCGCTTGCTGGTGAAAAAACCGGCCCAAAAAACAACAGGCTCGCAATCACCACAAGAGCCAGAGCCGGGAACAGTCTCAGGAAGCGAGATTTGAAATAGTCTCCCAGATGCCGCCGGGTCGCCAGGCTCTTCGCGATCAGCATACCCGACAGGATAAAAAATCCGTTTACGGCAAGATCACTTGCTTGCCAGTTATAGACCCCCAGGGGGTCAATCCCGTCATTGACCTCCCAGGCATGGGCAATCATGACTGCCCCGGCAAGGCCCCAGCGCACACTGGTCAGGTAATTGGCTTCAAACAGGGGGTCTTTCGGTGATACTCTAAAAAAAAGACTGTCCATTAACTGGCTTCTTTCATTAGATTACTATACCTCTATGGCGCTGGTGTGCGTCGGCTCTTCTGTCCGATCCAGCTCATCACCCGAAGAATGGAAAGACATAGCCCAGCAAAGAAAAATACAATCGCCAGCGAGGCCGTCATTTTGATCCACCAGGAATTGAAGTTCTCACGGGTAGACCAGTCCATAATGTGCAGCCCCCACATGAAGTCAAAGACCCGCCATAAGGTGGTCCGTACGGCACGTACTTCGCCCATTGACGCATCTACATAGAAGCTTGCTGCGTGATCTGGCCCGAAGTTAACTTTCCAGACGGGCCCCGGCCTGCCATATTCTCGTGGTGGTTCAGTGAGGAATGTGCTTGAGACAATCGCCCCTTCGCCACTGTACGAGGATTGTGCGAGGCCGATCGCCATCTCCTCAGACAAAGGCGAGATGATGTCGCCTGTTGTTGCGTCAACCAGCTTGCGTTTGCCGTCCCCGCTGACGCGCCAGACCGGCTTCTCCAATAGAAAGTGCAAAGAAAGACTGTCTGCGGCTACTTCACTTTTCTCAAGGATCGCATCAGGGGTCAGTAAGTCACTTATATTTGTAAACGCGGCAGGCTCCATCTCAGTGCGCAAATGTTCCCCCCGCACCTCTTCAATCGGAAACCAGGTCATGAAGAGGCCGGAAATCAGCCACAGACCAACTTGCGCCCCGATGGCAAGCCCGAGCCAGAGATGAAGTTGTCTTGCCCGCCTGTTAAAGAGTGCCCTGTTCATGCGATCCTACCTTTTAAGTTTATCAAACAGATCGATCAGCTCAGAGACTTTCTCACGCTGATGTTTTTTACTGCCGGAATTGATCGCCCCTTCTACGCAAGTTGCGGCATGATCTTTCAGGATTTCACTTTCCGCCCGTGCCACCGCTGACTTGACTGCCTGCATTTGATGCAAGACATCAATACAATAGCGGTCCTCTTCCAGCATCTTGATGACACCGCGCACCTGTCCTTCGATACGCCGCAGTCGTTTGATGGTCGCCTCCGATTTTGACATGCAGTTGCTCCGTTTACTTTTTAGGATTGTAGTCGCGTGAAGAAGAATGGGTATGGACGACTTTCCAGGCCCCTTCTACCCGGCGAAACAGGAATGTCTGCCGACCCGCTTTATCGAGCACGCGCCCGGATTTCACGATGGTGCCTTTAATCCTGGTGTCCACAACGGCCCAGGCAAAGTCTTCACCTTCATAGTGAATTTCTAAATCGGAGAAATCGAGCTGAAGGTCCGGGATCGCCCCTTTTTCAGGTTCTACATGGTTCAAGACCAGATCATCGAGCCCCTCATTTTGCCCGCCAGACTCGATATAACGGGCGCCCTCAAAGTCGAGAAAATGTTCTCTAAAGGGGGTCCCGTCCCCGTTTTCCCAGCCATACTCGATTTCAGAAATAATCGATGTGATCGCTGCATCACCTGAGTCTGACGCCATGACGCCTGATAAGGACAAAATCAGTACAGATATTGTTATACAAACCCTCGTCATCAATTTTTTCATCATTTATCTCCTGTTATATCTGTCATGCCCGTTTCCAGGACTGACACTATCCGGTGTGCCCCGGCCCAGTAATGGTGGTGGCTAGGGTCAGAATGAGCAGGACACTTGCAAATAAAATGGCCTCTCCCACCAATGTTCGCTTCAGCGTGATGAGGCCTGATGTCGGTTTCTGTGCCAGCTGTTCAGAAACCCAAAATTTGTTGATGGCGCCAAGCCCCAGTAAGACAACCGCCGCGACGAGCTTAAAGGTCAACAGACGCCCATAGGGCGTGGACACCATCTGGCCCAGCCCCTCCAGCAATTGCCACAACACCAGAACGCCGGTCACAAACAATAGTGGAACTGCCTTGATCGCGAGGGAACTGAAGCGTGCTGTTCGCTGCTGTAGCTCGCTGATGGGCACGGCCGCAGCTGGATAAAGGGTTAGGGGCGCAACAAGCCAGAACCCCGCAATCAACACATGGATCGCCACAAACGGCACCCAAATGGCTGGCGCCTCGATACCCTGAATATGTCCTGCCATCCCAAAACCAAGAGCAATGCCTGCAGGAGCAATAACAAGGCCAGCACGCCAATTAAAAACCCTGTAGGCTGCAACTGCACCGAGCGCACCCACAAACAAATAGGTCTGGATAGCATGAGGTCGCCAGACCCATTTGAAAGTATCTCCTGAAAATGCCCCTGACAGAGATCCTGCCAACTGCGCATTGGCAATCAGCAGTTTCAGGACAACAGCCCCGAGAAAAATCCCGCCGACTGGCGCCAATAAGCCCGTTTTCTTTTTCGATACATTCTCAATCAGAAACACCCGATGCAGGCTGAGCCCGATCAGGAACAGCGCACTGGCATACAGAGTATATTTGATGAGAATCGCTAGAACTGTCAGCACGCCAGCTGCATCATTCGACAGAAAAATCGATCGTATCTGACATGATATGCCCATCGCGCGCGACGGCTTTCCATGTTAACAGATAGTCACCGTTTTCCAGGGTCGGCAGATCGACACTGAAGCTTGCCGACATATCGTCGTCGCTTTCAAAACCGGTTTCAATCGCCATACCTGACGACGTTTCAAGTTCAATATCGGCGAGCGACGCCTTATGACTGAAGGTGATGTCGAATGTTTCAGGAGACACCGCAAAGCTGTCCCCGGAAGAGATATTAATCTCTTTAATCATGGAATGTGCAAGGGCTGTTGTGCCTGCCAGCACCATGATTGACGCCAGAATGGCTGCTAAAATGCGCATAGAATACCCTCCGGGAATGAACGATCCCATCCCCAACCTTATACCCCTATAGGGTATAAGGTCAATTTATTATCATGCCGTCAGTGATTCATGTTGCTCATGCATTCATCATCACTGCCGTCGGTCTTACACATCTGCATAATGCGGAAAGAGCCATCGCGCCCTTGTTTCAGCATGAAGTGGACCGCATCCTCTTCGCTGAACCGCACAAGGTCCACATCTCCGCCTGCCTCGAAAGACATGGTCATTGCCGCCATATTGATTGCCGGGATTTCCTCGTGATCGATCTTGATCCGTCCTGCATCTGCGAATACCTGCACCACTTTCCCATTTACCGGGATCATCGCGTCTGGTGCGGTTTTCATGTCATGATCTTTCATATCATGCCCGCTATGGTCAGCCATCTCGGGGTTGTCCTTGTCATGGTTTCCATGTCCGTCATGGGATTGTCCGCATGCGGCAAGGGACGCCAGCCCCAAGACGGCAACAAGGCCCAGTTTCCTTCGTGTCATTTGATCGATCTCCTCTCAAAGGTTTGTTGTTCTAGTTGAATTGTGTCCTGATTGCAGCATCAGGGGTTAATGCCTGCCGCTGAAGTGATCGCCCCACCCAGATATAATAGAAGACAGGTATAACGACCAGCGTCAAAATGAGGGTTGAAACCATGCCGCCCAGCATAGGCAGGGCAATCCGGCGCATGACGTCCGCCCCAAGGCCCGACGTAATAAAAATCGGCGCAAGCCCCACCAGGATCGTTGCCACAGTCATCAGTTTGGGGCGTACCCGCAATACGGCGCCTTCCATCACTGCCGTCGACAGTTCTTGTAGCGTTTTCGGTGGTTGCTCGCGAATACGCGCATCCAGATAAAGCAGCATGACCACCGCCGTTTCAACGGCAATACCTCCCAGGGCAATGAACCCGACAGCCACTGCGACGGACAAATTATACCCTGCAAGATATACAGCCCAGAGCCCGCCGATCAGTCCGAACGGCAGCGACGCCATGATCATGATGGTGCGGTCAAGCCGCCCGAAATGCAGCATCAAAAGCAGGAATATCAACACAATGGCGGCAGGGATCGCCAGGGCAAGCTGGGCATTGGCCTCTTCCAGCTGTTCATACTGACCAGACCAGTCGACAGCATACCCCGGCGGCAGCGACACATCGCGTGCCACGACCTCGCGTGCATCAGCCACATATCCGCCGAGGTCGCGTTCGGCGATGTCCACGAACACCCAGCCGGTCAATCGGGCGTTTTCTGACCTTATCATCGGTGGCCCTTCGGTATACTGAATGGTCGCGACTTCACCGATCGGAATATGCGCCCCACTCTGTGTCGGGATCAAAATATCCGCAATCGCATCACCGCTCTCTCTAAATGGCCGGTCATAGCGGAGCATAATATTGTACCGTTCGCGACCTTCGACACTTTCGGCAAGCTTCATTCCGCCAAGCGCCGTCTGTATCACCGCCTGGAATGTCTGCATGTCGATACCACGTCGCGCCAGCTCTTTGCGGTCGGGCAAGATTTCGAGATATTTACCTCCAATAACACGATCTGCAAAAGCGGATCGCGTACCTGAGACAGTTTTCACCACCTGCTCAATCTCCAATGCAAGATCGGCAATTTTTTCCAGGTCATCGCCGGTGATTTTGATCCCTATGGGCGTTCGAACGCCGGTTGAAACCATATCCATACGGATTTTAATCGGATATCCCCAGGAATTGACAAGCCCTGGCATGGTAACCCGGGTATTCAATTCCTCAATCAACTTTTCGGGAGTCATCCCGGGGCGCCAGTCGCTGCGCGGCTTAAGCCGTATCCAGGTTTCAATCATCGTAAGCGGTGCAGGATCAGTTGCGGTGTCAGCACGACCTGCCTTGCCAAAGACGTTGTCGACTTCCGGCACGGTTTCAATAAGGCGGTTGGTTTGCCCCAACAGCTCACGCATTTTTGTCGCCGAAACACCTGGCAATGTCGTTGGCATATAAAGCAGTTCACCTTCATAGAGCGCAGGCATAAATTCAGAACCAAGTCGTGATACTGGCCAGGCAACCGTCGCCATCATGAAAATGGCCGCCCCCACTGTCAGCCATTTGAACTTCAGGGCAAGCTGCAGGACTGGCCGATAGGCCGCAATAAAAAACCTGTTGAGAGGATTTTTCTCTTCTGGCGCAATTCGCCCTTTCAAAAGCCACAGCATAAGAACCGGCACCAGAGTGACCGATAACAAGGCGGCAAACGCCATGGCATAGGTCTTGGTAAAGGCCAATGGCGAGAACAGCCTGTAACTTTCCCCGGTGAGAGCGAAGACCGGCAGAAAGGATACCGTAATAATCAAGAGGGAGAAGAATAATCCAGGCCCCACCTCCCGTGCCGCCTTTAAGATCACCCGGCGGCGTTCGGCCTCCCCTGCATCATGAGGCAGTGCGGATAATCGTCGGGACGCATTTTCTACCATGACAATGGAAGCATCGACCATGGCGCCAATGGCAATCGCGATACCACCAAGGGACATGATATTTGCAGTGACGCCTTGTGCCGACATTATTAAAAAGGCACCAAGTACGCCAAGCGGTAGCGTGATGATGGAAACAAAAGCAGCCCGGACATGTAAGAGAAACAGCAATGTCACCAGGGCAACAGCAATTCCCTCCTCAATCAGCTTATGTTCTAAATAGGACACAGCGCCTTCGATCAGAGGCCCCCGATCATAGACCGTTTGGATTTCGACACCCTCCGGCAAGCCCCGCTGAAGCACTTTGAGTTTTTCTTTAACGCGTTCCGCAACGTCTAAAGCATTCTCGCCATCGCGCATAATGACAATGCCAGCAACCGTCTCGCCTTCGCCATTCAGTTCGACAATTCCCCGCCGCAGCGCCGGACCCTCAATGATCAGAGCCACATCGCCCAGTGTTACTGGCGTCCCATTATCGGCATAAAGAACAATCTGCTTCAAATCGTCCGTGTTTTTGACATATCCAGAGGACCGGATCACATATTCCGTCTCCCCCTGCTCCATCACCCGGCCACCGACTTCACCGCTGGCGGCTTTGACAGCAGCGGCAATTTTTGTGAGCGGCACATCAAATGCCCGCAGGCGGTTAGGGTCGATCAGCACCTGATATTCACGCTCAAATCCGCCAACTGAGGCAACTTCCGACACTCCTTCGACGCCCGCAAGCTCCAGTTTTAAAAACCAGTCCTGTAAGGTGCGTAATTCGGCCAGATCGCGCTGCCCGGTCTTGTCGACCAGCGCATACTGATAGACCCAGCCAACCCCTGTAGCATCGGGTCCGATGCGCGGTGTGGCGCTTTGAGGCAACTGGCTCCCGAGGCGCGAGAGCGCTTCCACAACGCGTGATCTCGCCCAGTAGAGATCCACATCATCCTCAAAAATGACATAGACAAAGCTGGTACCAAACATGGACGCGCCCCGCACATCCTTTGTGCGTGGCAGGCCCAGCAGGCTGTTAGACAGCGGATATGTTACCAGGTCTTCGACAATCTGCGGTGACTGTCCTGGAAAATCCGTCCGAATAATGATCTGCGTGTCTGTTAAATCAGGAATGGCATCAAGGGGCGTATTGCGCACTGCAATCCAGCCGGTAACAGCGAGCGTTGCCGCCAGCACCAGGACAATCAATTGATTATTCACCGACCATTCAATCGACCGTGCAATCGTGGACTGCGACGGGTCCCGGCCTGAGAGAGGATCATGCGTATCCATCATCTTCACCCCCTCAATGTACATGCCCGGCATGGGACGGATCAGGGTTATCCTGTGCCATCCCGGCCATAGGATCAGGCCATTCGATCAGCACCGACGGGCCATTACCAAACGGATTGCTTGCCGCATCCCCTTCTTGCACCCACAGATTGCCAGATGCTTCATCCCGGAACAGCGCCAAGCCAAGATCACGATAATGAATTGGGGCGCCGTCAAGGAACCACGGCTCAAGAGCAATCACTAAACTTGCGAGCGCCTCACGAAGTGCCGTTTTATGATCATCTGCCTCAGGAGAGCGTTGTGCTGCTTCAATGGTCTGCATCGCCTCGTTGATGACAGGCGCAAGCCGGGTGTCGCCGAAGGTGCCGAGAAGGCCCTCCCCGGCTTTCAATGACGCCTCCAGAAAAAATGGATCAACGCGGTAATTGTCGTTTAAAGCTTCGTGAAAATAAAGCCCGGCATCGACAAAATGGTCAATCAGCGCCAGGGTTTCAGCGTTCACGGGGAGTTTTGACAGAGGTGTCTCACGATCCATTTCTATCAGGCTCGTGGCCGGTGTCATCTTGCGGAAACCTTCCCGCAGGCTCGCTTCTGAATCGAGCAAAAACTGACCGCTGACCACAACCATGTCTCCTTCAGCGAGGCCTGCTTCGACAGCTGTATAGCCGTTTGCACTGATACCGGTCCGTATTA
The DNA here is from genome assembly GCF_030758415.1 of Parvularcula sp. IMCC14364. Classification (NCBI taxonomy): domain Bacteria; kingdom Pseudomonadati; phylum Pseudomonadota; class Alphaproteobacteria; order Parvularculales; family Parvularculaceae; genus Parvularcula; species Parvularcula sp. IMCC14364. The sequence goes on along the minus strand of NZ_CP132334.1, from coordinate 880,078 downwards.
TGACTGGTTTGAAAGCCTGGTCGCTGGTCATGGTCACAACATGGGCACCATCACTACCGTGCAAAATGGCTTCTGTCGGGACAGCAAGTACCATCTGCTCTCCGACAGCAAAGGTGACATCGGCATAGCCACCGGGCTTCAACAGTCCCTCTTCATTCGCTGCAACAATTCTGACCTTCCCGGTCCGGGTCGCCTCGTCAATCGTCGGATAGACATAATCCACTTTGCCCTGGCGTTCCTCGCTAATGTCTGGCAATGAAAGAACAGCGCTTGTATCCTTTTTGATCCGCCTCATGTCTTTTTCTGCTACAGAGGCCACGATCCAGACCCGTTCATAATTTTGCAATCGCATGATCGGTGCCCCAGGTTTGATATAATCGCCATCGCGAACCGCCAGATATGAAACAACACCGGCCTCTTCGGCATAAACCGGTAACCGCTCAATAACGGTCCTTGATTTCCTGACAGACGCAATCACGCCAGATTGCATCCCGAGTGATTTCAGGCGTCGCTCTGTTGCACTGCTGCGCGCGACTGAACCGGATTTAAGCGCATTAATGAAGTCTCTCTGCGCCGCGATCAGATCAGGACTGTAGACACTGTAGAGGAGGTCTCCTGCTGCTGCGGCGTCGCCTTCAGCCGAAACAGCGAGGTCTTCAATCCAGCCTTCAACACGTGAGGCAACAACCGTTTCAAGTCGCGTACTTGGCATTACATTGCCGAAGCTGCGGATCGTATCACCAACACTCTGCATACGCACTGGTGCAGCGCGTATGCCCATTGTCTGGATCATTTCAGAAGAAACAATCACACCACTGCCCGGGGATTGGTTCGTGTCTGCTTTAGCGGGCACCAGGTCCATGCCACAAATCGGGCAGGTACCCATCTGGTCTGCGATATAGTGCGGATGCATAGGACAGGTATATTGTTCTGCCTCCTGCGCCATCACAGGAGAATATACCAAAACGAAAAGGACAAATATTAAAGATCTCATGGTGTCACCAGTAAGCTATTGGCCCGGGCTGTCAGGCTAACTTGTCTGGCGCGTTCAGTTGCCAGATCGCTCTGAAATTTCAGTTGGGTGATCTCAGTGTCGAGAATGGTTGAATAATCTCCCAGCCCCGCTTCATAATTACTGGTCAGAGCTTCGATCCGGCTGTCGAGTGCTGAGATTTTTTCTCGCAGAATTTTCTGAAAGTCGTTGCTGGCTTCGATTTTTGCGGACAAGACCCGCCACTCGGCGAGAGCGGCCCTCGCCGCAACTTCGCTTTGCTGCCGACGAGCATTTGCATTTGCTTTTGCAGCACGCAGTTTCGGCTGCTGGTTCTGACGTGACCATATGGGAACGGTGACAGATACGCTGGCAGAGAACCAGTCATCACCGGCAAAAGTCGATCCGGGAGCACCGCTACCCTCTTCACGTTGCTGGTACGTTAGCGATACGCCCCAATCAGGTCGAAAAGCAGCCTTTGCCGCTGATACGCCTGCCTCTGAGATATCGATGTTCTGATCGGCCAACCTCACCGCATAAAACCGGGTAGCCTGCCCGTCCCACAGAGCAAGGGCGGTTTCTGGTGCAGGTGTCTTTGCTGCCATTAGGACCAGTTCTTCAATACCGGCGCTTACCTCAATCTGTGACGCCAAAATGGCAGCTTTTTCCCGAGCACTATCGGCACGTTCAATATCAATATCCGCTATCCTGAATACGGCAGGGCGTCCGGCATCAATTTCAGAACGAATAACCTCTTCCAGTTCATTATATTTAATGTCACGCGCCGCCAGAATAGAGAGCTGTTCACTCAATGCAGTTTGGGTTGCCAGAAGACTGATCAATTTCGCTCTTAGAGTAACGAATTGCCACTCGGCCTGAAGTTTTTGCAATGAGGCTCTGCGCTCATTGGCAGAAGACAGCGCGCGGCGTTCGGCAAAATTTGGCAAAGACTGACGGACCCCAATCGCCTTGTGGGTCGGCAAAAACCTGTCAAATGCGGGGTCCTGCAACGGTACATTGTTCACCCCGACAGAAATGACTGGGTCCGGCAAGCCAATATTAGCAGCAGCACTTTCGCGGCTTGCTGTTTCACTGAAACGCAGCGCCACAATGGACGGATGGTCGAGCAGCTGCTGTTCCAATTCCTTAAATGTCTGTGCATGAGCAATCGGGAAAGTGTTCCATGAGAGCATTAACGCGAGCGAGGCAGGTACCCATTTACAGAATGGGCTGAATAGCAGGCACTGATAGCAAGATTTCTTCATAATAACTAATCCGGTAACAAACTGTTTCTATTGCACAGACGACAAAACGCCTGGCGCAATCACGAATGATTGTTCCCGAGGATCAGAGGATCAGAATATTATTCAGTTGGACAGGAGATAGCTGAACTGGCGGCGCCAGACTGGGTGGTCGCAACCGGGTAGAAGTCCAGAGAGCAACATCAACTTGCAGTGATGCTTCAGCGGTGAGAGTTTTCTCACCACTCGGCAATTCCGCCACAAGGGCCTTTAGAGCGATTTCATTGTATTTTTGATAATACGCGTCGCACTGCACACATCCGGCACAATCCATGGGTTCCATCGGATTATGCTTTTGGGGCTGCTCATCTGACGGTGAAGGCTCAGCATCGTGACACCCTTTGTGCGAAGAGCCATTTACGCTCTCCATGGTGCTCATGGATTCTTCAACAGGATATGCGCCAGAATGGCAGCATGCGAATACAGGATTGATGAGAAATGTCATCAAAACTGTCCAAATCGCAATTTGCTTTACTAGAACCATATGCCCTTCTTACCCAGTATATTCACTGATGTCGATACCCCTATAGGGTATATACAAGGCAGCGATTCAAATCCTTTACAATAGCCTAACAAATGCACCTAAAGGATCAGTTAACCGTCTAATTGATCGTGTCAGGTGCTTATTCCAACTGTTAATGGAACAGTCCGAACTTCAGATTCTCAGGAAATGGCTGCTGAACTTATGGCTGGTTAACCTTATGAGCCATACAACGAGATACAAAAACTTGCCGAACAGCCTCCCACTAAAAAAACTGTGACCGAATTGGACTTATTCAATAATTCAAAGAAGAAAAGCAAAGCGAACTGACGCAATTTTCCAGCCGTTCATACCCCTATATTTCTCTTAAAACAGGTGCTCCATTTTTTGATTTGTGTACCCTGTTTGGTACTTGCAAATCTTTTCTCACTGCACGCATAGTGCACGCGAAACCGTGTAACTCATTGATATTATTTATTATTATGTCAAGTCGATCATCGGAAAACTCTACCAGGTTTGTACCTTTGGAGGCAATTCTCACTCCACCTGCATTTAGGGATCGTCTGTGGGACACATTTCTGGAAAACATCAACACACATAGGTAAAAAAATATGTTTCCCACCTTTTTGTAAGCCATGGATTGAGATGTGCTCCCATCCCCGCTTTGGTCACCCTTCACATATGTGAGCAACCTGACCACAAGAGCTGCCGGATTCACATCACCAGCTCTGCCCGAATTATTTTTGGGTAACAGCAACTTCCACCAAAACATGCCATTTGGGTAACAAAGGCCAGCGTTTCGTGTAGACCGCTATAGACTACTGTAGACACCAATGCTATATTTTGTGTGTGTTTGAGACGTACAGAGACTTCTATAGACACCTCGAAACCGGCTCATAACCGCTAGGTCGGGGGTTCGAGTCCCTCCGGGAGTATCAGCTATTTTGCCAATGTTCCGCAACAGGAATAAATAGCCACAACCGTCCGTCAGAACTAAAAATGAACCTAAAACGAATTCGGTGCCGGTTTTCGCGAAGAAAGCCTGGGTCCCAGATGCTTTATCTTGGGGCCGTTAGTTTGGTTTAGGTTCATTTTAGGTTCATTTCTCATGGATTTCGGTGCATTTCGGTGGAATTCCGTGGAATCTCAAAATCGATTTACCTGTTGATTTTACTGCATAAATCCGCATGATCACTGACGTTGAAAAATGGTCAGAAGTGATTCCTAATCTGGGGGCCACAGGTTCGAATCCTGTCGGGGTCGCCAGTAAGGCATTGATATTAAACATTTTATTTTGAAACCAGCAATTCGATTTGCGATCTGTCCTGCCCCATTATAACTGGTCCACATTTTTGGTATTATTCTATGAATGGTGGAGGTTATTTGCATGGCGAGGAAACGCTTTAGCGATGAGGATATATTGAACCTGCTGCGTCAGATTGAGCTGAGTTTGGCGGGCGGGAATGATGTCGCGACAGCCTGTCGATCAGCAGGCGTGAGTGATGCAACATACTATAAGTGGCGTAAAAGGTATGGCGGCATGGGCAAGTCCCAGTTATCTGAACTTAAAGGTCTCGAGAAAGAGAACCAGCGTCTGAAGAAAATTGTTGCCGAGCTTGAACTAGACAAGCTTATTCTCAAAGAAACACTTGATGTTTTAAAGCCCAAGGTCTGACGGTCACCGACCTACGTCAGGCCATTGTGAAGGCACGTCAAAGACTGAATACGTCTGAGCGGCGGACCTGCAAAACGGTTGGTATGCCCCGTTCCTCTCAGCGTTATCTTAACCGACCCAAAGATAATGAGGACAGGCTTCGCCTGGCTCTTATTCGATTAGCCAAACAATATGGTCGGTACGGTTATCGCAAGATAACCAAGTTACTGCAGATTGAAGGCTGGAAGGTCAATTACAAGAAAATAGAAAAGCTTTGGCGGGAAGAAGGCTTACAGCAACCCAAACGCCATAAGAAAAAGAAACGCCTGTATCACAAAGACAGCTCTGTCATCCGGTTACGGCCAAAGTATGAGAACCATATCTGGAGCATCGACTTTGTTCATGATCGCCTCAGCAATGGGAGTAGCTACAAAATGTTGACCGTCCTTGATGAATACACCAGAGAAGCTCTCTGTGTCGCTGTAAAACCAAAGATGGGGAATGCGGAAGTATTAGAGGCTCTGTACCCATTGTTCTTATGTCATGGAAAGCCAGAGTTTATAAGGTCAGATAACGGCCCAGAGTTCGCAGCGGAGAACTTCCAGAAATGGTTGACCAAGGTTGGTATCAAACCGATCCGTATCTATCCAGGCTCACCTTGGGAAAACGGCTATAACGAACGCTTCAATGGCACCTTACGAAGAGAAGTCCTCAATGCTGAATGGTTCACTACGATAGAGCAAGCTAAAACCGTCATCAATAAATGGCTCAAACAGTACAATACCATCCGGCCACATCAAGCTCTCAACATGCGCACACCAATACCTGAAACTCTACATCAAAATGGTACTTAATTTATGGGCTGGACAATATCATGGCGATGTTTTGAGATATCAATCGCTAACCGAACAACGGGATCGGGTGTAACATCGGTATTGGTCATAGTCAGCCTCCGTTTCTTGTGGTTCTTCAGCAAACCAAAATTAGAGACTGTCGCCCGGCTTTGACCACCTATTCCGCTCGTTTGAGCGGCTCCACAGGCGGCCAAAGCCTAATGCAGTGAGTTACTTCCAAAGGTGCTACGGCCCTGAGTTCATTGCTCTCGCACTGCGCGAATGGCTGGGACGATTGAACGTGAAGACGCTCTACATTGAGCCCGGCTCGCCGTGGGAGAATGGCTATTGTGAAAGCTTCAACTCAAAACTTAGAGATGAGTTCTTGAACAGGGAGATACTCTATACACCGAAAGAAGCCCAAACTCTGATCGAATGGTGGCGACGACACTACAACACATTGCGTCCTCACTCTTCGCTGGGCTACCGCTCACCGGCACCAAAATCAATCTTGCCAAAGCCTCTCATGCCGCCTTACGTTGAAGGCGTGGCGGCATGAGGCCGCTACATCATATAGCCAGGCCTAACTCGGCAACTGGAGCACCTAAACAGGGCCGTCCAGTTTCGTCACCTTCGGGCGCGTTAGGCCGCGTTCAATGGCGTGATAATTAATTGGAGGGGCATAGAGATGGGACTGTTTTCTTTATCCCTAATTCTGCTTTTGATAGGATTTTCACTAGGAACAATTTATTACATCTGGCTTTTAGTCAGTATATGGATAGATTCATCTCTTCCATCGAAATGGAAGTCCAAAAAAGGTATGTCCGAGTGGTGGCAAGATATTGCGGATGAAAATAAATACTCGATAAATTGGGGGGTATACAATCGGAGTAAATACAACCTGCTCTACTTTGAAGTGCCGTTCTATCTGTTCTTTACAATTGTGTTTCTCTCAATGTTGGCCCTTCTCGCACGGTGGATGATGATGAATGAGATACCACCCATTATCGCCATAGTTATGATGGTAACCGTTGCACCAATGTTTGTACATGAGAGTTTTGTCCGTATTGGACGCAAAAGCTTTGCGGCGAAACAAGCTTGGAGCTACCTTCGCCCTTTCCAAGATGTTCGCGCACCTGTACTTCTACTTCGCGACTTCAGGCACGATTATCCAAATGTTTCAAAAAATCTTTGGCTGCTCGAGGCGTTGCAAAGAAACAGGGAGGCAGAGGAAGAATTAGGAATTGGTATGAAGTCTACCCCAATTGAATCATGGTTCGTGGATTCCTAGAAGAGCTTTGCGCCTATCATCGCCGTTGGAAGGCCCGGAGACGATGAAGTGTTGCCTGGGGTTGGCCGGGTCTACATTGACGATGACTCATGGCAAGCAGTGGTGACCGCTTTGCTGAAACGTTCACGAGCGATTTTAGTGCAACTATCAGACTCAGAGGGTTTGTTGTGGGAGTTGAACGAAATCATCGATACGAAGGCCTTAGACAAAACAATTCTTCTGAACATTCATCCTGACACAACATCTCTTACTAAATTTGAGAAAAAAAGAATTCAGAAAAATTTGCCACGAGAATTTAGAGACATTTTGTCAGAAGATGTTGAGGATTATTTGTATGCGTTTTGCAAATCGCCCGAAAACCCAAAGATTCATCATAAGTGGCCGCATAAGCAAGACCTAAGAGTCTGAATCAAAAGTCTTTCATATGAAACATGCTCTTGCCAGTCGTCTTGTTGCGATACGGATGTGAGCCATGAATAGCCATGCGATAGCTGAGGTCCAGCATCGTTCCCAATCCTTGGCGAGACGGCGTGATCGCCCTAACCATGCGAATGTGCGTTCTACGACCCATCGCCGGGGCAGGACTTTAAAGCCTTTCATTTTATCGGATCGCTTGATGATTTCCATCCGGAATGGACCGACTTTTTTAAGTTTGCGCTTTAGCTTATCTCCCGCATAGCCACCATCGGCAAAGATATGGCGAAGCCATGGAAATTTGTCTCGCGCTTCCATCAACACCGCTGGTGCGCCGTCGCGATCCTGTACATCCGCGGCATGCACAAGTGCTGTCACCAGAAAGCCTTCCGTATCCGTCAGAATATGCCGCTTGCGGCCTTTTATATTTTTGCCCGCGTCAAAGCCAGTAATACCGCCACTTTCTGTGGTTTTAACCGACTGGCTATCGATCACACCTGCGCTGGGGTGTGGGCTTCTGCCGTGTGCTTCGCGGCATTCAAACAGCAGGCGGTGATTGATCTTTTCCAGCAATCTGTCATCACGCCACCAATAAAAATATTTCTGAACCGTCGAAAAAGGCGGGAAATCCCTTGGTAACATGCGCCATTGGCAGCCAGTAGACGCGATATACAACAAGGCGTTCATGATCTCCCGCATCGGCCACTTGCGAGGACGCCCCATCCGATTTGGAAGAGGTATTTCAGGTTCAATCAAAGCCCATTCGTCGTCCGTCAGATCACTTGCATAGCGCAGGAAACTGCGGTCATAATATGTGCGGGTGGTTTCATTCCAACTCATCTGATCCTCCGTGTCTTAAGCAAACAAAGAGAATCATAAGTCGTTGAAATCACCCAGATACTTTTGGATCAGGCTCTAACAAAAGGGTTCATACGCCGCGCAACCAAGAAAACTATCAAATCCATGAAGCGATTGGGCTTGTAGTCTACTGTTAGCTTTATCATGCGTTCGAATTTCATCAAAGATAGCGAATCTGTAAAGAGGGAATCGTTATTCGGGGATGTCTTGAAAGCCAAATTTTATGATCATTATAGGAATGACCATGCATCCTAGGCAGGAGACAAAATCCCGTACCCTCGATCCGCTCACCACATGTGGAGATGTCGGGTAGAACAAGCTCGTACAGTAGATTTCAATCGGCATCAGGACAGTTTTTAACTGACGCCAATCCAATACCGCTTTCCGCATCAAGCTGGTTCTTTATTAACGAGTGGCGTTGCACTCATTGTTATAGCACGGTCTGCAAGATCAGCGGCGACAACCCGGTAGAACTCATGAATAAGATCAACGCCGCGTTCAACGGTCGCATACTCTTCATTGCACACATCAGGATAGCAACAAGAAGATTTGCAAACATTGAAAAGTATGGACAGCTTACGAGTCAGGTTCTCAGAGATGACGGACAGTTCAAACTAAAAAGAGGCTTCCAAGCCAAGTCAAAATGCCGAAGCCGAGAATCGTCAGACTTATAGCGAAACCAAATGCGATCATAGGATATTCACTGACACGAAAGGCAATACCCAAGGGAGTTTCCCCAGATTTGCGCCAAAACAGTCCTCTCAAGATGGGCCCCAGCCCCAAGACGAGCCATAACCAAACCGAGGTTACATAAGTTGTCAGATAGTTTGCGCGGGTAATTGTACCCACCTCCGGTCCTTGGCGGTCATTTAAGGCGCTTAACTCCGTATAATATGTAATTTCCAATGCGGCAGGCGAGAGCGCCGTAATAACGTTCTCTTCATTGATCATGGCAGTAAAAAATGCGATCGCCAGGAAAAAGATAACGAGTGTTATCAATACATCAAGAATGATAAGAGGGATCGTCCAGATTGGGTAGTCCTTAATCAAGCGCAAGAAATATCGGGTCTGCCAAAGAGCAAAGAAATCGGCCACAATGTTAGGCAGCAAATACTCAACCAAGATTGTCGATGGCTCATCTCGGAGTAAAGCGATAATACTGGCTGAGTTCTCGGGGGTTGCGACAAGCACGCCAGAGCCGACAAAGATGGCGAAGAAAATTGTTGAAGACAGAATTGATGCGATCAAACAGCGTAAGCTGAAGTGGTTACGCCCATACACTCCCACAAAGATCGTATAGAACACCTCTCCTGAGTTTATTCGGACCAGATTTTCCTTAGGCAAGAACCATTGCCTTACAAGACCCTTGAATCGTCTTGGAATATCACGATCAGCTAGAATAAACAGGCCATTGACAGCGACTGCTGCGATCAGAAAGACATTCAAAATATCGAGTTTAAGAGTACCAACGTTCGGGCTCTCACCAAGCCAACTGAACAGGATGATCAATGTTGTGCTCACAAGGAATCCGAATACCGGAACAGCCGGTATACTTCGTTCAGTACGGAACATGGTCGAGCGCCCGATCAGTTTGCAGGGATGAAGATTCTAGCCACTCAAGGTTCGTTCCCTCCGGAATGAGAGAGGTTACCTGGAGCATCAGTCTTTGCCAGCAGCGATGCGACCTAGAGCCGTTCCAATCCGTGAAGTCTTCTGACTGGATTGTACGAAATCCCAACGGAAGCTCGACATTGTCTATGTGAATCGGCAGCAGTGTCCCGCGCTTTTCGGCCGTATATGCTTCTTCCTTAACCCACCGACTTTGTACGGAGTTTTCGCTCCAAACAACAATCACGCAAGTGGCAGACTTAAGCTCAAGGTCGATTCTGTCGATCCAGTGATTTCCAGCGCGCAGATCATTGTCCCACCAAACTGAGAACTGTTCGGCTTCTAGTTGTTCCGAGAGTGAACGAACCTGTTGCTTGTTATCGCTAGAGTAAGATAGAAATATGTCTGCCACGCCCTGCCCCCTCATATAGGCGTCACACTTAAATGCAAAAAACGACCCTCGCAACTGCAATCACTGGTGACTTGACAGTTCCAGTCCGCTTTGTCCAACTTACTTATGAATGAGGGTTGGGGATCTGGATGCAAAAACTTACGAATAGATTGGTCGGTGTAATTCCGCTATTAAAAATGCTTTCTGTTATACTCGTTGTTCTTCACACACTTGGGGGTGCCGTTTTCGCCCAAGAACGACGAATCGCGCTGTTGATTGGAATTGAAAACTATCCTCAAGGGACTGAAGCTTTGCCTGAATATAGATCTGACAAGGGCATTTTCAGTGACTTGGATAATGTCGAATCTTTTTTGATAGCGACGGATTTTGAACTCATACAAAGACATGAAGATCTGACAGCATTACAAATTGAAACTGCGCTTGACGAATTTTCAGCCCAATTGGCCGTAGATCCGGAGAACACAGTTGCCGTAATGTACTTCGCTGGCCATGGCGGCTCCAAGCCGTTCGGAATTGCAAGTGCATTTGGCCTACAGCGGCAGAATTACATTTTACCCGTCGATATTGAACCATGTCGTGACCCGGCCGATGGAAAAGTCTTGAATGGCAAATGCACGCTGACGTCGATCAGAGAGAAAGCAATCCCAGTACAGAGATTTTTAGATGTTCTTGATGATCAAAGCGCCTCGGTGAAAAGTGCATATTTGTTCGTTGATGCTCCAAGATGGGAATTTGTTTTAACGCCGCCAGGTAGAGGGCGGGTAATTTCTCAAAATAGTACGTTTGTTGAACAGCACCATGATAATGTGACCATTATGTTTGGAGCTGATGTTGGAGAAGTGACTGATAGTGATGGTCGCTTCTCACGGTTCGTTTCAGCTTCTTTGACAGATCCGGAAATGTCGGCTCGAACTGCTTTAACCGAAGCGGCATTGTCTATCGAAGTTGAGAGAGTGAATGCGGCGCTAGCCGATGCCACTGATGAAGTACCCTATGCAAGCAATCCATCGCGCCCCTTCATCTCGGCTGCTGAGAATGACGCATTTTGTTTTATCAGTTGTAAGGATGAGTTTGCGGCGCGTAATTTCTTTATAAAGAGCGATACTGCACCTCTGTTTCTGGGACCGGACACTGATACCCTGAAACTCCACCCGTTTTTGCCGCTTGGCACTGCCGTCGGTGTGACTCGCCGACAACTTTCCATACCTGAGGGTTGGGCACGCGTGAGTCTTCGTCTAAACAATAATAAGGTGCAAGGGTTTGTTGAAGAAAACCATTTAACCAAGGATTTTTCAGAAACATCCAGAAATTCAAGCGATGCGATGGATGTAGTGGGCCCCAGTTTTTTTGGTCTCCCAATAAATCAAGTTGACATGACCAAATTTATTACCATTTTTCCTGGGCAGCAAATTAGCACTCCATTTAGTACTCGATATCGCTACCTCAACACTATTCTGCGATCGGAACCGATATTGAAGAAGTATGAGATCAATACGCCATTACGGGTAGCCCACTTCTTGGGGCAAGGTATCATCGAGACAGGATTTTTGCGCTTTAATGAAGCAAACCTGAATTACAGTGCCGCCGGTTTGCGCAGGACTTTCCCGACCCGGGTCACCGAAGAGGAAGCCAAACGTCTCGCCCGTAATCCGGAAGCCATTGCCAATCATGTTTATGGGCGAGAGTCCCTGGGCAACACCCAGCCTGGTGACGGCTGGAAATACCGTGGACGCGGCTTCTATCGGCTGACCGGTAGAGATAACTATCGCCGTTACGGTGAAATCATCGGGATCGATCTGGAGTCTAATCCAGAATTACTTGATGATCTAAATGTGTCCATTGAAGTTGCGGCGGCATACTTCAAGTATGTCAACCTCGGTGAATATGCAGACCGCAATGATGCACGGGCTGTTTCGCGCGGGGTTAATCTCGGCAACCCGAACTCCAGCCGTCATGCCCATAGTGAAGAAGACCGTATTGCTTGGACAAACCGTATGTTAAGCGTGCTATTTGATGATCCCAGTCAAATACTCTCAACTGACGTAGTTTCGGGCACAACGCAGCGGACCTTAGAACAAGACATGTATACCTATCTAGTAGGGCTATGTGCTGTACCAGAAACAGCATCTGGAGCGCGGCGAATTGACTTAACAGTGGGTTCCTCTGGTCCTGAAGTACTAGAGTTGCAAGAAAGACTTGCAGATTTAGGGTATCCGGTTGGGACCCCAGATGGAGTATTTGGTCGCGGGACCGGCCAAGCGGTCGTATTGTTTCAATTGGACTATGGACTTGAGGAAACAGGTGATGTTGACGAAACAACATGGAGTAAATTGAACGAGGCAGTCGGTAGTCAAAACCAATCAGGTAATGAAGATACTTCAGTTGAAAGTCAGCCCTTACAAACAAACTCGGCTGAGAGACCGGCAGCTACGTCACTAACTGAGGCCGTGCAATTGTTTGAGGAAAAATACGGAATCGAAAACTCTGATGGCGGGTACTCTTTGTCAACGTGTTTGATGATGCGCCAGGCGGCGATTGATGCAATCAACTCTGGTGCTAATACCTGCTTCGGCTCTTTATCCCCTCCAAAGGAAACTGATCAGTCATACTGTGGCATAGAATGATCTGCCTAACCAGCACGCATCGCAATTCAACAGGGTAGTTTGAATGACCGTATTCATGAAGCGACGTTCATTTCTGTTTGGCTCTGCGTCACTCTTGAGCCAAGTTGTACCCTCTGCTTGGGCTAATGATATATCCTCATCGTTCGATCAGTGGCGAGACAATTTTTTGGGTGACACCCTAGGCGCTGGCGTTTCGGAGTCAGCTGCAAAGCATGTCCTAAAAGGCGTCAGCTTCAAACCCGAAGTTTTACAGAAAGACAGATCACAACCAGAGTTTAATCTGAGTCTGAATGAATATCTCGCTGATTTACGGCTTGGGCCATATATGGAATACGCATACGAACGGTTTCGCGCTTTGCAACCATTCTTGTCGAAGTTGCGCTCCTTCTACGGGGTGCCATCATCTGTATTGTTTGGGATTTGGGCTCAAGAAAGTCGCTTCGGTAAGTTGGTCAGACCTTATAACGTGGCATCAGCCTTAGCAACGCTGGCATTTGATCATCGCCGCTCGGACTATTTTGCATACGAGCTTCGGTGCTTGATCCAAATGTACGAACGAGGTGTTCTTGACATAGAAAAAATGACGGGATCTTGGGCCGGCGCTATGGGACAGCCTCAGTTTATGCCATCAGCCTATCTCGATTATGCAGTTGACAGTGATGACGACGGTATGTCCGATATTTGGGATTCGGAAAAAGATACATTAGCATCAATCGCGAACTATCTACAGCGTCACGGGTGGCGTGCCGGGATACCTTGGGGCGTTGAAGTGCCATCCGATCTAGCTGTGCTGCGAAATCAGTTTGAGTTTAAGCAGTCCAAAGGCTGCAAACCGATAACATACCTAACAACGACCAAGCAGGCGCAAGAATGGCAGAGCCTGGGAGTGCCTGATGTGCTGGAAGTATTTACCGATAATACGCCATTGTCCGTTTTGCGGTATCGTTTAGGGAGCGATCGAACGTTCTTGGTATCTAAAAATTTCGAAACTATATTGAGATATAATTGCTCCGCTCACTATGCCGTCACTGCTGGCATTATCGGTGACCGGATAACGAGCAGATGAATTTCTGGTTACTCTGATCGACAAATTTTCGTGACAGATCCCTCAAGAATTCTACAAATCGAACCCAGTCGGAAAGTGTGTTTCTTTGATCAGCTTGTCTGCCATGATCTGCCCTACGCCATGGGCAATGCCGGTAGCTGCCGGGTCTGTCATATCTCTCAGTACTGATAATTCCTTGGCACTGATCGAAATACCTAAATCAGACTTGAGAGCGGACTGGTTTAACGTGGCCTGATAGCGTTGATAAGAAAACAAGGGCTTTTGGGCGAGAAACTCCTGCGCCAGTGTACCAATCTCGGAATCGATTTCCGTCGGATCAGAAGATTCTCCAAGCCATTGCATGAGTAGCTCGACAAAGTCTTCCGAACTGGTGATCATTGAAGTCAATGCCTGCATGGTTTTCTGGATTTGCAGTTGCCGGTTTACCTTGTCGGCCTCGACCCTTTCTGACATTGAACCAGTCCCAATACTGGTCACCAAAAGCTGGTCAGCACCAAACGCCCAATTATAGCCATGTCCGTTCATGCCAACGAGCATCACAAGCTGGAAGGCTGGATTGTTGTGTGGGGTCATACCCCCATCAACAAATAGCCCATATTCCTGATCTTTGATGATTTCAATGCGTTCTGGCTTGAAGTAATGGGGCGCTGCTGTCGAGGCGCGAATAATGTTCTTCAATAGATAATGTTTGTTACCGATATAACTGCCATCGGCAGGGTCACCAAAAAACGGGGCTGACGGATTATTATGCATTACCCATGTGCTGGATGTGTCAATCCTTTTTGCAACAATCGCGATACCGGATTCCAGGCTGCTGTCGCCAAGTGTCGTGTCACCAAATACATCATCCAGTGCATTCAGCAATCTGGAGCCATCAAACTTCGCACGGCTAAAGCCTTGGCGTAAGAGAGAGGGTCTGAAGATCTTCGGGGAAAGTTCAAAATAAAAGTCCTTGATTTCGCTGGCGCTGAAACGCTTGGCGACTAACGCTGCCGCGATGATGGACCCAGTGGAGGTGCCGCCGATCAGGTCATAGTAATCACACAGACGAAAATCCGGGTCGTTGCCATGACGCTTGCGCAACAGATCCTCAATGCCCTCGAGCACACCAATAGCCATGGCCCCGCGAATACCACCGCCATCCAGGGATAAAATCCTCTTCTTCGGTCCTGGGGTTAGCTTAGCATCCAGTCCGCGTGAGTATTGAGAGAGACGACATACTAATTCGTTTTCCACTTGCCCGAACCAACTGCGCACGATGTCTGGTAAATTCACTGAAGCCCCCATTCCCATCCGATTGCATCAGACATGCCCGTTTAACGCTTTCATCTAACCATAGAAGGCTCGCAATTGGAAGAATGGATCAGAGAACATGCGGCTAGTCCAGCGCTGGAAATGTGACCTTAAAAAGCCTATGTCATGCCATATGGAAATAAACGAAGACCAGCTTGTGGTAATTTCCCGCGTCGTTCATGAGGCCATCCGCGCGTTCTGCATGGCACATGGTGATAATTCTCAACCGCCATATGATAAGATTGAAGATTGGATGCGTGAAGCAACACTCCAGGGCATTCGATTCCGCCTAGAAAACCCTTCAGCCCCGAACTCCGCACAGCACGATCAGTGGATGCAGCAAAAAATGGAGGATGGCTGGGTCCATGGTGCTGTGAAAGACGGAGAAAAGAAAACTCATCCAATGCTCATCGCTTACGAAGAATTGCCATACGTCGAAAAACAAAAGGACGCGCTTTTTGCAGCCATCGTAGAGGCTTTGTACTTCAGGCAAATCGGATGAACTGCCAAGATGGAACAGCGCCATATTTGCTTATTGATCGCCAGGCCC
The DNA here is from genome assembly GCF_030758415.1 of Parvularcula sp. IMCC14364. NCBI lineage: Bacteria > Pseudomonadati > Pseudomonadota > Alphaproteobacteria > Parvularculales > Parvularculaceae > Parvularcula > Parvularcula sp. IMCC14364. The sequence continues at coordinate 864,702 of NZ_CP132334.1, read as the reverse complement.
CCCAGCCAAAATTGGACTGGTAGGGCTATCCCGATACTAAGGAAACTCAAGTGCCTTGGGCTAGGCTAGTTTATTTTGAACCTGAGAACGTGAAACAACGAGATGAAACCATAGTTTGCGCTGGCACTCACCCATTCAATTCGAGCGGTGCACCAAACGCAGGAGACCTGATTTGCGTTGTGTCAGTATTCAACTTTGTAACCCGTCAGGGATTATGAGACACGTGACGGCCTTTTGCTAAGGGTGGGTTTTTGGATCATCGTAGCCTTTATGGAGCGAAGATGAGCAAAAGGTCCGGGCCGCGTAAGACGGCAGAAAAACATGTGCAGCGATGGGAACGCCTCAAGGAAGGCAAGGAACCAATCGCTGCGTGGTGACCGATGGAATCGTTCTGCTTCCGGAAAATAGAGCGGTAGATAGTGGGTTAGGATTCGATGCCACAGTTCTGTCTTCGCCCGTGAGACAATATCGTGGGTTTTGGACAGCTCTTGAATATCAGTGATGCAATGGACGAGCGGGTCGTGATAGAACTGACACGCACCGATCTGCAGCATATGTAGAATAACCTGTGCGTCCTTTGGATCGTTTTTATCCCAGCTATTGTGAAGCGCTTCTCGTGTGCGTGCGAGAGATACGGACGAAATCAGCTTCAGTTCGCACCCCGCCTGATGAAGGGCATAGGCTATGTTGCGATGATAGTTGCCGGTGGCCTCAAACCCAATACGGAAGGACCTGCCATACCCCATCAACAGAGCGATCAACCTGTCAAAATCTTCCCGTTTGTTCTGGATCGTCAAGCGGCGGCAACGCTTCTTTCCCGGTTCAGCGATAAGAACTTCATGGCGGTATTTTGAGATATCGATCGCCACGAGGACGCCTGTCGTCAACCAGCAGAATTCTATGGGATTAAGGAAAGTCAGGCTGTATCCGTTCGATCTGCCCCGGGGATAACCAGATCAAACCGCTCTTTGCAAAACCTCCTGTGAAATCTTGAATCACCGCTCGCATTAGTCCACAAGATTTATTGGTCCTGAACCTAGACTTCACTACGAAAAGGGATGAGACGCTGCAAACAGTAACGGAAACTAAGCCAAGTCTGAGCGAAAAGCTTGGGTATGGCATGGGGGATACCGCCTCGAACATCGTGTTCCAGGGCGTCAATATTCTACTGCTCTACTTTTATACTGACGTTATGGGCTTATCCCCGGCGACAGTTGCTCTAATTTTCATCGGTGTCCGTATCTGGGATACCATCAATGATCCACTCATGGGGATTATTGCAGATCGCACACAAACCAAATACGGAAAGTACAGGCCATATCTACTCTGGATGGCAGTACCATTTGGTGTCATGACTTTTTTGGCCTTCGCTGCTCCAAGCCTCAGTGAACCGATCAAAATCGCATATGCAGCGGTCACTTATCTTCTTCTGATGATGGTCTACACCGCGATTAACGTCCCTTACTCTGCTCTGATGGGTGTGATAACATCAGACTCTGAACAGCGGACGATCCTTTCAAGTTACCGTTTTATAGGGGCGTTTACAGCTGGTCTGATTATCGGCATGGCAGCACGGCCTATGGTTTCTTTTTTCGGTGGCGGTCTAGGTACACCTGGGTTCAATGAAGCTCTTGGTTTTCGATGGACTTTTCTGATCCTGGCTACACTCGCCACAATTCTGTTTCTATTCACGTTTTTTACCACCAGAGAGAGAGTCGCACCGCCAAAAATCAAAGAACAAAATATCCGCCAAGACTTTGCTATATTGCTGCAAAACAGGGCATGGCTAGTAATGGCATTTGCTGGTGTATTGACGCTATCCAATGTAGCAGTCCGAAATGCGGTCACGTTCCATTTTTTTAAATACTATGTTGGCGACGATGGCTCATCAGTTTTTCTTTTTCTGGATAAGACATCATTATTCCTGACACTTGGCTCGATTGCATTCATCGCAGGACTACTATTTACAAAGGCATTGGCACAAAAGCTCGGTAAGCGGAACGCACTGATGGGACTTACCATGCTAAATGCATTTGCGATGATGGTCTTTTTCGTCATTCCCCCTGATGCATACGCACTTATGCTGATCGTTAATATTATCGGAAGCTTTTTTGCAGGGCCTACACCGGCATTGGTGTGGTCAATGTATGCCGATGTGGCAGACTACGGCGAGTGGCGGTCCGGGCGGAGGAGTACTGGCCTTGTATTTTCTGCCGCTATGTTTGCCCAGAAAATGGGCTTGACCATCGGCGGTGCCGGTGCCGGTGCCATGCTCGGTATAATCGGTTTCATTGCCAATCAGGAGCAAACTCCCGAAGCATTGTTTGGCTTGCGGGTTATTTTTTGCTTGGTTCCGGGGGCGCTCGCCCTGATGAACGGATTGGTTCTTTTGCTTTATCCGATACGGGAGGAAATGCTTGAACAGATCAGTGAGGACTTGGCTGCCAGCCGGTCAGCACCTATTTAGGCTTCCTGCTTCATCTCAGCAGCCAGTCGGGCATTAGCTTCAATGAGGTCCCATTTTTCATCTGCGATCATGTCTTTCGAAGCGATCCATGAGCCGCCAACGCAGGCTACATTTTGCAAGGCCAGATAATCCGGTGCGATGTCTGCACTAATACTGCCGGTCGGGCAAAAAGTGATTTTGGGTAAAGGCCCCTTTAAGGCTTTCAGATAGGCAATTCCGCCAGCAGGTTCAGCCGGGAAAAACTTTTGAGCCGTGAAACCGGCATCTGCGGCGATCATCGCTTCACTTGCACTCGCGACGCCAGGCAGGCTCGGAATACCATATTCATTCAGTGCTCGAAACAGTGATCGCGTTGCGCCCGGCGTCACCAGAAAATCAGGCTGGCAAGGCCCAGATTTTTCAATATCTTCCGCAGACAATATCGTTCCCATACCTATTACAAGATCTGGCTCTGCATCCTTCATGGCTTTCACTGCATCGACCGCAACAGCTGTCCGCAATGTCGCCTCAATGACCCGAAGCCCGCCTGCCGCAAGTACCCTCGCCAATGGCGCTGCGTGCTCAAGCGCGCCAATCTCCAGCACGGGAATCACACTTGCCGCCTTCAGGATTTCATCAATCTTCATGATAATCTTTCTTCCAGAACTGCAGCTGCACCATAAAGTGCCGCCCCTTCCCTCATGATCAGCCGGATGGGCACATCGTCCAGATAGCTCCGCATTCGGCCCTTATCGAGAAACCGATCTACAAACGCACTTGTCACAAAAAAATCTCGGACCTTCGGCAGAATGCCCCCACCGAGCACCACTCCTTGTCGGGCACCGCTCGCGAGCACCGCATCGCCAACAGCGCTACCAAGTATCTCACAGAACATTGATACGGCTTCAATCGCAATCGGATACTCACCGGTAAGAGCCGCCTTGGTAATCTCATTGGCCTGCAGGGATGCACGAGGTGTATTGGACATCATACACAAGGCGCGGTGGATATTGACTAGGCCACGGCCCGACAACACCCGCTCTACGGAGACCCGCGGGTGCTCGCGGGCAATAAACTTCATGACTTCGATCTCTGCCTCAGTACGCGGTGCAAAAGCCACATGCCCACCTTCCGTGGGCACAACAATCTGTCTGCTATCTGATGGAATAACCAAGGCCTGACCGAGGCCTGTGCCTGGGCCGATCACCAGCAATGGGGAAAATGACTCTCCTGTTCCATGGCGAATAACCTCAAAACTGTCGTCCGGTAGATGCGTCACGCCTGCGGCCAGAGCATGGAAGTCATTGATGACTTGTAGAGTGTCGAGCGTCATGCCTGATCTTGTTTCATCAACCTTGAGCCGCCAGTGGGAATTGGTGAAGGTGACTTCATCGCTCGACACGGGACCTGCAACGGCAAAGCAAGCATGAATTGGACGCACTCCGACCGATTCAAGATAGGCATCTGCTGCATCACGGACCGTCTCAAAGTCTACAGCACGAAAGTTCTGAATGTCCGTGACTTGGCGTCCCCCACCTGACGGCACGGACAGACCGAAACGGGCGTTGGTACCTCCAATGTCAGCAACAAGAGTGGGCGCAGTCATTCCGCAGGCTCCATGTGCCTTGTGTATTCACTAAGTGAGAACGACATGGCCCCCTGCTCTGCGCCTGTCACCAATGAGCGCATCCCGGCAAATAACTCCCGCCCTGTTCCCCAATGTTCTTCGAATATAGACGGTTCCGGCCGCGCTCTGCTGTCCAACTCAGCCTGCTCAACCATAGCTTCCAATGTGCCAGTAACAGCATCAAGACGGATTACATCCCCAGTCCGTATTAACCCGATCGCGCCACCATCAAGTGCCTCAGGTGTCATGTGGATTGCAGCTGGTACTGTTCCACTAGCCCCGGACATCCTACCATCTGTCACCAGCGCAACTTTGTAACCTTTGTTCTGCAGAACACTGAGCGGTGGTGTAAGCTTATGCAACTCCGGCATTCCGATCGCTTTGGGGCCCTGGAAAGGCACCACAGCGATAAAGTCTCGCTCAAGCTCACCGGCCTCGAAGGCACCTATGAGTGCCTGTTGCGAAGAAAAAACAATTGCCGGTGCTTCAATTACCTGCCGTTCCGGCTTCACTGCCGAGACCTTAATCACAGACCTGCCAAGATTGCCATTGAGAAGCACAAGACCGCCTGTTGGTGAAGCAGGTTCTGAGATAGTCCCTAAAATCTCCGCGTTACCGGAGATCTCAGGTGGCAACTGCCAGTTCAGTTCCCCACCCTGCATCACCGGCTCTTGTGCGTAGTGGCCTAGCCCCTCGCCAAAAACGGTTTTGACATCTTCGTGCAACAAGCCCGCCCCCAGAAGCTCCCGAATGAGAAACGCCAGCCCCCCTGCCGCGTGGAAGTGATTTACATCCGCATACCCATTCGGATAGATTCGGCATAGCAAAGGTGTTACTTTGGAAAGATCACAAAAATCTGTCCAGTTGGTTTCGATTCCGACAGACTTGGCCATTGCTACGAGATGGATTGTATGATTGGTGGAGCCGCCGGTTGCATGCAGGCCCACAATCGCATTTACGATGGCTCGCTCATCTATGACTTCGTAGAAGGGCGTATACGCCTCGCCAAGAGCAGTGATCCCGGCGATCTGGCGGGCAGTTTCCTGGACGATCTTCTCACGCAACGGCGTACCAGGGTTTACAAACGCCGACCCCGGCAGGTGCAGACCCATGATCTCCATCAGCATCTGGTTGGAGTTGGCCGTCCCGTAAAAGGTACAAGTTCCCGGCGAGTGATAACTCCGGCTTTCAGCTTCCAGCAAGTCGTCCCGGCCCACTTTGCCTTCCGCGTATAACTGACGAACACGGGCCTTTTCATCGTTGGACAATCCGGACTGCATAGGCCCAGCCGGCATGAAGATCACAGGCAAATGGCCGAAGCGCGCTGCCCCGATAAACAGACCAGGCACGATCTTATCGCAGACGCCGAGCATCAACGCGCCGTCAAACACGTTATGAGACAGCGACACTGCCGTTGCCATTGCAATCACGTCCCGGGAAAACAGGGAAAGATCCATACCCGGCTGCCCTTGCGTCACACCATCACACATAGCCGGCACACCACCGGCGATTTGCGCTGTCGCCCCAAGGTCGGAGAGTGTTTCCTTAATAATATCAGGATAAGTCCCAAGTGGCTGATGGGCGGATAGCATGTCGTTATACGCCGTAACGATACCAATGTTCGGCGCCACGCCTTTGGCCAGAATCGATTTTTCAGATGCCGGACACGCCGCAGCTGCATGGGCGAGATTTCCGCATGAGACCGACGTGCGATGCGGACCACTGGCGGCAGCGGCCTGAATCTGTTCTACATAAGCGGCGCGCGTCTCTTTGCTGCGCCCTTTAATGCGGTCGGTAACGGCGGCTATAGTGTCATTCAGTTTTGTCACATCATCTCTCCTATGGTGACCAGCATACCCAAAGGTCAGGTCGTGCACGTAATATCGCGCGGACAGGCATAGCTTCAACTGGTTCCTCTAGCAGTGCGGACTTAAAAGTATTCATTTTTTCTTCTCCGGAAATCAGGAGAAAAATACGCCGCGCCTCCCTTACTTTCCGTAAGCTGAGCGTCAGGCGATCCAGATAGTTACCCGTCACGGCGCTGGCCTGCGCTTTAATTGCAACAACATCCGGCGCATTATCAGACAAAGCTTCATCAAGGCCGTTCGCATACGGGAACCATGACGCCGTATGGCCATCATTTCCCATACCCAAGATGACAACATCTAATGGCAAGGCCAGTCCTGGTATTTCGTGATTAAGCATTTGCGCGAGGCGTTCTGCGCTCGCACCTGGCTGCCACATCCCGTATAAAGACATCTTTACTGCCTCTTGCTGCCGTAGAGTTCGGTTGATGAAAGCCTCATTCGAACCATTGTCTGTTGGCGGCACTAATCTTTCATCGACCAGCAAACCAGTCACGCTCGACCAGCGGCAAGGCCGCTGCGATAATACCTCATAGAGCAGCGCGGGCGTTGAGCCGCCAGAGAGGGCGATCGAAGACCGGTCGTGCCGGGACAACTCAGCCTCAATCACATCAGCCAGACGCGCCGCCATCACTTCTTTAGAAGCAAATTGAATAATCTCAGGTAGGAAGTCCATCAAACCATTCCCGGTTGTCACGATCAAGCATCATCGCAGCTTGAGCTGGTCCGTCAGTACCGGCAGCATATTTGTGAATTGGTGTGGAATCTCCGCTCCACGCATCGAGGATGCTATCGACCCATTTCCATGCAGCCTCTACTTCATCGCGGCGCATGAATAAGCCAAGATTGCCGCGAACGACGGCCATAAGCAGTCGCTCATAGGCATCCGGGTACCGCGCGGAGAATGCATCAGCATAACTGAGGTTCAGTGGCACATAACGAAGACGCATGCCACCAGGACCAGGGTCTTTAGTAACAAGCATTAACCTCATACCTTCATCCGGTTGCAACCGGATCACAAGCCGGGTTGGCTGTAGTTGATCACCTTCCGGCGCCGCGAGTGTATGCGCTACATTCTTAAATTGGATTATAATCTCTGAGCGCCGCTCGCGCATACGCTTGCCAGTACGCAGATAAAAAGGTGTTCCCTTCCAGCGCCAGTTGTCGATATTGGCCTTAAGGGCGACGAAAGTTTCAATACTGCTTGAATTACCCAGTTCGCTTGCATAGCTGGGTACTGCCTCTCCCTGTAGTGCTCCTTCTTCATACTGGCCGCGCACTGTCGCATGCCTTATATTCTCGGCAGTGATTGGCCTCAGGGCACGCAATACCTTGATCTTCTCATCACGAATCGTATCAGCTTCAAGATCAAGTGGAGGTTCCATCGCTACCAGGCACAGCAACTGCATGAGATGGTTTTGAACCATATCGCGCAGCGCTCCGGCAGTATCGTAGTAACTTGCACGACCACCGGCACCTATGCTTTCTGCTACTGTGATCTGTACATGATCTATGACATTAGCATTCCAGACTGGTTCCAATAGAGAATTCATGAAACGGAGAACTATCAGGTTCTGCACAGTTTCCTTTCCTAGATAGTGATCAATACGGAATATTGAATGCTCCTCAAAAACCGCACCGACAGCCTCGTTGACTTCATGGGCTGTCTCAAGGTTTTTCCCGATAGGTTTTTCCAGGACGATTCGTGCACCATCAGATTTAAGACCAGCTTTATCCAGGTTTTGACAAACGGAACCGTAGATACCAGGCGGAAGCGCAAGATAAAAAACTCGCTGTTTACTGGTGTCATCATCCAGCCGTTCTCGTAATGGCGCCCAATTCGCATCTGCAGATGTTGCATCAAGGCCCGCATAGAATATGTGCCCGCTAAATGAAGCCCATTCGTTGTCGTCTACCTTCTCTGCGGGATGAAACTTTCGGAAACTGTTCAGAGCAAGTTGCCGAAACTCATCATCCGACATCTGCGCCCGTGATGTACCAACTATTTTGGAATTCTCTGGAATCTGTCCATCTCGCCAGCGATGGAACAATGCTGGAATCAGCTTGCGCAAGGCAAGATCACCGGCAGCACCAAACACAACGATATCAAAGGCATTTACGGGTAATAGTTGAGGAGAAGAATCCGCTTCGAGACCGTTCATGTAAACACCAGCCCTGTGGTTTTAATCTGTATACTAGTATTATAGACCTACTCGCCGAATAAATCACCAAGTGATAAAAAAAAACCCGCAACCAACTATATGGTCGCGGGTTGATTTGGAAATACGATGGTGACTAGAAACGAACCCGTGCTCTAACACCGTATGTACGTGGACGGTTGAAAAAGCGCGTATTATCAAACTGCGTGATAATAATAGCTTGCTCACGTTGCTCGTCTGTCAGGTTGTTGACGTACGCCTCAAACCGAAGCTTGTCGTCATCACCATGCGAGTATCCAACACCAGCGTCGAATGTCCAATATCCTTCAACTTTATCATTAAGACGAAGCCTTGGATTATCTGGATTTTGATAGTCAATACCATTGAAAAAAGTCATGAACTGTGACGAACGGTAACCAGCAGACCCAATAAAGTCCCAACGACCCGTGTCTGTTTCAATCGCCTTAGATACAGAACCATTGAACTGGACGTTTGGTGTCCTCGGTAACTCGTTACCTTCAATGGACTGGTTCACGGCTTCAGTTGGAGAGACATCTGCCTGAAAGCGGCTGTCCTGGATCTCCTGAGAGCCAACGATCTCCGTTTCAAGGAAAAGCAGATTTGCTTTCAAGTTCCAATTACCAGGGAACTGTAAACTACCATCGAATTGTGCACCATAAATTTCAGCATCCGAAGCATTAAACGTAAAACTGTTTACCTGGCCTCCCAATCTAGTTATTTGGTCGTCGGTCAGATCAATACCTTCAAATTGCAGAATCTGAGCGGTGGACTGTAAACTAGTAAGCTGCAGATCTACGTAATCATAGAAAAATGCTGTGGCATTAAACGTAGCATCGACGTCACCAATAGTGAACTCGTTTTTAGACCCCACCTCGTAAAGAGTTACGCTCTCCTCTTTGTATGTCGGTGCCAAAGTGTCAGTGTCAAAATCTTGTGGAGCATTATCAGCAGGGCTAGCCACTGCAATACCATCAGTATCTGCAACGTTATCGTTAAAACCACCAGATTTGTTGCCAGTCGCAACAAGCGCATAAAGGAGATTGTCGTCAGACAAATCGTATTCTGCCCGCAAACGCCAGTCCAAAAAGTCAGCCTGAGTACTACCGTTTTGAATAGCGAAGCTAGAATTAAACGGCGCCAGAGAGAAATCAATTACGCCATCAAAATCGGGCACGAAGTTGGCACAACTACCCACAAAAGCGAAAGACCCTTCACACTCAGGCCTTGTGGTCGGGTCCGGAAAGACATCCTGAATTTGCTGACCATTCGGGAAAACATCATCGAAACCATCTCGGTTGCCAAACGTGCGAATACCATCAAAGAAGAACGCGATGGATTCATTTGCATCAATTTGACCATCACCATTAGTATCAGGATTAAAAATAGTCCGATCCAGCCCAGTAAACTGGAACCCTTCAGTACCATGCGCCACACCGTTTATGAAGCAGCAGCTAAAGTCTGGACCGCCGATACCAAAAGCATAACGTGCATTTATTCCGAATCGGTTCTTTTCTTCTTCTGTGTAGCGCAGGCCGCCAGTCAACCTGAAACGGTCGCTCACATCATAGGTAGCATCTCCATAGAAGGAGAGACTCTCAGTATCCGTGCGCTGATTAAACTCCACCCCCTGAAAGAATGGATTTCTATCCCCGGTAGTGCCGAGGAAAGTCGCCTGATTTTCAAGGAAGTAGAACGCGCCCGCTGTCCACAAGAATTTTTCCTCCTCACCAAAAAGCCGTATTTCGTGAACGACAGATTCAGAATCCGTGATAAACTTTACTCGACTAAAATTATCGAACACAGAATCAAACGGCACGAACGTATCCAAAGCGCCCGCATAATTTGGACCAGCAGGCGTAATAAACTCGAAATCAAAAAGCAAATCTCGGTAAGAACCGATATATTCTACGTTAAAGTTATCAAACTCGTATTCCAGGTGCGCCTTAAAACCCCAATGCTCTGTATCTTCCCTAGGCGTAAACCCGCGCCCAAACACTTCTCTTGGGTCAGAAATGTCCTCTGGATTCACACCATTTCCTAACGGATTAGCATAGTTCGTACCGGTATAACCTGTACCCTTTTGCTCAATATAGTCATAGGTAAGAGTTAGCTTAGCTCTGTCGGTAAGCTCGTTGAGATATGTGGCGCGAAAACCCATGTCGTCAGCTGCTTCCGCAACACCAACGCCTTCTGCCTCCGAAGTAGGAATGCTTAGCCCCAAGTCGGCACTGTCTGGCGTCACGCTTTTATAGTAACTGTCATGCTCTTTAGAGAAACCGGCAATTCTGAATGCAGACGTATCTGTTAGGGGAATGTTTGCCATCCCTTCAACAGTTGTTTCATCAAAGTTACCGTATGATGCCTCGAGCATGAAGTCGCGCACACCAAGACCGGGCTTCCATGGAATGATGTTAACAGAGCCAGCCGTAGCATTTCGGCCACGCAACGTGCCCTGTGGCCCAAGATTCACTTCCACACGCTGGATATCAAAGAAAGCCGCCCCAAAACCAGATGGGCGAGGCACATAAACGTCATTAAGGTGCGTCGCACCGGCAGGGTCGCCAAGCTCTGTGTTATTACTGGAGCCAATACCACGGATGTAGATTTCTATATTGCCGGTATTATTTGAAATCGATAACCCAGGGACCTCACCATCCAAGTCTTGTATGTTTTGAACACCAACGGCCTTAAGATCATCACCATCAAAAACGGCAGCTGTACCTGCATAATCTTGCAGACTTTGCTCGCGGCGCTCAACTGTAACGATGATTACGTCTTCTTCCTCGAGAAGAGTCAGGTCATCTTCCTCATCCTGCGCAAACGCAGCTGGCGCTACCAGACAGCTCGAAAGTAGCAGCGACGTTAATATAGATTGTTTGCTTAAGCCCTTCATAATTTGCCTCCCACGGCTATAGTTATAGTTATGACAACGTTGTCTTTTTTTGGAATATAGCGCCGATAGCAAATCTTCGTCAATTGCATTTAGGCAACAGTCAGGACTTACCTGCTCTTGGAGCATGCTCTAACCGCGATGTTGATGCTCCAAACTTCATTTCATACGGTAAAAAAACAGGCTCGCGCTCAATATCCGGGTCCTCGCTGATATTTACGAGCAATCTGATCGCATCTACCCCAAGGCCGCGAACTGATTGATTAATTGTTGTCAGCCTCGGCCAGACAACCTCCGAAATCGTGCCTCCATCGAAGCCGACGAGAGAATACTCATCGGGAATTTGTATCTTTAGTTCATGAGCGCGCGCCAGCACGCCGGCTGCCATCTGATCATTAGATGCAAAAATAGCAGTTGGCGGCTCATCTAAAGCGAAAAATGTACCTGCGGCTTTCTTGCCAGAATCGAAATTAAAGTTTCCCGGCAAAACCAAGCAATCATCATATACTATCCCCGCTTCCTCTAAGGCTGTTTGATATCCGCGGTGACGCTCCCTTGCGGAATGATGGTTTGCTGGGCCTGCAATATGTCCAATTCGCATATGACCAAGAGAAAGGAGATAGTTTGTGATTTCTCGCGCCGCCTCAAAATCATTAATAGCCACGTAAGGCTCACCAGCCGCAGGATTAAGAGGCGATATCCGAACAAACGGAGTCGCGGTTCGCTCCAAAACACTCAAAACCCCGGGGTCATCGCAAACAGGCGGAGTAAGAAAAACGCCATCCACTTTTGTCGTAGCCAGAAACCTTTCAACCTGACTTGAAAGGTCATTATCTGACACAATTTCCACAACCAGGTGGTAACCTCTTTCTTGGCAGGCGCTAAGCGCGCCATGCAAAATGTCCGCAGAGTAGTCGCCTTGCGGGTTTTCATAAAGCAATCCGAAAGCGAAGGACTTATCCGCCCGCAGACTTCTTGCAAACAGGTTTCTCTTATAACCGAGATGCTCTATCGCCTCGACGACTTTTGCACGTGTACTTTGCCGTACAGAAACCTCGTTATTGATTACCCTTGACACAGTTTTTATTGAAACACCCGCCGATCGCGCGACATCAACAATGGTCGCAGCTCCAGCGCGCTTTGCATTAGATAACTCAGGCATCAATTTCGAAGGTCACATGCAAGTCAGCCTGCGAAGACCCCCCCACCCATAAGTCAAACTCTCCAGCCTCTACTCCATATTCCCTACACCTACGATAAAAAGACAAATCTTCCCGGGATAATGAGAAACGCATTGTTTGGGCCTCTCCAGAGCGGACAAGAACTCTATTGAAGGCCTTCAACTCTTTAACCGGCCTCGTAACACTTCCGACACGGTCACGCGTATAAAGTTGCACCACTTCAAAAGCATCTTGCAATCCTGTATTCCTAACACAAACGGACACATGCAGCTCCCCACCTCGGGACAGTTCATTCGAGAGAATATGAAGATCGCTATAAGTAAACTCTGTATACGACAAACCAAAACCAAAAGGGAATAGTGGCTCAAACCCATCATCAAGGTGAAAAGCCGTCATGCCAAAAGATGTTTGCTCGGCGCCTGCCGGAATATCATCAATAGACATGATGCTGTCATGCGTCGCAGGACGGCCCCCATTCTTCTTGCTATAGTAAATTGGCACCTGCCCAACGGACTTGGGCAATGTAAAAGGCAACTTTCCAGAAGGTGCCTTATGGCCAAATAATAAATCACAAATGGCTGGTCCCGTCATAGTTCCAGGATGCAAAGCAAACAAAACCGCATCAGCATGTGGCAACAGGTCGCCGATCGTCAAAGGGCGCCCCGATAGAATTACAACGATGATAGTTTTACCTGTAGCCTTCAGACGTCTGATCAATTCCACCTGTTCACCAGGTAGATCGATGTTAGCACGGCAATGAGCTTCGCCGGACAATATAGCCTCTTCGCCAATGATAGCCACAACCGCGTCCGCGTGTTGCGCCTTCTCAACAGCGAAGTCCGCCAATTCAGCACAGCTTGATCGCGTTGTCGCCAGACCTTTTTCAAACAACACCTCGCAATCTGGCTGCAATAGATCTTGAAATGCCTTTAATGGCGTCTCACTCCGCGCCGGATCACCGTCAAATACCCAAGTACCTAACTGTTCTCGATCTTGGTCAGCCATAGGACCGACAAGACAAATAGAAGAAAGCTTCTTTTGATTAAGCGGAAGGACAGAATCACTATTTTTTAATAGAATAAAGCTCTCTGATGCCTGACGGCGGGCACAGTCTTTAATTTCCGCCTCAGAAATTCCTGATTTGTAGTTCTTAGGTGTATACGGTCTATCGAAAAGACCAAGATTCTTTTTGAACTTGAGAACACTCATGGCCATAGAATCAACCGCCTCAATGCCAATCTGGCCGGAGCTGACCAAGTCAGCAAGGTGATTCTCATATGTATCGCTAGTCATCTCCACATCGATTCTAGCCTCTGCCGCCTGATAGGCAGACTCTTTATCATCAGAAGTTATACCATGAACGGACAATTGCTTAACGGAATCCCAGTCACTTACTACAAGACCAGCAAAACCCCATTCGTCACGCAACACACCGCGTATAAGGTCCCTATGCGCAGTTGCAGGTATACCATCCACATCACTTAAAGATGACATCACGGATGCCACACCTGCTGCGACGGCTGCTCTGAATGGCTCCAGATGAACATTGCGCAGTTCGAATTCCGACACATTAGTTGAGCCGTAATCTATACCCGCTTCGGAATCACCATACCCAACAAAATGCTTAGCACAGGCAGCGATAGACCCTTCGGCACTCAAATCATTTCCCTGAAACCCATCTATCATAGCCCGCCCGAATAGCGCATTCAGAAGAGGGTCCTCCCCAAAACTCTCAGCGATGCGCCCCCATCTCGGGTCACGCGAAACATCAATCATGGGAGCAAATGTCCAACGTATTCCGACAGCATAAGCTTCTAATGCTGCAAGATGGGCCGCTTCTCTCGCAAGATCAGTATCCCAAGTCGCGGCTTGACCGAGTGGTATCGGGAAAATTGTTTTGAAGCCGTGAATCACATCCCGGGCAAATACAAGCGGGACTCCAGCAGGGCTTTCATGAAGTGCAATTTCTTGTAACTCATTTACCAGATCTGGATCGACAACGTTAATGACTGAACCAACCCTACCATGGCGAATGGCTTCAAGGAGTGATGCATCAGATCGCCCCCCCGAACCATCAACCTGTCGCAATTGTCCGATCTTGTCACGCAGGCTCATCTTTTGAAGAGTAGCCCAGAGGTCTTTCCCTCTATTCTTTTCCAAAGCCACACTCATTGATTTTATCATACACCTTGACTCCGATTCTACTCGGACACGCTAGGCACGACACCACGACGGCCCTCAAGCTCTCGTCTAATTTCGCGGGCCTTTTCCTTCGTAATACCAAAAGTTGCAACCGCCCAGATTGCAATGCCAGAAGCGACGACAGGAACAAATGCGTCAAACAGCCGCAAAAGTACAATTGTTCGCTCACTTTGATCGCCACCTAACGCGACATCGAAACCGGTGGCATTGAGCAAAAATCCACCACCAGCAAGTGCAGCTGCCATACCCAGCTTGACAACCCACCAGTAAATCGAACCAAACATTCCCTCGCGGCGTTGATTTGTTTTCAACTCATCCATATCCACAACATCGGCCATCATCGATGGCATCAGCGTAAAAAGTCCCCCGAGCCCAAATGCAATCAGAGGCGCGGGAAGGAGGACGAGAATTGGATATTCCGGACTATAACAGAACCATTTCAATGCATAACCAATCATTGAAATTGCTGTCGAAAGCGCAAACGCTTTCCTCTTTCCGATTTTTGTCCCAACCCAGGTTATAAATGCGATGACGCCAAAGGTTGAAAATGTAGCGACCGTCCCAGCATACCCCGCATAGGTTGCGCCAGCCACCTGATCTCCGTCAAAAACATAGTAAATTATGACATACGTTTGGAATGCAGCGATCAGAATGAAACCATTAAATACAAGAAATGTTGCAATGCAGAGCTTCAAAAATGGCAAAAACTTCAATGCCCTGTAGAAACCAAGCGCGAAATCAGCAACGCGCGCTGAAATACCTATAGTCTTGGCTGCCTGGGCTTTGTCACCTGGATTTCCGGAGGGCACGCGCTCACGGAGGAAAATCGCCGGCAAAACGCCTGCTGCAATGACGAAGACACCGATAACTATCGCAACACCAGCGGCCCCTTCGACCATATCGTCGAATAATACGTCCCATTGCATAATAAGGAGAAGCCACGGCGGGATAAAGTATGCCAACTGACCAATAAAATTCTGGGTACCCATTAATCGGGTGCGCTCGTTATAATCCGGCGTCATTTCATATCCCAGAGCAACCCATGGCGTCGCAAAAATTGTGTAAGCAAGGTAGAATGCCAAGGAGCCTATTAGGAAATACCAAAAATAAAACGTCTCACTTTGCCCTTCCGGCAATTGCCATAAGGCGATGAAAATGATCCCAACAAGAATAGCGCCAACAAATATGTAGGGCCTTCTCCTTCCCCACCGCGTTCTGGTATTGTCCGAAATATAGCCCATCAGCGGGTCGGTTAGCGCATCAAAAAAGCGTGGGAGCGCCCCCAACAAACCGACGAGCGCCGGGTTCATTCCCAAGCCCAAATTGAGGACAATCATCATCCCGCCAATCGAACCAGCAAGGAGATTATTTACAAAAGCCCCGGATCCATAAACAAGTTTCTGAAACAATGGCACCCGGTCTTCAGGCTTGGTAGTCTCCATCAGAGATCACCTGAATCGTGGGCGCTTTTTTTGTACACTCGAACCCAGTCAACCTGCATAGCCTTTGGGAAGCCTAACAAAGAGACGCCACCTTCGTTCTCAGCTTCAGGTAAATGACCACCTATTGCGACGTTTAGTATCATATGAAAAGGTTGGTCGAATGGAGAATTTGGGGGTAGCTTTGTAAACATTGCCTGCGGCCCCCAGTCTTTGGATGTCAGGGTAGAATAATGCATTCCGTCCACGAACCAAGAAATCGATCCTTCCCGCCATTCAACGGAGTAAACATGAAAACCTTCATCTGACGGTGGCAGTTCAGTTTCGTCGCCCTTGTATTTATTACGAGGCCATTCACCGCCGTAGTGAACTGTGCCAACAACACTGTTTTCCAAGCCCCCCTCACACTTCTCACACTTCGCACCTAGGTTTACCACCTCAGCAATGTCAATTTCGCCAGACGCCGCCCATGCGCCATACTTCTCTTCAGTTGGCAACATCCAGATCGCTGGCCACATGCCTTGTCCCCTCGGCATTTTAGCCCGCACCTCAAATCGTCCGTAAGTCCAATCCGCTTTACCCTTTGTATTTAGTCGAGCCGACGTAAAAGGTTGCTCTTTTTTTGCGCGTCTCTCTTCAACGGATAGACCTTCTCGCATTTTTCGAGGCAGGGCCGGACCAGATGCTGTTTCATAACGGGCCACAATATTAAGGTAACCATCTGCTACGAATGAGTTTTCAGGTCTCTTAGTGTAACATTGGCGCTCTTCGTTTCCGCCGCCCCAGCAATCGACTTCATGAGACCATTTGGTGAAATCAATTTCATCACCATTAAATTCGTCGGACCAAACAAGCTCCCAATTCCCATCGTCCGCCTCAAGCGCTACCGCCCCATAGCCCAATACGCAGCTGGCAATCGCAGCTACCATCAGCCAATACTTTTTTGACATTTTTTCCACCCTATTTTTTTTAATTCACAATCTACTATTGTGTTTGACGCATCACCATAGTCGAAAAAAACGGAGAAGACAACGTTGTCATTTTTGATCGCTTCGAGTATGTGCAATCCGTGCCCTTAGAAAGCTCAGGACAGGAAAGTGTCTAAAAAGTACTACGATGGGAAACTCCATTACCACAGTCCAGCTCAACCGAAGGACCGACAAAACCTGCTAGTCGCGTTCAATCAGATTCGTAACGACAAGTTCCATGGCATTTCTTTCAGTCCATATGTTGATAATCAAGGCCCAGGGTCTGTTATCTCTAAGGCACAAATCTCCGAAAGAATAAGAATCATCGTGCCATTTGTGAACTGGGTGCGTACTTTCTCGTGTACAGATGGAAATGAGTATATCCCGGAGATCGCTAAGTCCTGTGGCCTAAAAACGATGGTTGGCGCCTGGATTGATGACGACAGAGAGCGGAATGAACTTGAACTCGAAAATGCAATAGACATCGCCAAAGCGGGACATGCTGATATTTTGGCTATTGGTAACGAAGTGCTACTGCGCGATGAAATATCTGAAGAAGAATTGATAGATTACATCGAACGCGCCAAAGCGGCGGTTGGGGCTATTCCAGTTGGCTACGTTGATGCTTATTTCAAGTTCGAAGACCACCCACGTGTAGCGGCAGCCTGCGAGACTATTCTAGTCAATTGCTACCCTTTCTGGGAGGGATATCCAGCTGAGCATGCACATATTTACATGAGAGAGATGTATCGCCGCGCCCAACGTGTCTCCGACGGCAAAAAAGTGGTGATAGCCGAAACCGGTTGGCCAAATGTAGGCACGCCGGAAGAAAGCGCTGTTCCATCCCCTGAGAATGCTATGAGTTATTTCATTGATGCTTACCAGTGGGCTGAGGAGGAAGGAATCGAAATTTTCTATTTTTCTTCGTTCGACGAGTCTTGGAAAATTGAAAAAGAGGGAGATGTTGGTGCCTTTTGGGGGCTTTGGGATAAGGACGGCGCGCCTAAATATTCATTATAAATATCTTTTCATGCAAAAATTTCAATCAGTTGCCTAAGCATGAGCGACGCGAGAATAACTTAGAGGTTAAAGAGATATGCGCGATAAAATATTATATGCGATTTCATTGATCCTGTTTTGTTGCATTTCTGCGTGTGAGCCAAAGGCGAGTGAGGAAATACCAGTTAGCGGGGTAAATTACATGCAATCAAAAAGTGACTTAATTGCCGGCGAGACTATGGCAATTGCATACTCTGGTTTTCGAGAAGGTCAGTATCCAGATCGAGGGGCCGGTGCCAATAACCCGAGTCGAGCGGAAATCCTCGAGGACTTGAAAATACTTATAGACAATGAATTTACCTTGATCCGGCTTTATGATTCAGGTGAAAATGCCAAGACTACTCTTGAAATCATTCGCGAAGAACGCCTTCCTATCAAGGTACTTTTAGGCATCTGGCTTGACGCTGAACTTAGCAATCACGAAGGGTGCCCATGGCTCACTGAGCCTATCTCTGTCGAGAGGCTTGCAGGTAACAAGATTCGAAATTCCGAAGAAATCGAACGAGGGATCGACTTAGCCACCACGTTCAGCGACATCATCATCGCTATAAATATCGGCAATGAAGCACTCGTCTCTTGGACAGATCATATGGTTCCTGTGGATCAAGTGATTGCCTATGTAAGAGATGTGAAGTCTCGAACATCACAACCCGTTACAGTCGCAGAAAATTATGCCTGGTGGATTGAGAGCGGCTTACCCCTAGCTAACGAACTGGATTTCATTGGCGTACATACATATCCCATTTGGGAAGAGCGCGATACAGAAGACGGCCTTGAGTACACTGCAGAGAACATCCTTGGCGTGCAGCAAGCTCTGCCGGGTAAGACGATTGCTATTCTCGAAGCTGGATGGGCCACAATTGCAAGTGAGTTCGGCCCGAGGGCCAGTGAAGAAAAGCAACTCCGATATTTTACAGACATTTCCTCTTGGGCGCGGGACACAAATACGACAGTTTTCTTCTTTGAAGCGTTCGACGAACCATGGAAAGGAGACCCGAATGATCCGCTAGGGGCCGAGAAGCACTGGGGTTTATTTTACGTAGATCGCTCACCAAAGTTAGCCATGCAGCCGCGCTAACACCCTATACGTAAAAACATAAATCAACCGATTTAAAGTAGGATTGGCGGGGTCTAACCAAACAGACCACAAGCGGAGCAGGTCTGCTTCCCCATTGAACGCAGCCACGAGTGCTAAGAATATGGTTGGTTTGAAGTGGGAGGGTCACGGCGAAGGGGTAGTTTTCCGTGTCACGGCAATGACGTGCTTCCTAGTTTCTTCGAAATTTAGCTGAAGTTTTTTATTCCAGCCACTCACTTCAGCAGAGTACTGACTATTTCTGACCGCACACATAGCGCACACGAACACCATTAACTCATTGATATTATTGTATTTTTCACCCAATCGATCATCGAACAAGCGAAGCAAGTCATCCTTTTCAATATCGAAGATCGCCATACTTCAACCTCCGAACAATAATTTATTATCTTTCGATGATGCTGCACCGATAGCGATGATAATCGCTCAAGCCCAGCCGGAAAATGGGCTCTGCTGTGGCACAAGGCTTGAGCGGGTTTAGTTAGTATTCTTCTGCATAGCAGCACCTGATTTGAGAACTTGCTGGCTCGGGGCGTCGGCACTGACAAAGCGGCACCGCGCATATACGCACCGACAGAGAGGCCATAGACGCGCAACAAGTTTACCATAAGAGGATGCGTCCAATACATATTTGGGATAAATAATTTCTGAACCCCACATAACGCTAACGCAGAACCGCCATGGATAAAACAAGCCTCGAATTCATTAGAAGGCATTCAAGAGAAAATCATAAAAAGGACCGAGAAGCCTTTCTTGAACTCGCACAGACATATGACGAATGGATCAGGGGCGAACTAGAGTTGGATGATAAGGAAGTAAAACTACAAGCCGTAGTATTTGCTGGTCGCTTTCCCGGCTTGGCGGATTATATCCATGACTACTACAGAACCAGTGGCGATGTATCAAAGCAGCACCTGAATGCCGTCGTAGAAGCTGCTCAACTGATCAGGGCATCACAAGTCGGATTCTTCGTCTCTTAATGAGTGGAATAAATTCTATACCTTGGACAATATATTGTCCCATCACTGAATTTATTTTCACCGGTAACAATTATTTTTGCATAAGAATTTCAACGTGAAAAAGGTACTGAATTTCAGCATCAATAAAACCATGAATTCCGCGTGTTCAAGCGTATCATTTTCTATGTGACTGACGCAGTTGCCAGCAGTAATTCGCCTTCTTAAAATCACTCATCATTTTCCTGCCATACTTGCCGCAATATTCTCAGCAACAGCTGCTGCCGCAGCATGGCGTGGATCATCAGCTAAATGAGCATACCGTGCCGTTGTTTGCGGTTGGCTATGACCAAGTAGTGAGCCAATCAATGGAAGTGACATGCCGCCCGCGACAGCAAACGACGCAAAACTGTGGCGTAAGTCGTGCAGTCGAACATCTTTAAGACCTGCCCTTGCTCTAATCCGCCTCCATGGTCTTTGCAAATTGACAAGGTGAGTTCCATCTTTCATCCCACATATGACGTACGGATTATTCTTCATTTTTGGCAATGCGGAAAGCAAATCAAGGGCGGGAGCTGGAACAACGATTGTTTTCTTGCCAGTTTTAGAGTCTGACAAACGAATTAAACGTGCCTCAATGTCAACATCGGTCCATTTCAGGGTCAGAATTTCACTAAGGCGGGCTCCGGTGAGTAAAAGCAGCCTGACTGCAACAATGACGTACGGGCTTTCTCCTTCGCTTTCCGCTTCTATTAACGCCTCTCCAAGCCGGATCAATTCATCTTGATTCAAAAACCGTTCACGCTTCGATTCTTTGAATTTCTTGATGTGACGGCATGGGTTTGAATAGTCGGGCCTGACGCCCCACGCCTCAGCTTTTGTAAACATATGAGACAAGAGCGCTAGCACCCGATTTGCTCCGTAAGGCCTGTCGCTCATTTTATTGATAATCTTGGCTATGTGTTCACGCTTTACTTCACCAATTTTCATTTTGCCAATGAAAGGAAATATATGTAGACGCAGATTACGGTGGTCTTCCTCTACTGAGCGTGGCTTTTTAGTTGGGATTGCATGTTCGCGCATGTACCGCTCAGCAAACTGACCCACAGTTTCGGACTTTGCAGCCTGCTGCCGTGTTGCAACTGGATCATTCCCTAGCGAAATTTCAGCCAACAGGCGCTGCGCCTCCTTTCGGGCAGTTTCAGGCGTAAATGGTCCGTGCCTGCCAATTGTCAACCATCTCTGAACCGCGCCACTTCTAAACTTTAAGCAATAGGATTTTGTTCCACCCTTAGAGACCCGAAGGCCGTAACCGCTCAATTTGCGATCCCAAATCGTCTCGCCCGGCTTGGCGGCATCAACGCGCCTTTTTGTAATAGTATCTGTCAATGTAACGGCTCCTGATTCATCAACGCCAAGTAACGTGCTACCACCATGCTACCACATGGGAAGAATTATCAGGTATTTCAATATCTCTATGTATAAGCATTTTGCTGATAATTGTTTCTCTGTGTAATGCCAGGAAAGCGAATATACCGTCAGTCTTCACATTCCTAATCTGGGGGCCACAGGTTCGAATCCTGTCGGGGTCGCCAGTAATTTCAATGAATAGCGAAAAACGAATTTTTGATGTCGCGAGCTGTGCTCACATTGCTCATCAACTCTGAGGACGTTCCGTTTCAGGCAGCCATGAACAAAGTCAACACCCCGGATGTGGCTTGGATATTTAAGATGTAGACTGATGATTAATCTGCCTTTATGGCGCAGCCGCTTCCGTTTTTATGGCGTTGCAGCAGTATAGAAAATTGTTTCTGACGTCGACCAAGGCAAGACGGTCGGATTAAAAACCGGCCAGTCTAAGTTGATAGAGCTCCCAGGAAACAGATCAGAAAATGAAATCGGTGGCATCAAGGTCATTCACATTAACATTCAGGAGACGAATGGTATTGGCGCCGTCAGTTATCAGTGCGTCTAACCCGTCCTGGGTCAAGTGATCATTTTCCAAGTCTGCAAAGTCCGTGATGGCCGTTACCGCAGAGAGGTCAATATCTTCCTCACCGTCTGCGGCATTAAAATCCGCGATAACATCATTGCCAAAATCATCCTCGAACAGAAAAGTATCGAATCCTGCCTTCCCGAACAGGACATCATTCCCCGCACCGCCTGAAAGAATGTCATCATCTCGGCGGCCATCCAGAATGTCGCCCCCATCACCACCAAAAAGCGTGTCATTGCCGGCGCCACCGACAAGAGTGTCATCGCCAGCATCGCCATTCAACATATCGTCACCGCCATTGCCACGCAGATCATCATTGCCGTCGCCTCCGGAAATAATGTCCGTTAGTCCGCGGCCAGCGATAAAGTCATTCCCGCTCCCGCCATCAATTAGATCAGACCCACGGCGCCCGGAAATAATATCATCGCCCTCACCGCCAAATATGGTATCGCCGCCATTACCGCCGATCAGTTCATCGTTCCCCAGGCCGCCATCAATAATATCACGACCATTACCGCCGTCGATCAGGTCATTTCCGCCATTGCCGATGAGGGTGTCATTACCGCCAAACCCGGTAATGTTTTCGCCTTCGTCGCCCCCCGTCAGCGTCTCGGGACGAAACGTACCCAGAATGTTGATATCATTTGCGCCATTGATGGTGATCGTCACCGTGGCGGTGTTGCTCCGCACAGGTGTGAACTCTGCACGGCCAAAGATAACGTATGTTTCCCCGCTTCGGTCTTCGTTGGGATCTGCTCCACTGGCGCCAACGATCAAATCGTCGAAACCATCTCCGTTGACGTCTCCAGCTGAAGAAACAGAAACGCCGACATAATCCTGAGTATTCAGGCCGGTTATTCTGAATCCAGTCGTTCCATCCAGATCGGAAAGAGACAGATTTGACCCGAATCCATCAGTCGACCCGAACACAACATAGGCCTGCCCGGAGTTTGTTTGATTATTTTTGTCGGCAAAATGTGCACCGATTAAAATATCGTCTAAACCGTCCCCATTTATGTCACCTGCTGACGATAACGACGTGCCGGCTTCATCAAACCTGTCAATGCCGTTAATGATAAATCCGTTAGCACCATTCAGTGTCGAGAGCACAATATCCGGTGCAACTCCGGTGTCCGTACCAAATACAACGTACACTTTGCCTATACGGTCGCCAGCAACAAAACTGTCCGGTGCTCCAATACCAAAGTCATCAAAACCGTCGCCATTGACATCCCCTATATCGGCTACAGCATACCCACTTCTTTCATTTTCAACTGATCCACTTAATGTGAAACCATTTGTGCCATCCAGATCCGATAAAAACAGCGATGCTGGCCTATCCCCGGTTGAACCAAAAACTATGTACGAAGCACCGCTACCAAGCAGCGAACCGCCAAAAATTGCACCAATCAGCAGATCATCGATGCCATCGCCGTTCACATCCCCCACGCCGGAGATGGAGTCTTTTGTATTACCAATATTATCAAAATTATCAATCCCATTGATCGTGAAGCCGTTACTGCCATCAAGTTCAGAAAAGCTGAACCGGGCTGCGAAAGGGTCAAGTTTTCCGTATACAATATATACCTGTCCGGTTGACTGCCCGCCTTCTCCGGCGAATGGGGCCGAAACTGCTACATCCTGCAACCCATCACCATTAAGATCACCGACATTTGAAACTGCAACGCCGCTAAAACCGTTAAAGACGCTTCCATCCAGCACAAACCCGTTTGTGCCATCGAGATCGGTCAGGTCAAAGATCGGCGACAACGAAGCAGACGTACCAAAAATCACATAGGATTCGCCTGAATTGCTATATCCACCATCTGCACCAGATGCGCCTACGATAATGTCATCGATGCCATCCCCATTCAGGTCTCCTGCGGCGGCAATTGCCCCACCAAATTTATCAAACTGCTCAAGGCCGTTGACCCTAAATCCATTTGCCCCGTCCAGGGATGAAAGTTCAACGTCAGACAAAAAGCCATTGCTTTGGCCAAAAACAACATTAACCTGATTATCTGCGCTTATGAGCAGGTCATCTATTCCATCTGCATTAAAATCGCCTGCGGAAGAAACTACACGCCCGCTGCCAGCCCTAAATCCATTCCCGTTAATGACAAAGCCATCGCTTCCATCAAGGCGAGATGGAAGAATATCTGGATCAAAGGTCGCGGCAACCTGATCGAACTGGCCGTCTGTGACTGTATAGGTAAATGTCTCTAATGCACTCTCGCCTGTATCCAGCGACGCAAACTGACCATTGGTGTTGTAGATGAAGGTGCCATCTGTGTTCAGAGTCAACAATGCCCCTGAGGCCAGCGTGATCTGCTGACCGACGTTGGCTTCATTTCCCTCAATGCTCAATACAGAGAGAGTATCGTTTAAATCAATATCGAAGTCGGCCCCACTACCCGTGTCGCTGAAAACATCTCCATCGAGAATTTTCCCGTCTTCTGTGATTACATACCCATCATTGATGGCAACCGGCTCATCGTTGACGCCACTAATGGCTATGGTGACTGTTGCTGTGGCAGAAGCACCGTTGCCATCAGTTATTGTATAATCGAATGTGTCAGATGCCGTTTCACCCGCCCCCAGCGTTTCATATTGGCCGTTGGGGGCGTAGGAGAATGTACCATCTGCATTCAGGAGTAACAAAGCTCCGGAAGGCAGAACTGTCTCCTGGCCAACATCCGACGTTATATCATTCAAGGCCGTGAGTGTGAAAGAATCACCTGCATCAGTATCTTGATCAAATCCGGTGCCATTGAAGATAAAAAGGTTTCCAGTAACGGATATACTTTCGTCTGTTGCAAACTCGTCATCTGACGCCACGGGCGCATCATTCTGGCCAAGAATTGTGACCGTGACTGTCGCGCCGTCGCTTCCACCAATCCCATCATTCATAAAGTAATCAAATTCGTCCGTAGCAAATTGCCCCACTCCAAGGTCTTCAAATTGTCCGTTTGGATTGTACACCCATGATCCGTCTGTATTGACTGTTACCAGTGCGCCGGAATCCAGAGCGAATTCATTGTCAACATTAGGTCCCGAACCATCGACAAAGAAAATCGAGAATATGTCCGTGAGATCTGGGTCCTGATCGTTATCCAGCAGATTTGATCCAAAAATCGGGCCGTCATCTTCGCTTACCGTCAACGCGTCGTCATTGGCTGTAGGCGCATCATTCACACCATTGATCGTGACCGTCACGGTAGCTGTATCGGTGCCGGTGTCGTCATCGCTGATCGTGTAGCTGAATGTGTCTGTTGTGCTTTCTCCGGCAGCCAGGAACTCGAACTGGCCGTTAGGGTCGTAGGTGATCGTTCCGTCGCCATTGTCTGTAACGAGCCCGAGTGTCCCTGAACTATCGATAGAATCAATCGTCAGTGTATCTGCCGCTGCATCCGTATCATTACTCAACACGGCAATAGCACTCAGCACGGTGTCTTCATCCGTCGTCGCTGTATCAACAGTAGCTACGGGCGCAACATTATTGACCGTCACATCACGGGTCGCACTATCACCGCCAGCGTTATTGTCGACTATGCTAAAGCTGATCGTGTAATCATCAGACGCCGTGCCCGATGGATCATCATCCAGATACTGATGCTCAGCCTGAAATGACCGTTCACCCGCCGTCAGTTCGATCACAGTCGAAGAAAAGCCATCCCCCCAATCAATGGTGATTGCATGCGTATCTGACAGATCAGGGTCAAGGAATGTCCCATTAACAGTGATCGAGCCTTCTTCATTCACACTCGCAGGCACAACCGTCAGTTCATCAAACTCAGGCGCATCATTCACACCATTGATCGTGACCGTGACAGTAGCTGAATCGGTGCCGGTATCGTCATCGCTGATCGTGTAGCTGAATGTGTCTGTTGTGCTTTCTCCGGCAGCCAGGAACTCGAACTGGCCGTTAGGGTCGTAGGTGATCGTTCCGTCGCCATTGTCTGCAACGAGCCCAACTGTGCCTGAACTGTCGATAGAATCAATCGTCAGTGTATCTGCCGCTGCATCCGTATCATTACTCAACACGGCAATAGCACTCAGCACGGTGTCTTCATCCGTCGTCGCTGTATCAACAGTAGCTACGGGCGCAACATTGCTGACCGTCACATCACGGGTCGTACTATCACCGCCAGCGTTATTGTCGGCAATACTAAAGCTGATCGTGTAATCATCAGACGCCGTGCCCGATGGATCATCATCCAGATACTGATGCTCAGCCTGAAATGACCGTTCGCCACCCGTCAGTTCGACCACAGTCGAAGAAGAGCCATCCCCCCAATCAATGGTGATCGTATGCGTGTCTGACAGATCAGGGTCAAGGAATGTCCCATCAACAGTGATCGAGCCTTCTTCATCCACACTCGCAGGCACAAGCGTCAGTTCGTCAAACTCAGGCGCATCATTCACACCATCGATAGTGACCGTCACCGTGGCTGGGCTGCTAACACCAGTATCATCATCCATCACCGTGTAGGTGAAACTATCGGTATCGGTTTCATTGACCGCGAGGCTCTCAAATTGTCCGTTCGGGTCGTAAGAGAAAGTACCGTCGGCATTGACTGTCAGGAGAGCGCCAGAAGCCAACGTCACCTGCTGCCCAACATCTGCCGTCTCGCCATTCACCGTGGTAATCGTGAGAGTATCCCCATCGGCGTCACTGTCCGCGCCATTGCCATTATCTATGAGCACTTCCCCGGTCAGAACTGTGTCTTCATCGGTTGTGACGTCATCATCCTGGGCCACAGGGGCCGTATTGCCAGCGCTTGCCAGTTCCTGCAGGCGAATAATAGCGTCATCAACCTGAATGAGACCGGCACCGGACCCTTCGTCCGTACCGACCGCAAGGGGGACGCCATCGGAATTCTGCCGAATGTCAATTGCCGTCTCGGTAAGAGCCGGGATGATCTGCTCATTTGTGGCCGTGGGGACCGCTTCTTTCAGGAGTGCAGCAGCGGCGGCGGCATTGGGCGCTGCGGCAGATGTGCCGAAGAAGTTCGGGAATGCATCAGCGTCAGCGCCGGAGTCCGACCCGAAGAAGGTAGTGTTACCGCCATCAGGGGCAGTGAAGACCGGGCCGGTGCGGATTTCTTCTGTGGCCAGGCGGGTGCCGTCATCTTCAAAGAAGATGGGTGTGACGCCGAAAGAAGAGAAATTGTTCAATACCGGCGGGCTCTGACCGAATTCCGGAGTGAAAAAGAAAGCTGAGGCCCCGATCGCGTTCGCGCCTTCGGCATTGGAGTGTCCGACGACGGTCGAACTGAAAGTGAAATACTCATTATACGTAGCACCATCAAAGTCGATGAACTTCATCAGGCCGGGTGCAGCCCCCGCAAACAGACTGATGACAATATCATAATTCTGGATGGAGCCTGTGGTGTTGGTAAATGAAAAGATTTCAACAGGATCACCATTGGCGATATTATCGGCTGCTGAGCCTGCAACGATCGTATCTGTTCCAGCAT
This sequence comes from Parvularcula sp. IMCC14364, assembly GCF_030758415.1. Taxonomy (NCBI): domain Bacteria; kingdom Pseudomonadati; phylum Pseudomonadota; class Alphaproteobacteria; order Parvularculales; family Parvularculaceae; genus Parvularcula; species Parvularcula sp. IMCC14364. Next base: position 837,317 of record NZ_CP132334.1, on the reverse strand, counting down.
TGAGAAGGAAGATGTCGACGTCACTGGCGGAGCCCGTGCCACCGGCAGCGGCAAAGGGCTCATCCCACTGGAACGAAAGTCGGATACTTTGATTATTCGCCAATGTTATGTTCATCCGGGCATCGTCGCCTGCCCCTGAATCAAAATCATGTAAGGTGCCATCTATGCCGGAAATAGTATCCGCTGACGCGCGGAAGCCATCCTCCCAGGAATCCCTGCCAGAGTTACCCGCGGAAGAAAAATAAAGGGCACCGTTTCCAACGACCTGATCAACCGCTTGCGCTATGATGCCGTCCTGGAAAAATGGTTCCGCAAAATAGAAGACATCATCAACTATTATATCAGCTCCGGCATTTTGCAGGTCAATGATACCCTGGGCAAAGTTTGCCTGCCCCAGAAATGCCGTATGGAATAATTGATCAGCACCCGGTGCAGTATCAAAAATAAGCTCCATCATGCCACGACCTTCATCGGAACCACCCGAGCCGAGATCCTCCAACACAATGACATCATCTGGCAGATCGCCCGAGGCGATCCCTGCCGCTTCTCCAGCCAGGTTGTCATAACTGTCCGACAGCGTTCCGATGGTCAGGCCGGTACCATCGACACTGAAAGTGGCGCGGGCATCATCTGCCAGCATTGCCGCATCACCCTGATTGGTGACCGAACCGGTGTTGGTTTTCATCAAGCTGGCCGAGGCATACCTGACATGTTGCGCGGCTTCGAGCGCGCCCAGCGCAGCGACCGGCAAAAGCCCAGAGACAAGGCCACCAAAAGCGGCACCATACTGCAGGCCCAGCTCTTCCAGTTCTTCCAGCAAGGCGGCAGCATTGCCGTCCCGGGCAGTGACATCCACGACGACATGTTCACCGAACATGGTCACTTCTGGTACTTCCCTGAACGCCGCAGCAGCAACCTTGCCACTATCTTCCGTCGAGCGCGCCATGGCGGCCTGGAACCCGCCCCAGAGCGTACTCAGGGAACTGTCCATGCTGCCGGATTTCAATTGAAAATTGGTGACCTCGGCTTGTATTACAGGCTTCGGCAGAGTCAGGAATGAAATATCAAGTACTTCAGCGACGAAGCTGAAACCGCCGCTCCAGGGCACCGTAAATGAGCTGTCGCTGGCACTCAAACTCTCTGCCAACAGCAAGTCGCTCGTTAAAATATCACCTTTGGATCTGTTGGCCATGGGTGGGCTCCTCTAGCTGCTTCAGCATGCCAATTACGCGAAACATTAAATCTGTACTTCTTGATGCCCGTGGTAAAACGATGAGCCTTTACCCTTATAATTGATATCTTAAAATTATGCGAGCGCGTAGGTTGTGTGCACCGCCTTTTCTCAATTACCTTGCAGACGTTTGGATATATTATCCCTGTATTGCTTAATGGCACCTCACATCATCACCCCGGAACATCCTCCGGTCAGATGGTCTAACATTTGGGAGCGCTTCAAGAGTACATGTCCCTCTATCAAGAAATGGCCCATAATAATGGGGCTTTACGGAAGACCCAGCCAATTGAAAACTCGCAAGATATTCGCAGCGCCGTAACCGGGTTTCTGTAACCCGTAAACAAAGTGACAAACATGTGACGGCTGTGCTGGAGACAGTTTTGCCAGTTTACAGCCTTTGTTGATCTGCTATCGTCAGCATAAGTTTTGTTGAGGGGGTTCAGATCATGGCCGATATATTCGTCGCATATGCGCGCGCTGACCGCAGTCGGGTGCAAAGAGTTGAATCGGAATTGCGCGATGCTGGCTTCACTGTCTTCATCGATATGGACATCGCGCCGGGCGAAAACTGGTCACGCAAGCTTGAGCGCCAACTGGACAGCGCACATTGCGTGCTGGTGGTATGGTCTTCCGTTTCTATTACTCGAAACTTTGTTAAAGATGAGGCTGGCAGAGGCCTAGAACGGGAAGTGTTAGTCCCGGTGATGATTGACGAGATTACGCCGCCCCTGGGATTTGGCCAGATCCACACGTCGGATCTCACCAACTGGAAAGGCGATCCCGATGATGAAAGATGGCAGCAAGTGATCCGCCGGGTCGATGAGATCGTCTCGGAGCAAACCGGCCAAGCACCGCGGCTGCCATCCCAGGAAAGTCAGCCGGTCCAGGCCCCGGTCATGGCCCGTGAGGCAAAAAAGCTTGAGGAAATCAAGACCCAGACCCAGTCAAGCTATCGCCGGCCCGGCTTTTTGTTCAAACGTCTGGAAACTGAACAGATCGATCTGGGCGAACCGGGCGCGGATTATTTCTTCGGGAACCGAGAGTATGTGAATGATCACGTCTATTACACGCGGAATCTTACATCGGAAAACCACAAGCTGCCGTTTTTTGATTCCTACAGATCCGCTGCCAAAAAGGAACATCGTGAAAAATTTCCCCTCAATGAAGGGATTTACAAATTTCTAGACCGTGCAGAAGACATTCGCAACACCAATCTCTGGGCCGCGGCGGTCCTGATATCGATCCCGGTGCTTGGCTACCTTCTACTTTTTCTGAATTATGGGTATATCGATTACTTACTGTCGGATTACATCCGTTTGCGGATCGATCAGAACATCTATATGCCGGTTATCACTCTGGGGGCGTATTTGATCCCCACATGGCTATATTATTCAATTTTGACACGATTTTATAACACATCGAGTGATTATAACTCCAGCATATTGAATGCGACCTGGTTTCGCATCATCTCCGAATTCACAACAAATTTAAAATACGCTATTTACAAGACGGATGATGCGTCAGAAGCTGATATGGGCACGCAAATCAAACCAGACGAAGCCAGTGAGGACAGTGCAGACAATGCCGCCTGGTGGACACGCATCGCCCTTTGGTATGGCTATAGAACGGATGCTCTAACCGATTATTTCAGCGTCACAACCTTTTCATTTGGCAGCATGGTAAACACTCTGAAGCTATTGTTTCTGCTGGCAATGATCACACTCCTCGCCATGGGGGGGATGTGGTTTGTGACAGCTGAGGCCATGGACACAATACGCGGCGTGCTAACATATTGTACCGGGGCAGTACTGATGATATTCATGGCTTGGAACGCCATCAAGGCGATAGAAGTCCACGGTCTCGCACGTTACTCGGATATTTTGAGCGACACAGAATCGATCCAGGTTAATACCTATGAGGAAATAAGCGGAATTGTGTATCGCGACAAGCGCCGCATCAACGAGGCCAAGTTAATCAGTCGGCGGTACTAATAACCCTCCTAACCACGAGCACCAGGTTGTCCAGATATTGGCCCCAACGGATCGCACTCTCTCGTAGATTCGACAGATGACGTAGCGGCCTTATGTCGCTACGCAGGGTATTCCAGCACCGCCACCTTCTCCTAGAGTTATACGAATTAAGTGGCACAGTCATAAGGGGCTAAGACAGGCGTAGCCACCCTGGATGGCGGTCACAAACTTGTCCCCACTCTTGCTAAAGGAGATGTGATTGACGTCTTCAAGTTTGCCCGGAACCGGGTCGCCAGTAATTTCAGACAAAAAAACCGGCCACTCGAGGGGAGTGGCCGGTTATGATTTAAGTTGCTGTTGCTTGCTGACTAGTTCAGCGAGGCGCGGAAGCTGACGCCGAAATAGCGGTCTGCTTCACGCGGGATCTGATAGCGGAAGCCGTCACCGGAGAAGGTGGTCACGAAGCTGTCATCTGTCAGGTTCTTGCCGATCAGTGTCACACGATATTTGTCATCATACATGGACAGGCCGACATTCACGTCGAGCTGGTCATAGCTCGGCAGCGGGCTGTTTGGACTGATGGAGCCATCATTCCCCGGCAGCAGAGACTGCTGGTCATCCACATGCGAGAAATTACCGTTCAAGAACAGGTCTGTCGTGTCTGACACCGGTGTTTCATAATCGAAACCAAGTGAGTAATTCACGTCCGGTGAGAAGAACAGGTCAAGACCTGAACGGGACGTACAGTTCGCAGGCGGTTGGCCTGTGGTCTGGTCGATCGGACAGTTGAACTCCTTGATCGTTGCATCATTGACGGCCAGAGCTGCTGTCAAGGTCAGGTTCTCTGTAGCCTGCCAGATCGCATCAACCTCGACACCCTGCGTTTCAACCGTACCCGCGTTGGTCAGGCGGGTAATAGTGACACCGGTAGAGTTGTCAAAGTTGTTGGCCTGGAAGTCATCAATCTCGGCAGAGTATGCCGCGATGTTCAGCAGCAACGGCCCCGCATTGAATTTATAACCGATCTCAAAAGACTGACTTTCTTCTGCAGCAATCGGCAAGGCATCGTTCGTTCCCATATTATAGAACGTGTTGAAGCCTGGCCCTTTATAGCCTTGGGCAAAAGTGAAGTATACGTCGCCTATGTTACGGTCAGACTGGAACAGTTCCGAAAGATCAGCCCGCAACCCCGCCTTGACAGAGAAGTTATCCTCTTCCGTGCTGTTGGAGAATGTGTTGTCAAAGCCGCCGCTGGCTGCAGAGAACTGACTGTTAGGCGCAGCCGGACGTACACCGACACCCTGACGGCCAAACTCATCATTGTTTCGCCGTGTATAGACAAAACTCACTTCATCATGGGTCTGACGGAAACCGAAGAAACCACTAACCGCTTCTGTAAAATCGAAATCTGCCTGCCCAAAGAAGGCATAGTTTTCGAAGTTATTGTTAAAGAAGCCGGTCGCAGAAACCAGATCGTTGGCATTACAGGTCAAGCCCGGATTGGCATCGAGAATTGGCTGGTTCTGCCCGCCATTGTTTTGACAACTTGCAAGGCGCGTAAAGTCCGCCTCCACATCAAGGTCCAGATAATAGAAGCCGACCTGATAGCGGAAACGCGCATCCTGTGGTGAAGCAATGCGCAATTCCTGCGAGAACTGTTTCCAGTCGCGCGTACCATCATCATGCAGCAGGAACGGCACACCGAACACTGGCTGGTCAGAACTGCCCCCAATAGAGGTGAAATCCCCTTCACGGATTTCAGTGTTTTCCCAGGTCCTGTAAGCCGTGATCGAGGTCAGCACATGGCCATTATCGAATTCCTTGTTGACCTCAGCCGAGATCGCATCAGTCTCATCAATAGTCTGTGTAATCAGATCATGGTCAACGAGACGCTGGTCCAGATCGAGGTCAGCCACGCCATTGACGATGCCTGCGCTGTCAGGCGCCGCCGGTGAATTGGGATTACGACCACTAGGCAATACTTCAAGATCCGCACAGCAATCATCGTCTGACTCTGTGTGCTCATAGATCAGGAGAATGTCGAGATCATCACTCGGCAGGAATTCCAGCATGCCGCGCAGACCAGAGCGCTCATAGCCATTGACCTGCTGATTATTGAAAGTGTTGAAGATATGCCCGTCAAATTCTGACTTTGTCATGACCAGGCTGCCATTCACCGTATCAGAAATCGGCCCGGAAATCTTGCCCCGTACCTTGTACTCGTTATCCTCGAAGAAAGACGCTTCAACGAATCCTTCCAGCGTGTCGGACGGGCGCTTGGTGACAATATTGATCACACCAGCCTGTGCGTTCTTGCCGTAAAGTGTGCCCTGTGGGCCCCGCAGCACTTCAATACGCTCGATGTCAAAAAGGTCCGTAAACGCCTGCCCGGAGCGCCCGAGCACCACGCCGTCCACAACGGTGGAGACTGCTGGCTCAGCGGCGAGCGAGAAAGAAACCGTCCCGATGCCGCGAATGGAGATCGCAGAGTTGGCGTTGGTCGAGCCCTTGCGGAAGCTGATGGATGGCACCAGCGTCTGCAAATTCTCGATGTTATTTGCATATTTGTTTTCGATAACCTCGGACGGCAGCACACTGACGGCAATCGGCACGTCCTGCAGGTTCTGCTCGGTCTTCTGTGCCGTGACGATGATCTCGTCGAGCTGCGCCTGCGCTGTGCCGACTCCCATCAGCAGCAGCGACGCTGCACTGGCAGAAAGCAGATGAATTGATTTTTTCATGTTATTGTTTCCTCTCTATGACTTGGCGCGCCAACCGCGCAGAATGGAACAGCGCAACCATGTGCCGTCCCTGCCCCGTAAAACCGAGTCGGTTTCAAATTAACACTTTTTTGACAAAATAATCCATGCGCCTTGCACACATGATTACAAGCCATTGTTTTTATTGAAAAATATGAAAACCGGAAAACTTATGTGCCCCCCTCTGAGTGGCCTTATGGTAGGCACCAGACATCAGAGGAGACTCATCATCATGGCAGAAAACGCCAGCCACCACCCAAATCGGCGTGACCGCAGCGCCCTGCCACAGCATCGGGCACAGCACCCGGCCCAGCATCCGGCACCGGCGCGCCGGCTCTTGACCAGCCTTTCGAATGTTCTACGTAAGTTCCATGTCTGACACCGATCTCACCTATCCCGAAACGCCCGAAACCCTGCCCGATGGCACCGGCTTTTCCGAGGCCATCGAGACCTATCACGAGCGCATGGCAGAGGCGCAGAGCTGGTCGCCCCATCGCCCGGCTCGGCCGGAGAAAACGCGCGGCGGGATCAAATTGGAGGTCGTCTCGGAATATGAACCTGCGGGGGACCAGCCGGCGGCCATCGCAGAGCTCTCCCAGGGCATCAAGGATCACGAGATGGACCAGGTGCTGCTCGGCGTCACCGGCTCCGGCAAAACCTACACCATGGCCAAGGTGATCGAGTCATGCCAGCGCCCGGCCCTGATTCTCGCCCATAACAAGACTCTCGCGGCCCAGCTCTACTCGGAATTCAAGAGCTTCTTCCCCAACAACGCGGTCGAGTATTTTGTCTCGTATTACGACTACTACCAGCCGGAAGCCTATGTGCCGCGCACCGACACCTATATTGAGAAAGAAAGCTCCATCAACGAGCAGATCGACCGGATGCGCCACTCCGCCACCCGCTCCCTGCTGGAGCGGGATGATGTGATCATCGTGGCCTCAGTCTCCTGTATCTACGGTATTGGCTCGGTCGAAACGTACACCGCCATGACATTCGACCTCGCGGTCGGCCAGGTAATCGAACGCAAAAAGCTGCTCGCGGACCTTGTCGCCCTGCAATACAAGCGCAATGACATGGCCTTTGTGCGCGGCGCGTTTCGGGCGCGCGGCGATCTTATCGAAATTTTCCCGGCCCACTATGAAGACCGCGCCTGGCGCGTCTCCCTGTTTGGCGATGAAATTGAGACGATCACGGAGTTTGATCCCCTTACAGGCCAGAAAACGCAGGACCTGGAACAGGTGCGCATGTTCGCGAACTCGCACTATGTCACGCCGCGCCCGACCCTTACCCAGGCCATTAACAGCATCAAGGAGGAACTCGCCCGCACCCTGCCGATCCTCCATGCCGAGGGCAAGCTGATTGAAGCCCAGCGCATCGAGCAGCGCGTGCAGTTTGATCTGGAAATGCTTGCCGCCACGGGTTCCTGCAACGGCATCGAGAATTACTCGCGCTATCTCACCGGGCGCAAACCCGGCGAGCCGCCACCAACCCTGTTTGAATATCTGCCCGACAATGCCCTGATCTTCGTCGATGAAAGCCACGTCACCGTGCCGCAGATTGGCGCCATGTTCCGGGGTGACTTTGCCCGCAAAAGGACGTTGGCGGAATATGGCTTCCGCCTGCCCTCCTGCATGGATAACCGCCCGCTCAAATTTGAGGAATGGGAAGCGATGCGCCCCCAGACGGTCCACGTCTCGGCCACGCCCGGCGGCTGGGAGATGGAGCAGACCGCCGGTGTCTTCACCGAACAGGTCATTCGCCCGACGGGTCTCATTGACCCGCCCGTGGAAATTCGCCCGGTCTCAAAAGACGGGGCCAGCCAGGTCGATGACGTGATTGACGAGTGCAAAAAAGTGGCGGCGGCAGGCGGGCGCATTCTCGTCACGACCCTGACGAAACGCATGGCCGAGGATCTGACCGAATATATGCACGATCAGGGCGTGCGCGTGCGCTATATGCATTCGGATATCGACACATTGGAGCGCATTGAGATCATCCGCGATTTGCGCCTTGGGGCATTCGACGTGCTGGTCGGCATCAATCTGCTGCGCGAAGGTCTCGACATTCCCGAATGTCAGCTGGTCGCCATTCTCGATGCCGACAAGGAAGGCTTCCTGCGCTCAGAGACGTCGCTGGTCCAGACGATCGGCCGCGCCGCGCGAAACGTCGATGGCCGTGTCATTCTCTATGCGGATGGCATGACCGGTTCCATGGAACGCGCCATGGCCGAGACCAAACGCCGCCGTGAAAAGCAGATCGCCCATAATGAAGCCCATGGCATCACGCCCACCACCGTCAAGGCGAAAATTGCCGAAGCCATGAACGCCGATGATGAAAGCGTGAAAGCCGCCGCCGGTGCCAGCTTTGTTGGTCAGCACATGACCAAAGGCGCGCAAGGGTTTGGCGAGGACGGGGCTGAGTTTGAGCCCGGCGACAATCTCAGGAAACATCTGGATGCAATGGAAACCCAGATGCGCGAAGCTGCCTCCAACCTGGAATTTGAAGAAGCCGCGCGCCTGCGCGATGAGATCAAGCGCCTGCAGGAAGTGGAACTCACCATCGCCGCAGACCCCCTCGCCCGCCAGTCCGCCGTCGAACAATCCATCACAGACAAATCCGATGGCCGCATCACGAGATCAGAAGGTACTGTCAGCACCCTGACCTCAAAACCGAAGGGGGCGAGCGGGCCACGAAGAAAGCGCTCTAGGAAGGGGCCTTGAATATGTGCAAGAATTTCACCGCCTTAATTGGATTAGCCCTTCTGCTTTCCGCTTGCACTACGTCTGCCGAAAAATATCGGGACTCAGACTTGAATTATTGCGTTATGAACGCAGAGTTAATCGTGTCAGCCGAGCCAGGTGCAACAGTTCATGAGGAACTAAAGATACAACATTGCAATTACATCCCAAGCGGGGGTGACAAAAAAATCATCACTGTGGATGTTAAAGGCGAAAGCAACACCTACGAGGACGAGGTCCGTTTGGGCGGAAAAGTGTATATGGAGTATAGATTTCAGAAAACATATGACCTCCTCCTGATTTCTTACGGGTACGATGTTTTCACCGAGAATGGTGCCGAATTTGACTATCTCTTATATGAAGTTGGCGGTCGAGGTTTGATAAAGGAGGGTACTTGGGTAGGTAGACCGTTACTGTCTGATGTCTTTAGCGAATAAGAGGTTTCTATCTCCCGCATTGCCACGGCTTGAGATAAGTAAGGAGTTATCAGTGTTACAATTCGATTGGGAAGAAGTGAACGGATTGACTATAACCGAGATTCTGGCAGATCACCCGTGCAAATTATCAGATGGAACATTCTCCGCAGAAGCATTGTACTTTGTAAACTTAATAGGCATAATTGAGATAGTTGTAAATTGGGATACAGATGAGCTTATCATCCGATTGTTGAAGACCCTTGGCAATAAGCGCTTTCTGACTGACATTAACTCTCACTTCAATGTTGTTGGCAAAAGGCTAGCTTGGTCTTGGGAAGCAAAAAACTACCTCGGTTACTCGGACATGTTTTTACTAGCCTTCGGTGAAGTTGTTCCTAAAGCGCTGCAACCCCAACTTGCTTTTATTGGAGCAGCATCATCTATTTCAGTTCTAAGTATGTCACCATTACATATGACTGAGCCAGCCCCGAAATGAAGTCATAATCCACCACGGCCAAATCCGATGGTCGCATTACCAAGTCCGAAGGGACCGTCAGCACCCTGACCTCAAAACCAAAGGGTGCAAGCAAGCCGAAAAAGAAGCGGGCCAGAAAGGTGCCTTAACCCCCTTCGACCCGAACCTACGGTTCGGCCCACTTCCCCCGCAAGCGGGGGGAAGAATGGCGCCGCGCCTCGCAAATACTCCTCCCCCGTTTACGGGGGAGGTGCCGAACGAAGTGAGGCGGAGGGGGCCTCACAAAACACAAAGCATTTGCATACCAGCAATCTACAGGCTCAAGATAAGAAATCACCCCAACCCTCCATAATCAATCGGCTTTGTTCGATACAGAAACTGAAAAAAATAACTATACTCCAACAGGACTCACCAAAACAGTGCCTACTCTCAGAGGCGCTCGTAGAAATCTTGTGTGCTGATCTATATCGACAAAACCATTAATCTACCACTACCATTGCAAATCCATCATACCCTTTAGCGCCGACGGTCTGCAAAGCTGAGACTGATACACCACCCAATTCAGCAAAATGATCAAGAAATTTCTGTACACCCATGACGCCAGGGTCATCGCACCCAACCTCAAGAACACGCCCGCCGCGTACCACATTGTCAAAAACCATCAGTGTACCGGGCCGCGACAGCTTCAGGCAAAGTTCCAGATATTGCAGGCTCGACATCTTATCCGCATCAACAAAAATAAAATCGAACGGCGGAGTGTCATCATCAATCAAACTGGTTAGTACATCAGCCGCCAGGCCCTCAATAACGCGCACGCGATCTGACAATCCTGCCGACGTGATGTTTTGGACAGCTATACCTACAGTTGACGGATCAACTTCAATCGTGACCAACTCACCATCGACTGACAACGCCCGCGCCATCCAGATTGTTGAATATCCCCCGAGAGTCCCAATTTCCAATATCCGTTTGGCCTGTGTAGATTTCACAAGAATTTGCAGAAAAGCCCCCAGTAAGGGCGAAACAGCAATCGGCTCCAACCCTGCTGCATCACTCTTCAGCAGAGCCCCCTCAAGTACAGGATCAACAGACAACAACTTTTCTTCCAAGAAAGTGTCCACTCTGGCAGCCAGGTCCAGATCACCTTCAGATCGCTTCAACATCTTAATTCAACGCTCCATAATCAATCGGCTTTGTTCGATCCAGAAACTGCTCCGCAGGCGGCATCGGATATTTCAGGCCCGAGCCGCAGTTGAACAGGACCACCCGGTCAGACTTCGATACGCGCCCCTCTGCCAGAGACTGCTGATAGGCCGCAAATGTTGCCGCCCCTTCCGGGCACAGAAGAAACCCATCCTTGCGCGCAACATCCCTGTGCGCCTGATCAATCGCGTCATCGCTCACCGCAATGGCAAAGCCACCACTTTCGCGCACCGCCCGCAGGATCAGAAAATCCCCCACAGCCACAGGCACACGAATGCCGCTGGCGATGGTGTGCGCCTCTTCCCACAGCGGCGCATGCTCCACGCCTTCCTCGAAGGCTTTGACAATCGGCGCACAGCCCGTTGCCTGTACCGCCACCATGCGCGGGCGCTTTGCCCCGATCCAGCCCAGCGCTTCCAGTTCGGCAAAGGCTTTCCACATGCCGATCAACCCGGTGCCGCCACCTGTGGGGTAGAAAATAACGTCCGGCACATCCCAGCCAAGCTGCTCGGCCAGTTCCAGACCCATCGTCTTTTTGCCTTCAATCCGATACGGCTCTTTCAGGGTACTGACATCATACCAGCCCATCTGCTCCTTGCCCTCCCCGACAATCTTGCCACAATCATTGATCAGCCCGTTCACCCGCCAGACCTTCGCGCCCTGCAACGCGATTTCGCGCACATTCACTTCCGGTGTATCCTCCGGGCAGAACACATAGGACTCAATCCCGGCCCGCGAACAATAAGCCGCCAGCGCTGCGCCAGCATTGCCATTGGTGGGCATCGCCGCCTTCGTGATTCCAAGCTCCTTTGCCATGGATACGGCCATGGCCAGCCCACGCGCCTTAAACGAGCCAGTTGGTAATCGTCCTTCATCCTTGACGATGATTTCCCCCGCGCCCATCTCGCGCTCAAGATTGCTGAGCCGCACCAGCGGTGTTATTGCCTCCCCCAGCGAGACGATATTCTCCGTATGCCGCACCGGCAGCAATTCGCGATACCGCCAAAAGTCATGGGTGCGGCCCGCAAGATCATCCCGCGACACAGCCGCTTTCACCCCTGCCAGATCATAGCGCACCAGCAAGGGCCGCCCTTCCCGCGACAGCCCATGCACTTCGTCAGCCGCATAATCATCAGCCCCGGAAATCGAGCATTCCAGATTGGTGACAAAGGTCGGGCGATAGGTGGTGAGATTATTCTGCAGCATCTGTCTCTCCTGTTGGAGAGCAGTGTAAGACTTTCTGCTGCTCTGTCACGCGAGAAGCGGCAACGCCGGAACGGCAGGCAGGATCAGCTTGCGCGCTGCCATCCGTACAGGGCGCTGAACACAGCGTCAGACTTGAATGCGTGCCGCAACGCTGGGTGATGCCTGCTGTTGGGCACCCGTGCTGGAATACCCCTGCGCTTCAGCGCGGAAAGTCGTGTTTGTTTGTTGCTGGCTGGATGGGGCTGGCTCTGCCTGTATTTGACGGACCAGCTCGTAGACTTTCGCTGCTTCCAGCGATGTCTCATTTGGCAACCTGCCCGCTTGCTGCTGTTGCGATTCGCTGAACAGGGTGCCCCCTGCCTCCACCACAGTGCCCGTGAAAAGAGACTCGGCAAAGCTGGGCTGTGACTTGACACTGGCTGCCGGGCTTGACGTCCGCTGTCTGATTGCCGCGTCATTGATCGGCATATCAGACGCCTTTTCAGCAACCGGTGGTGCTTGCGTGCCACTGCTCGAACGTATGCTAACTTCTGCGCTGCCGGTGTTACCGGTTCCACCGCCGGAAATATCTGCAGCGTTGCCATTCCCGACGGTATTGTCACCTGACCTGCCACCGTCATCGCCGCGATCGGGCGGCCTAGAGGCCGCAAGTGACGAGACAAGGGGCGTGGCAACAGGTGGAATTGATCCGGGCGACATAGTCAGTATCCTTTCAGTTGCATCCTGCAACAGCTGTCTTCAGCTTGCCGGTGGTGTACCAGAGAGAAATTGACAAAAACCCCTGCAAGCAGGGTTAATCAGTATATGAATTGCGAACAAACACAGTAAACAGAGTGTTATGGAGAACGCCCTCAGGGATAATATCCGAGGGCTTCCCGGACCAGCGTAGCTGTCATTTTCACTGGCACATGATATGCCACATGATTTATCTTCACGCGAAAAGTGAGGAATAATGTCTTATTCAGATGCCACCTTTGCGGGCCAGACCTGCGTAATCACCGGTGCAGCCTCGGGCATAGGCCGCGCCCTTGCGGTCCGCCTTGGCAAGGCTGGTGCGATGCTGGCCCTGTCCGATGTCAATGAAGAAGGCCTCGCCGAAACGGCGGCGCTTGCTGGCGGCAAGGCGTCCAATAAAATCCTCACTGACAGGCTGGACATGGCCGACGCAGCGGCGATCAAAGCCTATGCGCCGAAAGTGAAAGAAGCCTTCGGGTCGGCGCAGCATGTCATGAATGTGGCCGGCCTTGCCCGGGTCGGCAGTTTTGAAGAGACTGATATTGAAGCGATGGAGAAGGTCGTTGATGTCAATTTCTGGGGCGTGGTGCGCATGTCCAAAGCGTTCCTGCCGCAGCTCATAGAGAGCAAAGGGCACCTCACCAATATCTCCAGTGTGTTCGGCTTTATCGGTTATCCGGGCAACGCCCATTACTGCGCCTCAAAATTCGCTGTACGCGGCTTTTCCGAAACCATCGGCATGGAACTGAAAGAGAAGGGCGTGCAAGTCCATTCCGTACACCCCGGCGGCATTGACACCAATATCGTTCGTAATGCCGAGATTGATGCCCTGCCCGATGGCATGGAAAGCCGCGCAGATCTGGAAAAACGCTTTGAAAGCAATGTGCGCACCAGCGCCGATGAAGCCGCCGCCGTCATCCTCAAAGGTCTGGAGCGCAACAACCCGCGCATCCTGATCGGTCCCGACGCCCATGTCATCTCCGCCACCCAGCGCCTCTTGCCCCGCCGCTACGCCCCTGTGCTCGGGTGGATCATGGACAAGTGGCAGAATTAGAAACGCCACATAAAAAGCTATTGGGATCAGATGTTCCCTTTTACCTGAAAACCCGCAAATCTAAGTGCCCCTCATACGAACCACCTTATACTGGGTCCCATGACACAGCCCAAAGCACATCTTATCGGCATTTGCGGCGCCGGCATGTCTGCGGTCGCCTGGCTGCTTCAGCAGGACGGATATGACGTTTCCGGCTCAGATGCGGGGTTCTATCCCCCCGTCAGCGACTATATCGCCCGCCTCGGCATTCCCTGCCAGGAAGGCTATCGCACGACAAATATTCCCGAAAATGTTGATCTCATTGTCATCGGCAAGAATGCCAAGCTGGTGCCAGAAACAAATGACGAGGTGCGCTTTGCCCTCGAAAAAAAATCTGACCGGGTCAAATCCTTCCCTGAGGTGCTCGCGTCTCTCTCAGAAAAAAAATCCCGCGTGGTTGTCGCCGGCAGCTATGGCAAGTCTACCCTCACCAGCATCATCACCTGGTGCCTGGTCCATGTCGGGCAGGATCCCGGCTATTTCATTGGCGCAATCCCGAAAAATCTCGAAAACTCCTCGCATCTCGGGGCGGGCAAGCATTTCATCTTTGAAGGCGACGAATACCCCGCTGCCAACTGGGATGACCGTGCCAAATTCCTCCACTATGATCCGGAAACCGTGATCCTCACCTCCGCCTGCCATGATCATGTGAACATCTACCCAACCCTTGAAAGCTATCACGCCCCCTTCCTGGCATTACTGGATGGCCTGCAAAAAAAATCCGGCCAGTTGATCGCCTGCATCGACGAAAAAAATTCTGCTGATCTCTTTGCCGGCTTCTCAGGCAACAAGGTCTCGTATGGCCTTGAAGACGGTGCTGACTGGTCAGCAAAAAAAATCCAGCCGGGCAGTATCACCACATTCGAGCTGATGCAGGGCGACAAATCCTTAGGCACGGTGCAGACCACGCTGCTGGGGCGTCATAATGTACAAAACATCGTCGGCGCGGCCGCCTGGCTGATTGGCAAAAAAATTCTCACCTTTTCCGAGTTCAGCTCAGCCATCTCTGCCTTTACGGGGCTGGATCGACGGCTTGACCTCAAGTCAGAAAAAACCCGTCTGCCAATCTATGAAGGCTTTGGCTCCTCCTATGAAAAAGCCCGCGCTGCAATAACTGCCGTTGCTGAACATTACGCTGGCCGCGACCTTGTCGTACTGTTTGAGCCGCATACGTTCAGCTGGCGCAACAGGGCCAGACTTGACCAGTATCGCGATGTATTCAACGGCGCGCAGCGCGTTTATCTCTACCAGCCCCCAACACAAGGGGCAGATACCCATGACCAGCTGACCCTTTCAGAAATTCTCGTCGAAACGGCGGCGCATCACCCGGATGTGCGTACGTTTGACAGCAGCAACTGGCGGGAAATGATCGCAAATGCCGATCCGGCACGGCAGGTTTTTCTCATTCTTTCTTCAGGTGCCTTCGACGGGTTACTGCAGAAAATCGTTTTACAGGCAGAGCACGACATTCCTGCGGCACTTCTGTGACCTGTTCAGTCTTGTTCGCATCTGCTAGCGTTTGGAAAAATTTGGAGAGATCTCAATGTTCAGTAAAGCCCTGCGTGCCGCATTTTTGTCTGCCACCCTTTTAACTGCCGCCTGCACAACGATGGACACCCAAGCGGAAAATACCACACCAACCAAAGCAGAGATGCTGGCGATCGGTTCCCTCTCGGATATTGCAGCTGCCATCCGCAATGGTGATGTGACATCAGAGGAAATCGTCGCGGCTTATCTCTACCGTATCGAGAATATTGACCGTAATGGCCCGACCCTGAACAGCATTATCGCCCTCAACCCGGATGCACTGACACTCACGCGTCAAATGGATGCCGAACGTGCCGCAGGCAATATCCGCGGCCCGCTGCATGGCGTGCCCGTCCTGTTGAAGGACAATATTGAGACAAAAGACAATATGCCAACCACGGCCGGGGCGCTGGTTCTGAAAGAGAATTACACCGGGCGTGATGCCCCCGGGATTGCGGGTCTGCGCGAAGCAGGTGCCATCATCCTTGGCAAAACGAACCTGTCACAATGGGCCAATTTCCGCTCAACCAACTCGATCAGCGGCTGGAGTGCGATTGGGGGCCAGGTCCGCAATCCGCATGTGCTGGACAGGTCACCGTGTGGCTCCAGTTCAGGCAGTGGCGCAGCGACGGCGGCAGCACTTGCCGCTGGGTCTGTGGGTACAGAAACAAATGGGTCGATTATCTGCCCGTCTGTCATGAACGGTATTGTCGGCTTCAAGCCAACGGTCGGACTGGTATCGCGCACGCATATTGTGCCGATCTCCCCTACACAGGATACGGCAGGGCCAATGACCCGCTCCGTCCGCGACGCCGCCATGATGCTGACCGCGATGGCAGGCACTGACCCGGCAGATGCCGCCACTGCAAAATCAGACAGTATGAAGACAGACTTTACAGCAGCGCTGGATAACGCATCGCTTGCTGGTAAACGCATCGGTGTATTGCGCTTTGCGCAGGGTAATGTTCCCGAGATTAATGCCCTGTTTGACGACGCCCTTGAAACACTGGAAGCGCAAGGTGCGGTATTCATTGATATCGATGAATATGACGCACCGGACGGATTGGGGGGGAATGAGTTCCTCGTGCTGAAGGCAGAGTTCAAGGCTTCACTGAATGAGTACCTCGCCACGACACCTGATAATATCACCCAACGCACCCTGAGTGATGTCATCGCTTTTAATAAGGAAAATGCTGATATTGAGCTGGCGCTGTTCCATCAGGACATTCTGGTGGACTCAGATGCGCTGCCCGGTCTGGACGATGAAACCTACCAGGCTGCTCTGGCCAGCATACTCAAAGGTACGCGTGAGGATGGTATCGACAAGATGCTAGCAGATCACGATGTGGATTTGCTGATTGTGCCAACCGCACGGCCGAGCTTCCTGATTGATCCGGTACATGGCGATAACTACCCCGGCGGCGTTGGGGCGGGCTATATCGCTGCTATTGCGGGTTATCCACATATCACGGTGCCAATGGGCACCATCCGTGGACTGCCGGTTGGTTTGTCCATAATGGGTACCGCCTGGGACGATGCAGAAGTCCTGAAAGCCGGATATATCTATGAACAGGCGTCAAACAAGATCACCAAACCGGCCTACAGACAGACCGTGGAAGATGTTGAGCGGATTGGAGAGGCCATGTCTCCCCTTGCCTCGGAGAAATAGGATGCATCGCTCATCCCTTTGCCTCTCAGTATGCTTCCTTGTTGGCATGACAGGTGCCTGTAGTGGTGAAGCACAAGTCACCAGGGCGGAAACTGCCACCGCACACTATCTCGCGAATGAAGGGGTAATGGTCGTTCGCGGTGAAACCAAGGTGGTTTTCGACCCTCTGTTTGAAAACTCATACGGTCAATATCACTTGCCACCTGCTGACATGCGCGAGGCCCTGTTTGCAGGGACACCGCCTTATGACGGTGTTGATATGATTTTTGTCAGCCATTTTCATGGGGATCACTTTTCTCCCGCTGACATCCTTGCGTTGATGAAAGCACATACCAACCTGAAACTTGCGGCCCCCTTGCAGGCGGTGAGCGCCATGCGTGATGTGGCAACAACTCAAGATGAACCTGTTTTTGACCGCATCACCTCTGTCAATCTTCAGTATGGGGAAAAGCCGGTTTCCCATGAAATATCAGGCATCAAGATTGATGCGGTGCGCATACCTCATGCAGGGTGGCCCACAGGGCGGCTTGATGTTGAAAACATTGCCTGGCGGGTCACGCTCGCAGATGACATTACAGTCTTGCATATGGGAGACGCGGACCCGCGTGATCTGCACTTTGCGCAGGACGCAGACTACTGGGCGGCACGAGAAATCAATATGGCCTTCCCGCCTTACTGGTACTTCCTCGCAGAAGGCGGCCGCGAAGTGCTCGAAGATCGCTTGAAGCCTTATCACTCAGTAGGCACACATGTGCCAGAGGCCATGCCGGATGATCCTGCAAGCCGCCCCGCTGAATATCAGGGGTATGATCTGTTTACAGAGCCGGGCGAGACTCGTGATATATCAACACATCGTTCAACTGAGCGCTAATCAAGTTCCAACGCCGCATTGATTGCACGCCAATCAACTATCTTGAAATTCTGCTTGTCACCAGACGGATCGTTATACCCATCCTGAACGACCAGTACACCCATCGGGAAATTCGGGCCAAGCGGAACAGACGTCGCATCTATACCATCAGTTTCCTGTGCCCCATCAATGCCCCCATTCGGTGTATCTGTAATCCGAAACCTTCCCAAGAAATTATTCTGACCACTGCGTTCATAAATGGCAAAGCTGTTATTGCCCTGAGAAGATGCAATCAGATAACCACCTTTTTCGCCAATCGGATACAATGTGAGCCCCTCCACATCAATCGCGAGCCCTGTAGGCCCCTCTACCTCATCAACCAATAGAGGCTTGGCATGATCCAATTTGTCATCACTCAACGCAAGAGATACGCGCCAAATGCCACGCTCTTCCTCGCCAACGAATAACTGGTTCAGGCTGTCATCATGCACACAGCCCTCTAGTTGACTATCAAAAACAATCTCTGCGACGAGATCAGCCGACACCTTCCCGTCATTTACTTGCTTAACCGCAAACAAGCGGGCTTGGCCGGTCTTATGAGTAACGGTGACAATCATACGATTACTGATTGTACCCATACAAACGCCATAAGGCTCTGTCAGTGTGGCATCGAAACGGCCAAGCTCAGAAACAGTACCTGATGCGATTTCGAATAAAACCACCGTGTCATCTGTTCGGTTGGTTGCGACTGCCAGGTCACCTTTCCAGTCGCCAACACTTACATTCTGGCGCAAATCAACATTGTTCAAGCGGCCAACGGGAAGAAACTGTATCAAATCACCATCAAGGTCGTAGACAGCCAAACCAGATTTTTTATCCGTACCAAGAATTAAACTCTCTTCCGGCAGTTCAGCATTGATCCAGATTGCCGGATCATCGGCAGCATCCCCTTGCGACTCTACTGGCGTCGTTTCAACCGCCGCCACCACTTCGATAACATCGTCAGATTCGGGAGATGTTGTACTACATCCAGCCATCGTCAAAAAAGCAGCACAAAGAGCTAATCTTCTCATCGTCAATCTCCAAAAAGGAGCGCGCGCCATCTAATTCGACAACGCGCGCCCATATAAATCAGCTATACAAACCTGAAAGGTTTGTACTGATTAATATTTGTACACAAGTCCAGCGTTAATGGTGTAGCCATACTCCTCAAATTGCCCAAGGAAGTCACCTTGTGAGTAACGTTGAGCAGCCTGGAATGGCTCGTCGGTTGTGTTTTTGTAATCAATAAAGAGTTTGAAATTATCATTGATTTTATATTTTGCAGACAGATCAATCTGTGTGTGATCCAGGACGACGCGGTTGAAATCACCCTGGCTGAAGCTGACGACGCCACCCTGAGCATCAAGTTCAATTTCAGCGCCGAGTTCATCCACATACTCATCGCGATATGAAACTGCTGCACGCAGATCCCAAGGACCTTTGTCATACCCGACGATCAGGTTTGCAACATATTCAGACTGGTTTGGCAGTGCTACTGTACCACCAGCATCCAGTTCTACATCTGCATCCACATATGTGAAGTTCACACCTGCGAGAAGGCCGTCCCAAGGAGCTGGCAGAGCATCGAATGTGCGCTGGTAACCAAACTCAATCCCCCAAACCTCGGCATCACCAATGTTCGCTGATGTTGCAAGTTCTTCATAAGTGATGCCATTGAACGTACCGGCGGTTTCAGAGAAAACAGTCGAAATAAAATTCTCGATGTTTTTATAGAAAATGCCACCTTGAATAACAGAGCTGTTATCCGGGTAGTATTCAAGAGACAGGTCGAAGCTATCAGCTTCAGCACGATCCAGATCCGGATTGCCTGCTTCAACTTCATTATCTTCATTGGTCAGTGCACGTGGCGCAACCTCGTTGAAGTTCGGACGTATGATTGATGCAAAATACGCAGCACGACCGATCAGGTTTTCGCTAAACTCGTAACGAGCATTCACGCTCGGCAAAACATCTGTATAGCTGTCTCCGGTTGTGATTTGCGTAATCGTTGCGGCATCTTCATCAACAAGGAAGCCACTCGCTGAATAGTCAGTGTCTTCGATCCGCAGACCACCTGTTAAGCGTAGATTATTGATGTCGGCTTGGGCCATCAGGTAACCAGCCCAAATGTCCTCCTCAGCATCATAGTCTGCAACTCTGGACTCAACCAATGAATCGTCGGCTTCAAGCTCCAATACGGCCGTATTGTTTATGTTCGCGAAAAAGAAGTCACGGACAGCCCCGGCGCTTGGTGTCGTCCCGATCCGATCCAGCGGATAATCAACGATATTCGCAAAATCTGTCAGCAGAACATCATTGACTGGTTCATAAATATCCAGGTCCTGATCATATGACTTTTCGCGTGTCCGATACTTCAAGCCTGTTTTGATGAAACCAGGGTTTTCACCAAACATGACGTCTTTGCGTACA
The DNA here is from genome assembly GCF_030758415.1 of Parvularcula sp. IMCC14364. Taxonomy (NCBI): domain Bacteria; kingdom Pseudomonadati; phylum Pseudomonadota; class Alphaproteobacteria; order Parvularculales; family Parvularculaceae; genus Parvularcula; species Parvularcula sp. IMCC14364. The sequence continues at coordinate 816,967 of NZ_CP132334.1, read as the reverse complement.
TTAAACGTGAATGCTGTCTCTTCATCCTCGGAGATACCATTTGTGAGTTCAATCGCGTTGAGCTCATAATTGTCTGTATCAAAGTAGGCTGCTTCAGCCGCCGAGTCAGGAAAAGCCAGAACCGGATTAAGAGGGTCTGATACATTCAGACCGAATTCACCAGAATCGAATTCGCCCCGGAAATCTGTATCCAATCTGTTTGGCTCAGCTTCTTCAGCGTAGGCAAAGGAGACTTGATAATCGATCTGCCAGATGTCTTTTGTCCACTCACCACCCGCAGCGATTGAGTAGATTTCCTGAGTTTCAAGACGATCTTTGATATCGCGATCAACTTCAAACGGGTCACCTGTTGAAGCGTCGAACACAGCTACATTGCCATCGGCACGGGCAAAATCCGGATCTTCAAACTTGTTCTCAACGCGAGAGCGGAACTCCTGATCTTCAAAATCAGAATACTGCGAATTCAGATACACGCGGTAATTATCGCTGAGCATATAATCGAGGTTCAATGCCAGGTTTGTACGCTCACGTGTGATGAGGTAATCGCGCAGCTCATACTCTTCAGCGAATGAAACGGCGTTGTCGAAGTCCCAACCGCCATCAACTTCCTTGTTTTCGGAACCAAACTCACGGCTCTGATAATTACCTGAGATTGCGACCCCGAAGCGGCCATCATAGTAATTATTAGCGTATGTGCCGGAGATTTTTTCGCCCCATTCTTCTGTCAACTCGCTGTAAATGCCACCGATTTTGAGTTTGGCTAGCGGGTCTTTGCGGCCAAGGCCGGAAAGGGTACGAATTTCGATGTTACCACCGATTGAGTCCCCATCCAGATCAGGTGTCAGGGACTTGGTAATAACAATGCTGTCCAGAACGTCTGAGTCGATAACATCCAGCGGGACCTGACGGTCTTCAGCTTCTGGTGACGGCAAGCGCACACCGTTAACCGAAACAGAGTTCAGATTCGGGTCAATACCACGGATTGAGACGAAACGGCCTTCGCCCTGGTCATTCAGAACATTGACCCCCAATGCACGTCGTGTTGCTTCAGCCACGTTTTCATCTGGCAGCTGACCAATCGCATCTGAAGAAAGAACCGTAACGATGTTATCAGCAGCGCGCTGTTCGTTCAGAGCCCGCAGCAAGGCACCGCGCTGACCAATAACAACGATGCTGTCTTCCAGTTCAACCTCTTCTCCCAATGAAACTTCCACGCTGGAAATATCATCAGCATCTTCAAGGTTGACGGAGACACTCGCCTCAGGCGCACCGATGTAAGTGATGCGCAGATCGTAGCTGCCAGCTTCCAGGCCAGTGATGCGGAATGTCCCGTCACGCTCAGTAGTGACGCGCTGGCCAGTTTGTTGAACGCGAATTTCCGCGCCGCTCAATGGAACAGATTTCGAACCATCTGTGACGCGGCCAGTGATTTCTGCGGCTTGTGCAGCAGACATGGCAAGAATGGAAGCGGCGCCAAGTAGCGCGATAGTTTTTTTCATCGGAGAACCCCTGTAAAAATAGACCCAATGGACGCTATCTGCGCCAGATTTGTTACAGAGATTTTTCAGTTACATGACCATTCAGTGACAGCGCATTATGCCTCGACTGACTGTTGCCGGGCGGGCACAATGGTCACGCTTTCGCCGCAGCCGCAGGCGTCTGTCTGGTTTGGATTGTTGAAGACAAACCGGGAGGACAGTTTCTCGACCACGTAATCGATTTCCGTGCCGAGCAGGAACAGGATCGCTTTCGGGTCGATGAAAATGGTGACGCCGTTGTCTTCAACCACTTCTTCCAGTGGCTGTGCTGCTTCTGCATAGTCCATCGTGTATTCCATACCGGCGCAGCCGCCATTTTTGACACCGATGCGCACACCAATGAAGTTATCTTCTGCAGCTGCCATGATTTCCTGCATCCGCGTCGCGGCTTCATCCGTCAGGGTTACAGCCTTGGGTCTTGGTCTTCTTGCCATCACATCCATCCGAGTTCGAGTTTGGCTTCTTCCGACATCCGCTCTGGTGTCCAGGGAGGTTCAAACACCATTTCGACAACAACTTTTTTGACGCCCTCGACTTCCGTAACCGCATTCTGAACCCAGATCGGCATTTCGCCGGCAACAGGACACCCCGGGGCCGTCAGGGTCATGTCGATAACCACCAGACCCTGATTTTCGCCTTCGGGCTCATAATCGACACGATAGATCAGCCCCAGTTCATAAATATCTACCGGAATTTCAGGATCATAAACACTTTTCAACGCTTTCACGATGTCGGCCGTAATCCGGTCGAGCTCTGGCTGAGCGGCAACAGCAGCGGCATCGCCAGCTGAGGCTGTGGATTGGTTACCACCGGAAAGGTCAATAATATCATGCACTTCAGACATATTCTTTATCCCAGCATATTATGCGCTTTGTGCAGCGCCTCAACAAATACATCAATCTCTTCGTGACTGTTATACGCGGCAAATGATGCCCGTGCCGTGGCCGTAACGCCCAGTTTGTGCATCAGCGGCTGACAGCAATGGTGCCCTGCCCGCACGGCAACGCCTGAGCGGTCAAGGATCGTGCTTACATCATGTGGGTGCGCGCCCTCCAGATTGAAAGCAACAACCGGGCCTTTTTCAGGGTCGCGGCCATAAAGGGTAATGAAGTTCAAGGCCCCCAACGCCTCCATGGCATGATCAGTCAACGCCCGTTCATGCGCCTGCACTCCCTGAATATCCTGCTGCATGACCCACTCAACCGCTGCGCCCAGCGCGATAGCTTCGGTTATCGGCGGTGTTCCTGCCTCAAAGCGGTGTGGCGGATCATTATAGGTGACCTCATCCTGTGTCACCTTGTCGATCATCTCGCCGCCGCCGCGGAACGGGGGCATCTGATCCAGAATTTTTTTGCGTCCGTACAGAACACCAATCCCATTGGGACCATAGACCTTGTGTCCCGTCAAAATATAGAAATCGACGCCCAGCGCCTGCACATCAACAGGCCCGTGCACGGATTTCTGGCACCCGTCCACAAGCATGAGCGCGTTATGCGCATGGGCGATTTCTGCCATTTCCTGCACCGGCGGCTCACAGCCCAGAACATTGGACAGCCCTGTCACGCCGACCAGTTTTGTGCGGTCAGAAAACAGCGCCTCAAAAGCCGCAAGGTCAATATCGCCATCTTCTGATACATCAAGCCACTTCAGAACGATGCCTTTGCGCTCACGCAGTAGATGCCAGGGTACAATATTGGAATGGTGCTCCATGACGGAGAGGATGATTTCATCTCCTTCCTGCAACTGCGCGACACCAAGCGAATGTGCCACAAGGTTGATGGCATCCGTGCCCCCCATGGTGAAAATTATTTCATCCTTACTGGCGGCATTCAGATATTTCCGGACACTCTCACGCGCTGTTTCATAATCAGCCGTTGCCTTGTTGGACATGAAATGAAGGCCGCGATGCACATTGGCATAGCCCCCGGTCAACACATCCGTCATGCGCTCTATAACAGCTCTGGGCTTCTGCACTGATGCTGCGTTATCAAGATAGACAAGGGGCTTGCCGTAAACTTCCTGCTCAAGGATTGGAAACTGGGCGCGCATGGCAGTCAGGTCAAAGGTCATGATTGCTGCTCCATGAACGCGCCCACACGTTCCGTGAGCTGTGCGCGCAAGGCATCATCTTCCACGTCATCCAGCACCTCACCCAGAAAGGCGTCAACCAGAATAGCCCGCGCCTGATGCTCGGAAAGCCCGCGCTGACGCATGTAAAACAGAGCCTGATCATCCAGTGCGCCGGCTGTGTTGCCATGCGCGCATTCCACATCATCAGCATAGATTTCCAGTTCAGGCTTTGCATTGACTTCCGCTTTTTCCGACAGAAGCAAGGCGTTATGTGCCATGCGGGCATCAATTTTCTGTGCCCCGCGCGCCACGAGGAATTTCCCCTGAAAGACGCCGCAACTGGCATCCGCCAGTACACCCTTGACCAGTTCGCCCGTGACCCCGCGCTCGGCAAGGTGATGCACTAGGGTTGTCATATCAAGATGGTTCTGCTGGTTCAGAAGATAGGCCGCATTCAGCGTCGCCTGGCTGTCAGGTGCGCCTTGCACAAGCTGCGTCTCAAGACGCGTCAGGCGCCCGCCAAAAGCCACCGTTGTTTGGTGAAAACGGCTGCGCGCCTGCAAATCAAGCAGAGCTGTGTTAACGGTAATCGCTGCGGGGGCAGCTTCCTGCAAAACGATCCGTGTCAGAACCGCCTTCTCTGAAAGTGAAAATTCCGACAGGCTGTTGGCCAGCCAGGCCTGCTCACCGCCAGTGAATTCCTCAACAATAGTGGCCCGTGCGCCTTCAGACAGCCTGATGCGAACTCTTGTCTGGTGCATCCCGGTACCATCAGAGAGGTAGCGCAGGTGCACAGGCTGTGCGCACTCTCCTGTGATTTCGAGTGTATGCGTCTGATCGACCAGCGACGCGGCCAGTTGTGGCATTGCAGCGGAAACGGTTTCTTCGCGCTGTGCACCGACCAGATAGCGGATCTGCTCCGGCACGTTCTCCGGAGACGACATCAACTGTCCATTGGCAAAAGTGAATGTCAGGGCATCCGGCACGGGAAGGCCCGCCGACATGCTGCCGGCAAATTTATCCGAAAGGGCAATCGGCCCTTTCAGTACACCGCGCAAATCTGACCAGCGCCAGTCTTCCGTGCGCCGCCCCGGCAAGCCCTGCGAGCGCAATAGCGCCGCATCGTTACCGGCAGGCAACAGCGCCAGAAGCGAGTTTTCAGAATCTGTGTGTTTCAGCTGCTGTGCCATTAGGCCGCCTCACCGACAAATTTGTCGTAGCCTTCTGACTCCAGCTCCAGCGCCAGTTCCGGCCCACCCGTTTTCACGATGCGGCCATCAGCCAGAACGTGAATGCGGTCTGGTTTGATATGATCCAGCAGACGCTGATAATGGGTGATGACCAGAAAGCCACGATCGGGGCTGCGCAGTTCGTTCACGACAGTGCCAACCATTTTCAACGCATCGATATCGAGGCCTGAATCTGTTTCATCCATGATCGCAAAGCGCGGCTCGAAGATTGCCATTTGCAGCATCTCCATACGCTTCTTTTCGCCGCCGGAGAAACCAACATTGAACGGACGCTTCAGCTTTTCATCGGACAGGCCAACAACCTTGGCCTTTTCACGCACGAGCCGCAGGAAATCGGCAGCGCTTACCTCTTCTTCGCCGCGCACTTTACGCTGGGCATTGAGGCTGGTGCGGATGAAATTCATGGTGGCAACACCGGGAATTTCCATCGGGTGCTGGAAGGAGAGAAACAGCCCGGCTCCGGCGCGTTCTTCCGGCTCCATATCAAGAAGGCTGTCGCCTTCCAGCAGAATATCCCCTTGCGTGATCTCATAGTCATCACGGCCCGTAACCGCATAGGACAAGGTAGACTTGCCAGAGCCGTTTGGGCCCATGATCGCGTGTACTTCGCCGGCCGGCACTTCCAGGGAAAGACCTTTGAGGATGTCTGCCCCACTTACGGAGGTGTATAGGTTGTCGATTTTAAGCATTTCTGTTCAGAAACTCCTGTTTGTCCTGTTCACTTGCATACAGAACTTCCGTGTAGCGTTCATTTTCACTGCCATGAGCGACTTCATAAATCGCATCGGCGATATTCGCAGGATCATAGAATGTGCCGGCCTGCACTGTGCCCATGATGGTGACTGTGGCGAGATAGATGTCGTCTTTGGCATATTGCGGTGCAAGGGCGAGCACGGCGTTGCGCATGGCCCCTTTCGTGACGGCAAGGCCGGGGGCTTCTGTAACCAGTGTGGGGTCGAGCGCCGACCCCCCGCCTGTGGCGATGATTGTGCCACCGCCATTATCCGCCATTGTTTCTCCCGCTGCACGCATGGCGGCGACGGCAGAGCCCGCGCCAACGGTGACTTCACCCATCAAGTCAGGCCCTGTCAGTTCGCGCCAGCCTTTGGCAACATAAAGCGAAGCGTTGTACAGTAGCACATCGACACCGCCCAGTTCTGCGATGGCCTGACGCACACCTTTATCCGTACTCTCCATATCAGAGAAATCAGCGGCGACGGTTTTGACCGCAACATCTTTCAGGCCGTCATCTTCTGCATAGCCCTCAAGTTTCTGTTTGTTCCGCGCCAGCAGCGCCAGATCGTAGCCGCCTTTGGCAAAAGCGCGCGCAATGGCCATGCCATTACCCGGCCCGACACCACAAATAATTGCTTTTTTATTGGTCATTATCCAACACTCCCCTCAAGTGATACCTGCACCAGTTTCTGCGCCTCAACGGCAAACTCCATCGGCAGTTCCTGCAATACTTCGCGGCAGAAGCCGTTGACCAACAGCGCCACTGCTTCTTCTTCGTCGAGGCCGCGCTGACGGCAGTAAAACAACTGGTCCTCCGACAGGCGCGACGTTGTTGCCTCATGTTCCAGGATCGCTCCTGCATTCTTGCACTCCACATACGGGACAGTGTGTGCGCCGCACTGATCGCCAATCAAGAGGGAGTCACACTGGGTGAAGTTACGTACACCATCTGCCTTGCGGTGCACGGAGACGAGGCCGCGATACGTCTGGTCAGACTTGCCTGCAGAGATACCCTTTGAAATGATCCGGCTTTTCGTGTTCTTGCCCAGATGAATCATCTTGGTGCCCGTGTCTGCCTGTTGATGGTTATTGGTGATCGCGATTGAGTAAAATTCGCCAACCGAATTATCACCGCGCAGCACACAGGAGGGGTATTTCCAGGTAACCGCAGAGCCTGTTTCGACCTGAGTCCAGGATACTTTGGAATTGTCTCCCCGGCAGTCGGCACGCTTGGTTACAAAATTATAGATTCCACCCTTGCCGTTTTTGTCGCCGGGATACCAGTTCTGCACAGTGGAATATTTTATCTCGGCATCTTCCAGCGCGACCAGCTCAACCACCGCCGCATGGAGCTGGTTTTCATCGCGCATCGGCGCTGTACACCCTTCCAGATAGGAAACATAGGCGCCTTTTTCCGCAATAATCAGCGTCCGCTCAAACTGGCCTGTATTGGCTTCGTTGATCCGGAAGTAAGTGGACAACTCCATCGGGCACCGCACCCCCTCGGGCACATAAACGAATGTACCGTCCGAAAAAACTGCCGAGTTCAAGGTGGCAAAGAAATTATCCGTGACCGGCACAACGGAACCAAGATATTTCCGGACCAGTTCAGGATGCTCCCGGATTGCTTCCGAGATCGACATGAAGATCACGCCGGCTTTCTGCAATTCAGCCTGAAAGGTTGTTGCCACAGAAACAGAGTCGAAAACGGCATCCACCGCGACCTTCGGGCTCGCCCCGGGATTGGCACCTGTGCGCGCCTCTGCGGCACTTGCCGCGGCTCCTTCCACGCCAAGCAGAACCTCTGCCTCACGCAGCGGGATGCCGAGTTTCTCAAAATCGGCGAGAATTTCTGGCGGCACATCATCAATGGACTCATATTTCGCGCCAGCTTTTGGCTCCGCGTAATAATAGTGGTCCTGATAATCAATGATCGGATAATCAACATGCGCCCATGTCGGCTCGTCCATCTGCTGCCAGCGCCGGAACGCTTCAAGTCGCCAGTCGAGCATCCATTGAGGCTCCTCTTTCTTGGCAGAAATATAGCGAACTGTATCCTCGTTCAGGCCTTTTGGCGCCTTCTCGGATTCGATATCCGTCACAAATCCGTGCTTGTACGTCTCAAGCGACCGGGCCGTGTCGATGGTTTCCTGATCAATACGTTCATTTACTGCTGTCATGATTGCGGTAACTCCAAAGCTGGTACGAGCAGGGCAAGCATTTCTGCCCCCTCGTCACGATCCTTGCCAATCTCCTTGTATTCTTCAGAGGTCAGCCATTCCATGAGGGCGGCTTCATCCGGGAAGGACATCAGTATCAACCGATCCCTGTCCCAGTTGCCTGCCAGCACTGTCGGGTTGAAATCTGCGGCGAGCATGGTGCCCTTGAATTTCGAGAAAACTTCCATGAACCGGGACGCATACCGATCATAGGCCTCTCGATTCTTGATTTTCACCTGCGCCGTAAAATAGACGGTCATGCCGCTTTGCCCCTTCTGGCACGGGCATAAGCCTCGCCCCATTTTTCGATAAACAGATCGATCATTTCTTCTGTGGTGTCCCAGCCGAGTGAAACGCGCAGCGCACTAGCAGCGTCTTCTTCGCTAGCGCCCATGGCAGTCAGCACATGGCTGGCCTTGACCTTGCCGGAGGAACATGCCGACCCGGAAGAAACAGCGATCCCTGCCAGGTCCATCGCCATGACTTGCGTTTCTGACGAAAAGCCGGGTGCTGAAAAACAGGTTGTGTTGGGCAGTCGCTCCGTGGCCGCGCCCCAGATTTTCAAACCTTCAACACCTATGGCGTTCAGACCAGTCTCCAGTTTATCCCGCAACAGTTTCAAGTCAGCCATCTGCTGCATGTCAGCGGCCCTTGCGGCAGCGCCAAGCCCGGCAATCGCGATCATATTTTCAGTGCCAGCGCGGCGGCGCAATTCCTGACCGCCCCCCTGCATCAATGGCTCCAGCGGGATGCCCGGCTTGGTTGCCAGCGCCCCGACACCTTTTGGGCCACCAAATTTATGTCCCGCAATGCTCATCAAATCAGCCTGCAAATCATTAAATGACACATCAATCTTCCCGACTGCCTGAGCAGCATCCACAAACAGGAAACCACCCCGGGCAAAAATTTCGCGCCTGACCGGCGCAAGGTCCTGAATGACACCGGTCTCGTTATTCGCCAGCATCAGACAAACCATGAAGGCACCATCTTTCTGTGCCTCCCGGTTTTGCAGTTCAGCCAGCAACTGATCCGCATCATAGGCCCCCGACAGGAGGGGGCTCATAAGTTTTTTTGTCGCCAGGCCAGATTTCTCGATGGCTTCTGCGCAGTTGATGACTGCATCATGTTCCGTGGCAGAGATATAGAGATGGCGCACGGGGTTTTCCGCCCGGCGCACCATGCCCCAAAGTGCCATGTTGATGGCTTCCGTGCCACCACCCGTAAACACAAGACCATTGGTCGGGGCATCGACAAGCTGCGCCAGTTCCTGCCGGGACTGTTCCAGCAACCCCTTCGCCTTGCGCCCCTCGGTATGTACCGATGACGGGTTGCCCGCATCCATGGCGGCAATCATCGCCTCGCGCACAGCAGGCTTGAGGGGGGTCGTTGCATTATGATCGAGAAAAATACGCGCCATCAGGATACTTCCCGTGCCGGGTCAGCATCATCCAGCGGGTTGATCATTGCACGACCAAGAACGCGCTTGGCGGTTACGTCTGCCAGCGTGATCGAGCCCAGAAAGACATCGATATGCCGCCCCAATTCATCCCATAGGTCATGAGTCAGACAGCGCACGGATGTGCCACGGCACCCGATAGCCTCCCCCGGCAGACAGGCCGTTGTGCGAATAGGCTCATCAACCGCCCTGACAATATCAGAAATGCGGATGTTGTCCGGTGTCTGTGCCAGCATATATCCGCCGGATGCACCGCGCTGGCTTGCCACCAGATCGGCGGCTTTTAGTTTTCTGAACAACTGCTCCAGAAAGGCGACAGAAATTTTCTGGCGCTCGGATACTTCGGACAGTGACACGGGATCATTCCCGGCTACTGCAGCCAGGTCAGCCATGGCGGTGACAGCATATCGTGCTCTGGCGGTCAGCTTCATTGATTCTATTGCTCTTTTCTGGCTTTTGGCCAAAAACGTGCTATAGCCACACGTTCAACGGCTTCTTTCGTGACAAGACGTAAGAAACCCGACCAAATTAGTCAACATTTCAGGGCGGCTGAAAATCAATGAATCTCAGTATTCTTTATATAAAATCCGAGTTGGTCACTCGGGATAACATTCCCGCCCCGACGAACCCATAAGGTCATTCATGCCTGAAGTCATTTTTGCCGGCCCGGAAGGCCGTCTCGAAGGTCGTTACCAAAAATCCCGCAGCGAGGCCGCGCCGATCGCGCTGATCCTGCACCCACACCCGCAGTTTGGCGGGACCATGAACAACAAGATCTGCTACGAGATGTATCACATGTTCGCGCGGCGGGATTTTGCCGTGCTGCGCTTTAATTTTCGTGGCGTAAACAAGAGCCAGGGTGAATATGACCAGGGCCAGGGAGAACTTTCCGACGCGGCAACCGCGCTGGACTATCTGCAGTCGCTCAACCCTAATGCCCCGTTTGTCTGGGTTGCCGGGTTCTCTTTTGGCGCCTGGATCGGAATGCAACTTCTGATGCGCAGGCCGGAGATTGTCGGTTTTCTCTCCGCATCAGCCTCGGCAAATCTGTATGATTTCACCTTCCTTGCGCCCTGCCCGTCATCGGGCATCGTCATTCACGGTGAAAATGACAAGATTTGTCCATGGGAAGAAACCAAGGACATGGTTGAAAAAACCCGCACCCAGAAAGGCCGGAAGGTCGATTTCGCCATGGTGCCGGGCGCAGACCATTTCTTTGAAAGCCATGCGGACGAATATATGAAAACCGCCGAAAGCTATCTCGACTATCGTCTGGCACAGCCGCCGGAAGGCGAATATCACGACTGATCAGTCCAGAGACAACCGATCACGATAACGGCGACTGACCGGCACCTGCATTTCTGACGTGAGAAGCAGTTGCTGGTCACCTGCTGCTGCGGGCCTGATCTGTTCTATGGCCTTGCGGTTGACCAGCCATGAGCGGTGCACCCTTACTGTATCCGCGCCAGCAGCCACAAGCTGGTCTTCAAGCGCTGTCAGTGTCATGCGGGCAAGATGTGTTTTGCCCTGCGAAAAGAGCTCTACATAATTCCCGGCAGCTTTGGCCCATTCAATCTGATGGGCATCCAGAAAAATGCTGCGCCCGCCACATTTGAGCGTCAACCGGCTGAACTGCCGGGCCTCCTGCCGGGCACCGGCGAGTTCCTGCTGCAAAGTGGCATTGTGCTGGAATAATCCGATAACTGCGAACGCTGTCCAGAAACTGACCACATCCTTTCTGAACTCATAAACAAACTCACCGAGCAGGCTGCTGCCGGATGGGACGAAATCATAGGCTGCGCCAATAAAAACCGGCCAGCAGATTTTGCGTAACAGGACCATCAGCACCACATGGAGCACGGAGAATGCAATCATGGCGAGGAGATAAACGGGCAGGCGCCGACGCCAGTTATCCAGATTGAGTGGCGTCCGGATCATCAATATCAACAGCCCGAATAACAGCAGCAGAATGACCACCCTGCTGGTCACTTCACCGGTCAGAACCTGCCCCCAGATGGGCATTTTCCCGACACGCTCCGCTTCTGAGATATGGGAAAGAACCTCCACGATGGTTGTAACGGTCAGGAATATGCCGAGCGTCAGGATCGCTGCCAGACCGGCGGAAAGTTCCCGTCGCTGGGCGTGTTCAAGCGCACTTATGGCTGGATTATTTTCTTCAGATTGCTGCATGAGCACCATTAAGCGGGAGTTGATCGCCTGTGACAATCCAGCAAGGCCAGATTTCGTCCCTGCCTGGATACCGCCTGTCCCACAGCCGCTTTCTCTGGTCCCTGATGAAAGCGGATGCGCGCCTCTCGTCCTGCCCGGGGGTCCCCTGCCCCAAAATCATGGCCCGCTGAACGAAGTGTCGGCAAAAAAAGCAGACCAGCAGCAAGGACCATTTTCATGACACAACAAGCAGATTCCTGTCAGCGACGTTACGATCTCGACTGGCTCCGCGTCATCGCCTTCGGCTTGCTGATCTTTTACCATATCGGCATGTTCTATGTGACATGGGACTGGCATGTGAAAAGCCCGTATGCGGGTGCCACACTGGAACTGCCAATGATGCTGCTGAACCCGTGGCGGCTGTCACTGCTGTTTTTTATTTCGGGCGTTGCTATCCGGTTTGCCTCTGACAAGTCACCGCTGCTGCAATACGCTGGCTCCCGCAGTTTCAGGATCGGCATCCCCATTGTGTTCGGAATGTGTGTGCTCGTTATGCCGCAAACCTGGTTCGAGTTACGGCAGGCAGGTCTGGTTGATGACACTTTCGCCGGTTTTTATCAGAACTATCTGAGCCTGGACCAAGTTTATCCGGTGACCACCCCGACCTGGAACCACCTCTGGTACATTGTCTATCTGCTGGTTTACACTCTGATACTGGTGTTGCTGGTGCCATTTTTCAGACTGGCAAAAACGCCGTTGGCGCAATTCATCCGGCTCATATCAGGGGGCGAAAAAGCTGCTTGGCGGCTGCTGCTTATCCCTGCCATCCCTTTTCTGATCTATCGGTTTTCACTGACACCACATTTCCCCACGACACACGCCCTGACAGATGACTGGGCAAACCATGCCATCAGCTTTTCATTTTTTCTGCTTGGGTATCTGATTGCGAAAAACGATGACTTCTGGTTGGCAGTGCGCAAATCATTACGCCCAACGGTTATTATTGTCGTGCTGTCCGTTCCTGTCCTTGGCTATTTCTGGGTCAACTGGGATTCGCTTGTGCCAGACACGGCGTTCATAAACGTATTGCGCGCCTGGCGTGTGCTTTATGCCTGGTGGGTAATTGTCCTGCTGCTGGGGCTGGCTCAGCGCTTTCTGAACAGGCCTTCACCTGTCCTGACCTATATGACCGGCTCGGTGTTTTCCTGGTATATCCTGCACCAGACGATCATTGTTGCTGCCGGATACTATCTTGCCCAACGGCAGCTTGGAGGCATTACAGAGTTTGCGCTGGTACTGATTATCACAGTCAGTGGCTGCCTGATTATCACCGAACTGGTGCGGCATATTCCTGTCCTGCGACTGGTCCTTGGCCTGAAAGGCAGGCGCAATAGCGCGCTGACGCCGGTCAGTTCCGTTCCTTGTCCACCAGCTTCTTCCCCTGGAGGAGCATAGGCATCATCCCTCTGAGGTTTTCTCCCACTTCCTCGATTGGATGTTCCGCATCAAGCTGACGCTTGGCCTTGAAATTCGGCTGACCGGCCTGACATTCCAGCATCCAGTCGCGCACGAATTTGCCTTCCTGAATATCTTTCAGCACCCGTTTCATTTCTGCCTTGGTATCTTCGGTAATCAGGCGGGGGCCAGTCTTGTACTCTCCGTATTCAGCTGTATTGGAGATAGAATAATTCATGTTCGAGATACCGCCTTCATAAATCAGATCGACGATAAGTTTCACTTCATGCAGGCACTCGAAATAGGCCATCTCCTTGGAGTAACCGGCTTCAACGAGCGTTTCAAAACCTGTGCGGATCAATTCGACAAGCCCACCACACAGGACCGCCTGTTCACCGAACAGGTCTGTTTCACATTCCTCGCGGAAATTCGTTTCAAGAATACCGGCCCGGCCACCGCCAATCGCCGCCGCATAGGAAAGTGCCAGGTCGCGTGCCTTGCCGGATGCATCCTGATGGACCGCAATCAGACAGGGCAAACCATTGCCGGCCTCATATTGCGCACGCAGGGTGTGACCTGGTCCTTTTGGGGCAATCATGATGATGTCAACATCCGTACCCGGCTCGATCAGCTTGAAATGAATGTTGAGACCATGGGCAAAAGCCAAGGCCTTGCCGCCGGTCAGGTGCGGCTCGATATGATCCTTATAGATATCCTTTTGCAGTTCATCCGGTGCCAGGATCATGATGAGGTCCGCCCATTTGGCCGCCTCGGGCACGGACATGACCTTGATACCGTCTGTCTCGCATTTTTGCGCGGTAGCCGAGCCCTCCTTCAGGGCAACGACGATATCACTGACGCCACTGTCACGCAGGTTGAGCACGTGCCCACGCCCCTGCGAGCCGTAGCCCACAACAGCGACTTTTTTGCCTGCAATCAGGCTGACATCAGCATCATCATCGTAAAAAACTTGCATCTTAAATCCTTACAGGCACCCGTGAGGCCACATCTTGGAGGTTTCTTTTTCGTCAGCCGGTGATTGAGCAATTTTCAACCAGAAATGCAACAGCTTCTTTCGCATCTGCGAAACGCGGCCAGTCGGCAGTCTGGCCGTTGAACCAGGTCATCTGGCGCTTGGCAAAACGGCGTGTATGGCGCTTTGCCAGCTCGGTTGCTCCCTCAAGATCAGCATCACCGGCAAGATATGACGCCAGCTCCGGCACACCGAGGGACTTCATGACTGGCAGGGATGCTGGCAGCTGTCTTGCCAGCAGCGCCTCCACTTCGCGCACCGCCCCGGCGGCAATCATGTGATCGAAGCGAGTATCGCAATGCGCATACAGCGTTTCACGGGGGGGATTGATAATGGCTTTCAAAATCGGCCCCTCTATCAGGGGGCGTTTGGGCAGGGCCTGAAACTCTGACAGGGGAAGTGCGGTATGGGCGAACACTTCCCAGGCACGCACCAGCCGCTGACGATCCGCTGCTGGCAAGCGCGCCATCAGCGGATCAACGGCGATGACTTTCTGCCGGAAAGCGTCCGGGCCAATGTCATCATAAAGCTCCTGCGCCGCCTCACGCACAGACGCCGGCACGTCCGGGATCGGCGATAGCCCTTCATCTAGCGCTTTGAAGTATAGCCCCGTGCCCCCAACGATGACCGGATGCCGCCCCCGGGCACGTACTTCTTCAATGATCGCTGCTGCCTGCCGCGCCCAGACACCGGCGGAACATTTCTCCGCGCCATCCATCTTGCCGTAAAGATGATGCGGCACACGGCGCATCTCGTCTTGAGCGGGGCGCGCGGTCAGTACACGTAAGTCCTGATAGACCTGCATGGCGTCCGCATTGATGATCTCGCCGTCAACAGCTTCTGCGACCTGCAGCGCGGCAGCAGACTTGCCGCTGGCAGTGGGCCCTGCAATAAGGATAGCTGGTGTTCGATGATTTTCTTCCATTCTCAGGCGAGTAGCACAAATGTCCTATATTCTCACCCTTGTCTGTCATCCCGCGACACCGGCCTTGATGCCCCGGCTTCTTGATGATGTCCGCACACTCACGCATGGCGCATTGCGTGTATTGGCAGAAGGGATTGCGGCTGAGGTTGAAACGGCAAAGCCCTTGAGCGCTGAAACGCTTCAAGCCATCCGTGAGCTGACCGAAAATTTGCCCATAGATATTGCTGCGCAAGCCGCAGCAGGCCGGGAGAAGAAACTTCTGATTGCCGACATGGATTCGACGATTATTCAGCAGGAATGCCTTGATGAGCTGGCTGCATTTGCCGGTAAACAGGCAGAAATATCTGCCATCACCGAGCGCGCCATGCACGGGGAACTGGACTTCGAAGCCGCTTTGCGTGAACGGGTCTCAATGCTCGCCGGACTGCCAGCAAGTAAGCTGGACGAGACGCTGGAACAGCGCATCACGCTGACCAGTGGTGCCACAGAACTGGTCAGGACCATGAATGCACGCGGGGCAATGACAGCATTGGTTTCAGGTGGCTTTACGTATTTTACCCACCGGATCGCCCAGGCTGTCGGCTTTCTGGAAAATCAGGGCAACGTCCTGACCATCAGGGATGGTTTGCTCACTGGCGATCTGGAAGAGCCGATTTTCGGCCGGGCTGCCAAAAAAGAAGCGCTGGAAAATATCTGCACGCTTGAAGGTCTGACGCCTGCGGAAGCCCTTGCCGTTGGAGACGGTGCCAATGACCTTGATATGCTGCAGGCAGCAGGCACGGGCGTTGCCTTCCATGCCAAGCCGATAGTTGCAGAAGCTGCGCGCATCCGTATTGATCACGCAGACCTGACAGCCCTGCTATATCTGCAGGGCATTCCAAAGGCAGAGTTTATTACGGCCTGATCAGTTCATAGAACATCATGTCGCCGCGCTGTACGAATATCTGCAACGGGCCTGAATTCAGGTTACGCAGCTTCTCCATGCGCTCGACAAGATCATCAGGATTCTCCACCGGCTGATAGCCAAGTTCGAGGATCACATCGCCCGGACGCAGTACGCTGGCCGCCGGACTATCCGGATCAACAGCAGTCACGACCACACCTTCAACATTACTGTCGAGGCCGAAAGCATCGCGGATTGCCATTGTCGGCTGTTGCAGGATCATGCCTGACGTTGCAGCCGCACCACTTGGCAGATCACTCTGCATCAATTCAAATGAGCCAAGTGCGGCAAAGTTTGTCTCACGGCGGTCAATCGTCACCCGCAGATTGACAGGGCGTCCTTCACGCAAAACACGGATCGTTACCGTTTTACCGACAGGCGTGTCAGCGACTGCGCGTGTCAGATCACGCACTTCCGCGATCTCCTTGCCGTCATAGCGAATGACAAAGTCCTGTGACTGCATTCCGCCCCGCAATGCCGGGCTGTTGCTGCGCACTGTCATGACCATGGCGCCTTTATTGTCTTCCAGGCCGTAATCACTGGCTTCTTCCGGCGACAGGTCAGCCAGGTTGACGCCGAGCCAGCCACGCATGGTTTCACCAAATTCTCTCAGTTGGCGAACAATACCCTCTGCCAGTTCTGACGGCACGGCAAAGCCGACGCCAACAGAGCCACCGGTCTGGGAGAAGATCGCTGTGTTGATACCGACAACCTCGCCGTCTGTATTGAACAGCGGCCCCCCGGAATTGCCGCGATTGATGGCAGCATCAGTCTGGATGTAATCATCATAAAGGCCACTGCGGATATCGCGGTTCTGGGCAGAGACGATGCCAGCAGAAACAGATCCGCCAAGGCCGAACGGCCCCCCAATCGCCAGCACCCAGTCCCCAACTCTCAGTTTTCTGGAGTCGCCGAATTCGACGGCAGGCAGCCTCGGAGCATTGCGGATTTGCAAAACAGCAAGATCAGTTTCCTGATCAATACCGATGGCATCGGCATCATATTCCGTGCCGTCTTCCATGGTGACTTTGATTTCGTCTGCGCCTTCAATCACGTGATTGTTGGTGACGACAATACCGCTCGAATCGATAATGAAGCCTGAGCCAAGAGAGACCGCCGGGTTGTTCAATTTGTCCTCAAAGCGACGCAGCTGTTCATTTTCACCAAAACTGGACCCCAGATTTTGTGACGAGGAAATGCTGACGACAGCAGGGGCAAGATCTTCAACCAGATCAGCAAAACCGTTTGGTGTGCCCCGTGCCGTCGCAGGGGCCAGGCAAAGCGCCAATACCGCCAGAACTGACAGGGTAAGTTTGTAAGGTGACAGCTGAGCCTGCATACCGATACCTCTCATAATTTATGATCGCCCGGATCAGGCGCTCTCATTAACTATAAATAGCGTAGCCCAACCGTAAGGGCGGGCAAGCGAAAACCTGCCGGTTTTCGCTGTTGTAACATGCCTTTGATGAAAACCGGGACGAAAATACGTCTCAATTTCCGTTCAAGTTATTGAAATACCTGAAGAAGTCAGAATCCGGCGAAAGGATGATGGTTGTTTCATCGTCCTTCAGCGCGGTCTCGTAAGAGAGCAATGACCGATAGAAGGCGAAGAATTCCGGGTCCCGGTTATACGCATCTGCAAAGATCGCATTCCGCTCGGCGTCCGCGCGGCCACGTATTTTCTGTGCTTCTTCCTCAGCGGTCGCAAGAATGGTAATAACCTGCTTGTCAGCTTCTGACGTGATGATCTTGGCTTCCTCATCACCTTCCGCGCGGAGACGATCGGCTTCCTGGACATATTCTGACTTCATCCGGTCATAGACCCGGGCCGCGTTTTCGTCGGGGAAGTCTGCACGTCTGATGCGCAGATCAATGATCTCAACACCAAAACGACTTGCCTGCAGTGCCGTGCGGCTCTGAATTTCCCGCATCAGCTCCGTACGCCGCGTGGTAATGATTTCATTTATGCGCACGCCGCCCAGCACGTTTCTCATATTCGTAGTCAAAAGCTGGGAGAGACGCTGATTACTGATACGGCGGATATTGTCAAAGTTTGCCGACCCCTGCCGGAAGCTTTGATAATACAGCAACGGATCAGTGATCTCGTAGCGGATGAAAGCGTCAACATTCAGCCGCTCTTCGTTGGACGCAATAATCGGCACTGCCTGCGGCATGTCGAATTCAAGGTTCCGCTTATCGACAAAAACAACATCGTTGATGAAGGGGAACTTCATCTTCAACCCTGGCTCGGTCACGGTGAAAACCGGATCACCGAGTTGCAGGACGATTGCCTGCTGCTTTTCATTGACTGTGAAGAATGTCTGACTGCCGACAACAACGACGACTGCCAGAATGATGATAGCTGCACCACGCATAATATTTGGCATGTTAATTTCCTAGTTCGACGCTGTTGATCTGCTGCGGGTCAATTCATTCAGGGAGAGATACGGAACCGTGCCCCCTGCCTGATCGTCAATGACAATCTTGTTCATGTCACTCAACACACTCTCGACTGTTTCGAGATACATGCGCTGGCGCGTGACCTCCGGCGCTTTTGCATACTCGGTGTAAATATCATTAAACCGTGACGCTGCACCGCGTGATTCTGCCACAACGCGTGCTTCATAGGCCTGAGCCTGGAAGATTTTCTCTTGCGCTTCACCGCGGGCACGCGGCACTTCGCGGTTCGCATAGGCCTGCGCGACGTTGATTTTCTGCGCTTTTTCAGAGCGGGCGTTGATCACATCAAGCTGGGTTTCGATCACCTCAGTGGGCGGCTCGGCCTTGTCGAAGTTGACGGAGAGAATTTCGATACCCGACTCATAATTATCGAGCGCTTCCTGCATGATCACCTGCATCTGCTCTGGCACGATGGCACGGCCATTGGTCACCAGCGGATCAAACTCGCTGCTGCCGACAACTTCTCGAACAGCGGCTTCGGCAATCGCCTTGACTAGTTGCTCCTGGTTTTCGACATTGAAAACATATTTGGCCGCACCCGGCATTTCACCCGGCTCGGTGACGCCTTCCTGGATTTTCCAGTTCACGGACAACGTAACATTGGCGATATTGAGGTCACTGGTCAGCATCGCACTCTCGTCAACGGATCTGCTGTTGATGCCAACATCAATCGACCTGTCCTGGGCAACCAGCACGATCTCTTTTGACTGCACAGGCGGGAAATGGACGCGCATACCGCTGGCCTCAACGCCGGAATATTTGCCAAATGTGGTGACGACTGAAACTTCACCGGGCTCAACACGATAGAAAGCGTTGAGGCCGTACAGAATGACAAATGCCCCGACGATCAGAAGCATTGCCGGTCCCTTGGGCAGTCCCTCGAGTCCCGTGCCGCCGCCAGAGCCGCCGCCCTGACCACCGCCCATGCTGCGCTTGAAGCGCTCACGACCGGACTTCAAAAGGTCTTCGAGGTCAGGCTGCTGACCGCCACCGCCGTTATTGCCACCGCCATTACCGCGTGGAGGCTGGCCCCAGGGCCCACGATTTCCATTGCCCGAACCGTTACTATTTGATCCGTTCCCGCCAGGCTTGTCTGTCCAAGGCATATGAGTTCCTGTATCTTTCAAGTTGAATAGGGACTAGCCGTTAGCCCGTTTCGGTTATATATGACACTGAAATTCGGAATCGCAATGCTGCGACCTGATTTTAGTTGGTTTTCAACGACTTGAGCAGGCTTTCCCCCAAAAATTCGAGATTTCTATGAACTGGTTCAGCAAAAACCCGAACGGCCTGGAAGTGGAAGCAGCGCTTCGCGCCGCCCTCTCCAGCGTGATTGATCCGCGTACGGGCAAGGACGTTCTGACAACAAACTTTGTCACCAGCGCCTCCTTCGCCGATGGCGAAAATGGCGCCAAGGTGACGATTACGGTTGAACTGCCCGGCGGTCCCAGCCCGCTGAATGACAAACTGCAGGCTGAAATCAAAGACAGGACCGAGGCTGTTGACGGTATTTCCAAAGCGATTGTTGTCGCCACCGCCCACAAGGCGAAAGTGACGCCGGATAGCCCGCGCGGCGGCCATGCCAATCCATTTGGCGTGGAAGGCAGCAAAGTATCCGAAAATATCGTCATGCCTTTTGTTCGCCGGATTGTCGCCGTGGCCAGCGGCAAGGGCGGCGTTGGCAAGTCAACGATTGCCGCCAACCTGGCAGTTGCCTTTGCGCAGGCGGGCTATCGTGTCGGCTTGATGGATGCGGATATTTACGGCCCTTCCCTTCCCGTTCTGTTTGGTCTCAAGCAGAAAGCCTCTTTCGCAGATGGCCAGATTCAGCCAATGGTCGCTTATGGCGTAAAGCTGATGTCGATCGGGTTGTTGATCCCTGAGGAAAAAGCGATTGCCTGGCGTGGCCCGATGGTCATGGGGGCAGTGCAGCAACTCTTCACTGAAGTGAACTGGGGGGAGCTGGATATCCTGTTGATTGATACGCCGCCCGGTACCGGTGATGCGCACCTCACCCTGTTACAGAAAACGCAACTCTCCGGCGCTGTGATTGTCTCAACGCCGCAGGAAATGGCGCTGGCCGATGTGCGACGCGGGGCTGCGCTGTTCCGGCAGATGGACACACCTGTCCTCGGATTGATCGAGAATATGGCCTATCTTGAACAGGAAGACGGCGAGCGGCTGCCCCTGTTTGGCGAAGGCGGTGCCCGCAAGGCAGCAGAAGAACTTGACGTGCCGTTTTTAGGCGAAGTACCGCTCATTCCATTGATCCGGGCAGCCTCGGATTCCGGCACACCGCTTGGCGCCTATGATCCGGACAACCCCAATGCTGCCCTCTTCCGGGACCTGTCGCAGCAAATTGCCGATAAACTCAGTCTTGTGCCGGGCGAGCAGGCTTCGTAAGGATATTGTAACATGCCCGCAGGATACTTGTGCACATGACCACGAACGACATTGAACTTGATTATGCCTACCTGACACAGCAGGCGCTGCGCCGCGTGGTTCGGGATGTCCTGTCCATTACAAAGGAATTGGGCGATGTACCGGGCGATCATCACTTTTATATTGAGTTTCTGACCCGTGCCCCCGGTGTGAATGTCTCCGACGGGCTGCTTGGGGCTTACCCTGAACGCATGACGATTGTTCTGCAGCACAAGTTTGAAGACCTGCAGGTCCATGAAGACCATTTTGAAGTCACCCTGCATTTCAAGGGTGAACCAGACCGGCTGATCGTCCCCTACGACGCCCTCACCAATTTCGTAGACCCATCCTGCGATTATGCCCTGCGCTTTGAACCGGCCGACGCGGCAGAGGATGCACCCGCCGGAGACGAAGAAGCGCCAGCGCCTGAAAATACTTCATCAAGCGCGAAAAAAGATGAGAGCGCCAGTGACGACGCCAGCACGCCTGATACATCCGCTGAAGTTGTCAGCCTCGACGCATTCCGCAAAAAATAACACTGCCCCGAAAGCGCCTGCTTTTCCCCTTAACAGCTCTGCTTTCAGCGCATATCCTGTGCGAGAGAATCATATGGCGGTATAACATGAAAAAGCACGTTATCGTTGGTCTGGCCTTCCTTGCTGCGGTCTTCCCGGCGGCATCCCTGGCACAAATCGAGAGCGAAACACTGGAACATCCGGACGAGATCGTTACCGAAGAAATTCACGCACAGACTTACATCAACTATCTCTCACCACCGGAATCCACGAATTATACCTCCGAAATAGATATCTCACGGATGCGGCTATTGTCTGAGATAGATCTTGCTGCGGTACTGGCTGAGCTTGACCGGCAGGTGCAGGGTTGCACAGATTTACGCGTGTCCATGGAAAACGAGATTGGCGGGGGACCGGGGTCCTGGTTTGTCAATCCACTCTGGGTCAAGAAATACCAGAACTGTGTGCTGCAGAAGCGCACGGATCTGCGCAAGTTTGGCAATGTCCTGAAACTTGTGCTCGACAGCAGGGTGATCGAAGGCGGAGAGCAAGGCGCAACATTGCGCACGGAATTGATTGACCGCCTGCGCGCGAGACACTCGCAAAGTACGCAGCGCATTGATCAGGAACTGAAAACGCAGCGCCAGTTTGTTACTTATTACAACACTGGTGAAAAAACCTACTGACCCTCAGAGGACGCACAGCCGCCCCTAAAGATCGAAAAGATTCTCGTCCAGTTCATGGCTTTCAGGTGCACCATCAAGGGGGCGCACCAGAATGGCGATCTGGTTCACATCGCCGATAAACTTCTCTGAGGTCAGCCGCACAACCTGGCGGTCATCGCGCCAGAAAACGCCGTTCAGCGCATCAAGGCAGGCTTTCGCAATGTTATCCACGTCATGCGCGCCCCGCTTGTCATCCCGAACGCTGGTCCAGATATGCACTTCAAATGGACCAAACCAGGGTCGGCGGCTTGCCACTTCGCGGCGGCAGAAATCCGCCACCAGTTTCTTTAACCGACGGGTTTGCGTGGTGGCTGCATCAATACGCAGGAGCGCTGTATCACCGCGAAAGGCGATCTGCACTTTACCCTTACCCCGGAACCCTGTTGATCTCATGGGACTATTGTAAACAACCTGCCCCCGGCGCACAGCCCTTCCCTGTTGAGCAGGTCATGCCACGGAAAACTGACAGGACCGGCAGGGAATGCTATGAGGAGCGCTGGAGCCCTTCATGCTGAAATTATTTTTTCCTGTGTTTTGTGTCTGCGCCCTGCTTGTCGGCTGCGCGGCAATCGAGACGCAAACCCGGCCAACATTACCGGAGCCTGTCAGCAGCCTGCCTTACAGGATTGGCGAAAGCGGCGTTTTTGAGGTGGATGTTCTGCTGGATGAGAGTGGACCCTACACGATGTTGATTGATACTGGGGCAACGATCTCAAGCCTGTATGACGACACGATCCGCCTCCTTGGACTGCCGGAAGTAACCGGCGAAAATATTATTGTACACGGACTGTCACAGAGTTCATTACAGCCAGTGGTGCGACCATCGCAATTACAGCTTGGCGACATTATCCGCACAAATCTGCGCATGGCTGTTCTGCCTGAGCCAAGGGAGGCATTTGGCCCCGCTGGCGTGCTCGGCATGGATTTTCTCAAGGATTATGTTGCCCTGTTTGACCATGAAACCAGCACCCTGTCTTTCTACCAGCCAGAGGCAATCAAAGACTATCCGTTCGAAGGCTGGCAACGGATTACCTTAAGCAAGAACCCTTACTCGGAACGCGACTTTAACCTGTTTTTTTTGACCATCCGCATTGGGAACAACACCGTACCGGCGGTTTTTGATCTTGGTGCCTCTTTCTCCCTGATGAACTGGGCGGCCGCCAATTCACCCGAAGTGCGGCTGTTGCGGCGCCAGCTTCGCAACCAGTGGGAGGTCAATGGCGCTGTGGGGTCATTTACTCCGAGTGTTCGGGTCACCTTCGATTTCCTGCGCAGCAACAGATATGTCTGGGAAAACTGGACCGTCTTCGTGACAGACCTGGAACCGCTGGAAGTTATGGGGGGTAATGGCCAGCCCCTGATGGTGGCCGGCGCTGACCTGTTCCGAGATACGAGTTTCGCAATGGATTTCACTCGTGGCCTGATATTCATCAGGCCCTCTCCAAGGCACAAGGCAACACCATGAGTGTCGGCACCTGGATGCAGGTCGTTCAGTCCTGCTCATCCCACGGCTGAAGCATGACAAACATGGATATCTGTATTGCGCCAAAGATAGTAGCGAGAATGACGGCAAGAGTGCTGAAAGCAATCAGTTTACCCGCAGATGACATTACCAGAGAACGTATATCCCCCAGATTGTATACGAACAATATCGCAATCACGGCGGCGGCTATTCCTGCACCAATAGCGCCATGCACAATAAAATATCGCACCAGTTGCGGCATATAAGGTCTCCCGAAATCAAGGTAGCATAGCACACTATGAGGCATTCGACATGGCGGATGATATATCCCTGAAATGTACCTGCGGAGAAGTGACGGGTAAGGCGGCGGGCCTTTCAGCAGAAAATACCAACCATATCATTTGCCATTGTGCAGATTGCCGGACTTTTGTCGAGCATCTGGGTGGCAGGACAGAGCCTGAAGGCGGTGTACAGATTACACAGATGTCCCCTGCGCGGATCAGGATAATACAGGGCACCGAAAACATCAGATGTCTGCGGCTTTCTGAAAAAGGACTGTTCAGATGGTATACCGACTGCTGCAATACTCCGATCGGGGCAACACCACCCTCAGCCGGGATTCCATCTGTGGGTATGCTCCACAACTTTATTGACCTGCCGCCAGAAGCGCGGACATCTGTATTTGGTCCTGTTCGCGGGCATGTTTTCCTGAATGAAGCAACCGGCACAGCCGAACAGGCTGCCGCCATCCCGAAAGCCGGTTTGGCACTGTGGGTGCGCATGTATGGTATCGTTATCGGCTGGAAACTGCGCGGCGACGCCAGGCGCAATTTCTTTTTCAAGGACGGACAACCGATTGCGCGGCCCGAAATCCTGTCTGTGACACCCTGACTGTGACATGCATAGTGTCGCTGCGCCAAAAGGGGCCTGCCTCTCGACTTGTTATCTGGCTCGGGCTATCAGAGCGATCTGGATTCGAAACCCGAAATCATATGCTTGCCCTTTAGAGAGAGGACCGCCCCATGAGCGAGATGCGCACAGAGACCGATAGTTTTGGCCCCCTGGAAGTTCCGTCAGACAAGTATTTCGGGGCGCAGTCTGCGCGCTCCCTCATCAATTTCCCGATCGGCGTTGAGACAATGCCTGCCGCAATGGTACGCGCGCTGGGCGTTATCAAGCGCTCTGCCGCCTTGACTAACATGTCTCTGGGCACGCTGGACGACAAGGTCGGCAAAGCGATTGTCAGCGCTGCATCCGAAGTGGCAGAGGGCAAGCTGAACGATCATTTCCCGCTGTCCGTGTGGCAAACCGGCTCCGGCACACAATCCAACATGAACTCCAATGAAGTGATCGCCAACCGGGCCATTGAAATTATGGGCGGTGAGATCGGCTCCAAGGAACCGGTACATCCGAATGATCATGTGAATATGTCGCAATCATCCAACGACACCTTCCCGACCGCCATGCATATCGCGGCAGCAGAGGAAATCGTGCACCGTCTGGTGCCTGCCCTGCAGGCCCTGCGCAACGCCCTGAACGACAAGGCAGAAGCCTTCAAGGACATTATCAAGATAGGCCGCACACACCTGCAGGATGCAACGCCGCTGACCCTTGGTCAGGAATTTTCAGGCTATGTACAAATGGTCAAGAACGGCATCGAGCGTGTGGAAGGCGTTCTGCCACGCCTTTATGCGCTGGCGCAGGGTGGTACAGCCGTTGGTACCGGGATCAATTCAAAGCCAGGCTTTGCGGAAAAATTTGCTGAACAGGTTGCAAGCTACACGAAACTGCCTTTCGTGACAGCACCAAACAAATTCGAGGCACTGGCAACCCATGACGCGATGGTAGAAGCCCATGGCGCCCTGAACGAAGTGGCTGTTTCCCTGTTCAAGATTGCCAATGATGTTCGCCTGCTCGGCTCCGGCCCCCGCTCCGGCCTGGCCGAGATTGCCCTGCCGGAAAATGAGCCTGGTTCTTCCATCATGCCCGGCAAGGTGAACCCGACCCAGTGCGAGGCTCTCACCATGGTCTGCGCGCAGGTGATGGGGAACAATGCGGGTGTCTCTTTTGCGGGCTCGCAAGGTCATTTCGAGCTGAATGTGTTCAAGCCGATGATTGCCTATAATACATTACAGTCAATCCGGCTGCTGGCGGACTCTGCCAGTTCGTTTACAGACAAATGTGTTGTCGGCATCAAGGCGAATGAAGAGCAGATCACCGCCCTGATGGAGCGCTCCCTCATGCTCGTGACGGCCCTTGCCCCCACAATCGGCTATGACAATGCCACGAAAATCGCCAAGGAAGCGCACAAGAACGGCACGACCCTGCGGGAAGAAGCGGTCAAACTTGGCTTTGTCTCGGAAGAAGATTATGATGATATTGTCCGTCCCGAGAACATGATCAAGCCACGCTAGTCCGTCCAGGTGGCCGTATAGCTGACAAGGCGGCTTGATTCAGGGGCGAGAGTGAAGCGCCATTTGGGCGTGTCGGCGTCAAGATCACGCATCAGGTTCTCATCACTGATCGTGATCGGTGTATAAAACGCCTCGCCAATTTTCAGCTTAATCGTCACTTCTTCAGGCGAAGCATTGAAGAAGGAATGCTCAACGCTCACCTCACGCTGTACATTACGCCCCGGCAATTCTGTAATTCCGCGATCGAGCAAACGGGTCTCCATCTGCACGTCAGCAGCGGAGGCAATTTCAAACTCTGCGGGTAAATCCACCGCCAGATTGCGCACACTGTCTTCCCCGAGATAAAAAAGGCGTCCTTCGCTGCTGGTCGTCATGACACGGATGGTGCCTTCCGGCAGCGGCAGGCCCAATTTACCATCGCGACTGTTATCAAGATGATACTCGACCGTAGCTGGCAATATCTGGCCAATGGCATTTTCCGGCCCATAGATAT
Source organism: Parvularcula sp. IMCC14364 (assembly GCF_030758415.1). NCBI lineage: Bacteria > Pseudomonadati > Pseudomonadota > Alphaproteobacteria > Parvularculales > Parvularculaceae > Parvularcula > Parvularcula sp. IMCC14364. The sequence continues at coordinate 790,684 of NZ_CP132334.1, read as the reverse complement.
TTTCCGGCCCATAGATATTGAATGTATGGATTTTTTCCAGATCAATCTCGGGCTTGTCGAGAAACAATACCTGCTTTTCCTGATAGGCTGCCACCGTGGTGGGCTCCGGTACGCGATAAAGTTTGTAGTCGCCGAATTCTTCCAGTTCTGCCTCTTTGCTTGCCGTGACCATGACGGAATCTGCCATCATCATTTCCATCTCGGGCGCGGCCATCGCCGGTTGCGGCACATTGCTGCGATAAGCTCTTGGCGGCGGCGCTGCCAGTGTACGTGACACGGGCACACCCGTCTTGCTGGAGCCGCGCGGCCAGCAGCGCGCTGCAAACGGCTTGGCACTGCCTTTTTCAGCACGTGTTTCCCATAAGCGCTGTAATTCGCCAGCGATAATAGCCGTACTGGCTTCCTTGATGGACACTTCCGTCTCGTTATAAACCGTCAGCCAGCCGACAAGCTGGCCAGTTTCTCCATCCGGATTGACGTCAAGCCGGTAATCCGCCTGCCAACCAAAATTAGTGGCAAGATAAGACAGGACAATCTCCTGTTCGTCAGCTTCCGCCGCCGTCACTTCTATACTGAGCACCGGCTGCGGATTGAGGCTGTCGGGCACATGATCGAATGCGGTTTTCTCCGGCAGGCCTGCGCATTGCAGCGCTTCGATTTCACCATCTATTTCAAGCACCACTCCATTACTACCGGAAACGACGACCGCCTGCTTCTGCTCCACACGCCCCGTAGACGGATTAGTGCGGGAAACTGTGACAGTCTCACCCTCTGCCCCGGCAAACAGCGCACCCGGTGAAATCAGATCAAAATCGAAATTGCGCTCCAGCGTGAAGCCGCTAAAAGCGCGCAGGATTGCTGACTGCGGCACCATCATTTCGCTCACGCCTTCAAAGCGGATCACGCTGCGCCCCGCTGGCAAATTGACGGTGCGGCGCTCGGTAATCAGGGCGAGATCATCTGTATAGATCGTCAGGGCAATATCGGCAGGTGCTTCAGAGACGACGGTGCGCTCCGTTGCAAAGGAACGCGCCTGCTCGGAAGAGGCTGCCGGATAATCCGACGCCCCCTCAGACGCGGACTGGCCGCAGCCTGGCAGGCTCGCCAGAAGCACACATAGCGCAAGACATGAAGCGACGCGCACCGGAATTACCGTGTGACCTGACGCATCGTGAATGTCAGCTCTGTCTCGCCTTCCGCCGGAACATCAATATCCCAGACAAAACTGTTCGCATCAGGCTTGCGATGCGACAGGCTTTCCTCCGTCACCTCGGTTTCCATGCGCCAGCCCGTCACGCCAGATTGCCGCAATGTCAGGGTAACAGGCTCAGGTCTGGCATTTCGCACAACATATTTCATGGACGTTTCAACCACCTTGCGACTGAGAACACGGCGATTGGTCTGTGTGGACTGCACTGTCACGTCGAAGGCAGAACCGATTTTCAGGGAGATGTCAGAGCCACCTGCCACATGACTGATATTGTCTTCACCGATGAACTGGGCACGCCCCTGTGCATCCTTCGCATACACACGAATGATGCCTTGCGGCAATGGCGCGCCAAGGCCTGCATCGCGACTGTTGGAAAAGGCGATGCGCACATCAGCATTCACCGGGTTCGCCATGGTCTGGAAACCGCCGGTCAGATATTCATATTTCTTGGCAGCATCAACACCGGTGGCGTCCACGAAACCAACCTGCTTGGTCTGCTTGCTGGCAATGGTGGTGCGGCCCGGCAGGGTGTAGAGATAATTGTCACCGATGCGCTCGACATTACCGGCTTCCATCCCGCCGCTGCGCACCGGCCCGTCCTGATACCGCCGATCATTATAGCCCTGGCCGGCGCCAACACCGCCCGCAACCAACTGGGTGCGGACATTCTCGAAGGTTGTATCAGTCGTGTTGCCGAGCGTCGCCCAGCCCTGCAGGTCCATCTCTTCTTCTGCTTCGTTGAACAGAAGAACATAATCAGCGCGCCACGACAGGCCGCCCGTTAAATACGTGAGGGTTGCATCGCGATCTCCCGCAGCGTCGGAATCGACCATGACCGACAGGGTTGGCCGGGCACGAAGGTTTTCCGGCACGCCGTCAAAAATAACACGTGTGGGGAGATTATCGTCGCGCAGGATTTCAATACGGTCATCGATCTCGACCACGACACCATTATTGACCGATAGCACCTTCGCTGTCTCACGCGTTTCGTTGCCCGTGCCAGGGTTGATCCGGACAATCTCGATTTCCTCACCAACAGCTTTTTCCATCAGTTTCGCAGGCGTCAGCAGATCAAAGTCGAAATTCTGCTCGACGATGGACATGCTGTCTGCCTGAAACGTCACTGTCGGGGCGTTGATCTGGGAGGAGACGCCGGGCAGTTCAATGGTGGTGCGGCCATTGGGAAAGGTCACGGTGCGTTCGTCTTCCACAAGAGCAAGGCCATTATTATAAATGGTGATCGCCAGATCATCGGCCAGTGCTGCTGTGCCAGTTGCTGTGAGTACCATCAGGCTGGCAGTTGCGAGTAACTTTTTCATACACCCCTCCTCCGGGCCGGTCTTTGCGTCTCTCTTTGACCTATTTTTCAAAAAAGGCCAAATCATGGGTGGTTTGTGTTGGAACGGGACAATCCCAAACGCGGTGGCTGGCGGTCAACAATAAATCACTATTGCGCAAGCCTTGTTGTGCACGCCGTTACCAGTATGAAGCATCGTTCAGAGCTGCTGCACAGATAGATTTCCCGGAAACTGGCGAGATCGCCAGGCCCGTCAGGGACCGGGCCAACCAGCCTTCAGGTTGCTGAAGCTCAAATGGTGCGGGCAACACTGCATGGGCAACCGGCATAAAACCGACTTGTCCGTAATATGCGGGATCGCCGTATGTGACCGCCAGATCGACATGACTTCGCTTCAACGCATCCAGAGCATGGTTCAACAAAGCCTTGCCCAGCCCCTTGCCCTGTTCTTTTGTGGACACCGCCATCGGGGAAAGAAGAAATGCACAACGCGCATCCTGCGTGAAGGATAATCTGGTGAATATAGAACACGCGAGAAGACGCGTTTCAGCAACAATCGTGAAAACCCTGATATCATCTTCTGGCGTCGTTGCGAGCAGGTTCCTTGCAAGAGTGCCAATAAGCTGGCCTTCTTCGAGGCCTTCGGAAGCTGCGAAGGTTGCCTCCAACAGCATCTGAATTTCTTCTTCATGGGCTTTCCACTCATCAAGAATAATCACGGCCATTTCCCGTTTCAGTCGAAGTATCTAATTTCCGGCAGATTTAACCGCAAGCTGGCTTCACGAGAAAGACATTACTCTCCTGGACATTGTCTCAGTTTGAACCCGATGGCAATTTGTCGCCAATTGCGGTCATTCGCCTTCCAGCATAATCTTTTAAAATTATGGCTATTTGGCAATTTCATTTCGACCTTTTGCCGCGCGATTGGGTTGCAGCCAATCGCGATAAAATTGTCGCCACCAAATCCGATGATGAATGGGACAATGAAAATGGATGGGACCCTTCGCCCGCTTGGGCCGGGCACTCTATTGATGATAATTTACTTAAGGAGTTAGACGAGATATTGCCACGTAGTAAGCATTGGTCGCCGGAATGCTATTACTGGAAATCACATCAACACGACAGCGATATCACGCTTTCGCCCAATGGCAGTGATATCGATTCGCTCAGTGTGCGGCTCGATTTAAGGGGTGATGTTCGAGAACTCATAAGTGACATTTCTGCTTTCGCGGTGCAGCGCCAATATGAATTGTTCGCTACCGAAGTGGGTAAATTTTGCAAAGCGGACGCTCCATCACTGGCTGAATACGCTACTCAATCACGCGCCGCGTCGTTCGCCAAAAACCCCAGCGGTTATATCGCCGATCTTGCAAAAGAATTAGACGACCGCGAATGACTACTATGGGCCAACAACCGTCCTCCAATTTCAAACTGAGACACTACCCTCTCCTGTTTCTCCTTGCATCCTGCCATTGCCTCGCCTAATAGCCTGCATTCGCGAGTGACGGTCGCTGGCGCTCCTGTTTATTCAGGCGTCGTTCGGGATTGGCCCGGCAGCCGGCGAACCAACGGTAATTCTGCCCCTCCGGCAGTATTGTCGCCGTCACCTTATAGGAGAAGCCGATGGCTTATTACGAGCACGTGTATATTGCACGTCAGGATATTGCCCCTGCCCAGGTAGAGGCACTGACACAATCCCTCGAACAGATCGTCCAGGAAAATGGCGGCAAGGTGACCAAGCAGGAATATTGGGGCCTGCGCACCATGCAATACAAGATCAAGAAGAACCGCAAGGGTCACTACACCCTTTTGAACATCGATGCGCCGTCAGATGCGGTTGTCGAAATGGAACGCCAGATGCGGATCAATGAAGACATTCTGCGCTTCATGACCTTGCGCGTTGAGGAACTGAGCGATGAGCCTTCACCTGTACTTTCCCGCAAGGATTCTTCTGGTCCTCGCGGCAAGGACCGTGACTGAGCGCAATAGGAGATTAGACCGATGAAACCATTTTTCCGCCGTCGCAAGACATGTCCTTTTTCTGGCGAAAAAGCCCCGAAAATTGACTATAAAGACCCGCGCCTCCTGCAGCGCTACATTTCCGAGAAGGGCAAAATCGTTCCTTCACGGATTTCAGCTGTGTCCATGAAAAAGCAGCGTGAGCTGGCCCGTGCAATCAAACGCGCCCGTTTTCTCGCTCTGCTGCCATATGTCGGGGAGTAAGCACCATGGATGTTATTCTACTAGAACGCGTTGAAAAGCTGGGCCAGATTGGCGACGTTGTGAACGTCAAGGACGGCTTTGCGCGCAATTTCCTGCTGCCACAGAAAAAAGCCCTGCGGGCAACTGAAGGCAACAAGAAGGTTTTCGAAAACCAGCGCGCTGACATTGAGGCTCGGAACCTTGAGGCCAAAAAAGAGGCTGAAGCTGTTGCCGAGAAACTGGAAGGCCAGACCTACACACTGATCCGTCAGGCATCAGACATGGGTCAGCTTTACGGCTCTGTGTCCTCCCGTGATATCGCAGAAGCCGCTGAAGCAGACGGTTTCCATGTCAGCCGTAGTCAGATTGTTCTCGATAAGCCTCTGAAAAATCTGGGTGTCAGTGATGTACGTGTGGTCCTTCACCCAGAGGTATCCATCAATATCGCTGTGAACATTGCCCGGTCTCAGGAAGAGGCCGAAGCGCAGGCACGCGGTGAAAACGTCCTTGGCCAGAAGGAAGAGCTGGACGAGGATCTGATCCGCGGTACGGGCGGCGACGATTTCTTCGAAGAAGGCGCAGACGCACCTGAAGCAACAGCTGAAGGCGAACCTGCCCCTGAAAGCGATGCCGACAGGACTGACAGCTAGGATTGTGGAAAAAATCTTCTCCTGAAAAATCAGGGGGTTGGGATTTGAAGCCGTGAGAGCGTTTGCCTCTCACGGCTTTTTCATGTCTATTTCCCTTATGCCCGATGGAAATTTACAAAATACACCCGATACGGAACAAAAAGAACCTTTCAATATTGGTGCGGAACAGGCCATTCTTGGCGCTATTCTGTTCGATAACGAGATCTATTACCGTGTCTCCGGCTTTCTGAAGCCTGAGCATTTCTATGATCCTGTGCACCAGATGATTTATGAGGCCTGTGACAAGCTGATCTCATCAGGACGCCTCGCATCGCCCGTGACTCTCAATACCTATCTCGCAGACAATCCGGCTGTGGGTGAAATCGGCGGCAGCAAGTACCTGACAGAACTGGCCCAGAGTGTTCCGTCCACGGTCGGTGCCAGTGACTATGCGCGTGTTGTATTCGACCTTTCGGTCTGTCGCGGTCTGTTGCATCTGGGTTCGGAGATGGTCGAGCGCGCCAGAATATCCGACATTGATGATGATCCCCAGAAACAGGTCGAAGAGGCTGAGGCCAAGCTCTATAAGCTGGCTGAAACAGGCAAATATGGCGGCGGCTTCAAGACTTTTGAGAGCGCCTTGGCGCAGGCGATCAATGTTGCCAATGCCGCCTTCGAGCGTGGGGGTGGACTGGCTGGCGTCGCAACGGGCCTGACGGAGTTGGACAAGAAACTCGGTGGTCTGCACAAGTCCGACCTCATCGTTCTCGCCGGGCGCCCATCCATGGGCAAAACGGCCCTTGCAACAAATATCGCGGTCAATGCGGCCAAGGCCTACAGACCTGAGCGCAAGGCAGACGGCTCGATCTCTGCCGCCGAGGGCGCGGTTGTCGGCTTTTTCTCTCTCGAAATGTCAGCAGACCAGTTGGCCGGTCGTATCCTGTCTGAATTTTCCGAGATACCGTCTGACAAGATCAGGCGCGGGGATATTCAGAAACATGATTTTGAGCGCATTTATGAAGCTGCCCAGACCCTGAATGACATTCCGCTCTATATCGATGACACAGGTGGTCTCTCCATTGCCCAGCTGGCTGCCCGCGCCCGGCGCCTCAAGCGGCAGCACACTCTCGGTCTGCTGGTCGTTGACTATCTCCAGCTTCTGTCCGGGTCATCTCGCTCAAGCGATAACCGGGTGCAGGAAATTACCGAGATCACTGTTGGCCTGAAAGCCCTGGCAAAAGAGCTGGAAGTCCCCATCATTGCCCTGTCACAGCTCTCTCGCCAGGTGGAGCAGCGCGACGACAAACGCCCGCAACTGGCAGACTTGCGTGAATCCGGCTCTATCGAACAGGATGCCGACGTGGTGATGTTTGTGTACCGCGAAGAATACTACCTCAGCCGCACAGAGCCGGACATGAACAAGGTTGAGCAATATCGCGAATGGCAGGAGAAAATGGAACGCGTCCATGGTCTTGCCGAGGTGGTGATCGGCAAACAGCGACATGGTCCAATCGGCAATATCAAGGTCGCGTTCGATGCGAATATCGTGAAATTCGGCAATCTTGCCAATCCGGATTATTATGCCGACAGCGAATACTAGTCTCTGGTGTCCACAGGCTGACCTGACAGAACAGAGCGCCAGAATTTTAACTGATTTTGCCCCTGTTCTGGCCAAACAACACCGCTAGACTGTCTCCCATGAGTAACGACCGACCGCGCCTGACCGTTGATCTGGCCGCCCTGAAGCATAATTACGCAACCCTGAAGTCACGGCGACCGGACGCTGACCTTGCCGCTGTGGTCAAGGCAAATGCGTATGGCCTTGGCATGGCACTCGTCGCGCGAGCCCTGGCAGAGGCTGGATGCCAGACGTTTTTTGTTGCCTACGCCTTTGAAGGGATGGCACTGCGGGATATTCTGGGCAAACAACCGGATATCTGTGTCCTTAATGGTCCCGGTACGGATAACCTGAATGAGTTCATGGCCGCCAACCTGACCCCTGTGCTGAATACGCCGGAACAGGTCCGTCTGTGGTCTCAGAATTCGGACAGACTTGCCATGCTGCATGTGGATACAGGTATGAACAGGCTTGGCCTCTCCATCCCGGAAGCGCTGGCAACAGCAGCATCCGCCGCTGACCTGACGGTATCACATATCCTCAGTCACTTCGCCTGTAGCGACGATCCGCTATCAGAGGAAAATCAATCCCAGATCACGAAATTTACTGATGTGACGAACCAGCTCGGTGACGTTTTCCCGGGGGCCCGGCACAGCATCTCCGCCTCTGGCGGGTTGTTTCTGCCGGACATGATAGAAGAAGACCTGACACGGCCCGGCCTTGCACTTTATGGTATCTGCCCGCAGGCAAGCCTCGCCCATAATCTCAAGACCGTCGCCCGGCTTGAAGCCCCTGTCCTTCAGACACGAAAGCTGGAAGCCGGGGATGCTGTTGGCTATGGCAGTACATACCGGACCAACAATGACATGCAGATTGCTACCATCGCCATCGGTTATGGCGACGGTTACCCGCGCGCCCTCTCCGGCAAAGGCCATGTCATGATCGGCGGCCATGCCTGCCCCATCCTCGGTATCATTTCCATGGACCTTGTCAGCGTGGATATAAGCACTTGCACAACAGAAGTATCCCCAGGCAGGATGGCAGAATGTTTCGGCGATCAGTTGCCTGTTCAGGAAATCGCAAAGGTGGCTGGAACTATTCCGTATGAGTTATTTGTGACACTCGGCGAGCGCGTCATGCGTTGCTATACTGACTAGTCGGTCAAGGCTGCAGCACGATCCTGCGCACCCCCTAGCGCACTTTCTCCGGCAAAAGCGCCTCCCCTGCGGCCTGTTTCACCTTGATTTCCTGCAAAGCGAGTTCAACGGCGGCAACACGCTCCGGCGTCAGGGGATGCGTATATCTGATCCAGGTACTCGCAGGCGCCTCTCTGGCAAATAACCGGAATATGTCACTCGCGCGATTTATATCGCCGCCCGCACGGACAAGCATGTAGAGCCCGACATAGTCCGCTTCGGATTCAAAGACCTGGCTGAACGGCACAGCCGCCGCTAGGCCCTGACGGGCAAGCGAGCGCTTCGGTTTCTGGCCAAACAGTTTTCTGGTACGGTCCACCACAGCTCCGCCAGCATAGAGTAAGGGTGCATAAACAACGGCTCCGGAGGCGATTGTATTCCAGGTGCCCTTGCGCGCATGACGCAAGGCCAGATGCGCCAGCTCATGCGCCATAATATATTGAACCATGGCATCATCTGCACTGCGCATAAGGCCAGCATTCACGATCATGGTCTTGTCCTGTGCCAACGCGTTTATCGCTGATGACGTGCTCAGCTTTACAGCAACGTCACAGACTTCCACCGCCGTCACACCCACCTCCCGCTCGCCCTGAGCGTTCTCGACCAGCAACCGGACCGGCTCCTTGTCGGCGGCAGCCTTGCGAATCATACTGGCGAGTTTGCCCGGTCTGTTCTGCTCAACGGGTGCGCCGTTCACAGCACGGATGAAATCCCCTCGCTGGATCCCGGCCTGCGCGGCGGGGCTTTGACTGATCACATGAAGCAGATGAATATCATCAGACAGACCTTGCGCGCTGAGTTGATCGGCGGTCAGCCCACCGATGATTGTGGCGTAAGTATCAAGATCCGCCAACACAACGCCAATGGAGAGGCGGGTCGCAGGGCATAGCGCCGCATTTGCCTCAAGCAATGGCCATGACAGATCATAAAGACGCGCCCGGCGCTTCAGCTGGAACGCGACGGCTTCGCGCTGCATCTCCTGCCGGGTTGCCTCCACAGTTTCGCTCTCCGGCAGCGGCAGCTCATGCTCCGCAGAGATGCAGGCTGACAGACAGAGCCAGAGACAGGCGCAGAAAATTCTCTTACGAACACTCATGTGGCAAAGTCTTGCAGTGCCGCTGTAAATTCTCAACGCCAAAAACATGTCATTTTCTCAAACTGATGACAGAAAAAACTTATGTGCCCCCTCGAGTCAGGGCGTAGTATCCCGAATATGCCAAAAAACAACGATACATATGTCTGTCAGTCCTGCGGCATGGTTTATTCCAAATGGGCCGGTCGCTGCGACAGTTGCGGTGAATGGAATTCCATCGAACTGGAGCAAAGTGAAGCGTCCCCGCCGGGCAGCCATGGCGCAAAATCAGCCGGGCGCGGCAAAAGCATCGAACTTGTCTCCCTGAAGGGCGAAGTCGCCCGCGAGCCCCGCCTGCCGACGGGGAACAAGGAATTTGACCGCGCCGCGGGTGGCGGGCTGGTGCCGGGCAGCGCCCTGTTGATCGGCGGCGATCCGGGAGTCGGTAAATCGACCCTGCTTTTGCAGGTCGCAGCGGGCCTTGCCACAGCGGGCACGAAAGTCGCCTATATCTCCGGTGAGGAAGCCGTCGCGCAAATTCGCCTGCGCGCAGCACGCCTTGGACTGGCTGATGCGCCTGTACATCTGGCGTCAGCAACGTCCCTCAAGGATATTCTGGCCACGCTGAAAGCCGAAAAGCCCGATGTGGTCATCATTGATTCGATCCAGACGACCTGGTCAGACGCACTACCCGCCGCGCCGGGCACGGTGACGCAGGTGCGCGCCTGTGCGCAGGAGCTGGTGCGCTTTGCCAAAGGCAGCGATACGGTGATGCTGCTCGTGGGGCACGTGACGAAAGACGGGCAGATCGCCGGGCCACGTGTTGTCGAGCATATGGTCGATGCGGTGATGTATTTTGAAAGCGAAACCGGGCGGGCCTTCAGAATCTTGCGCGCGGTGAAGAACCGCTTTGGCGCCGCCCATGAAATTGGCGTTTTTGAAATGACCGGCAAGGGCCTGGAAGAAGTATCCAACCCGTCCCGTCTGTTCCTGTCAGAACATGAAAAACCTGTCTCCGGATCTGCCGTGTTTGCCGGGGTCGAAGGCACGCGCCCGGTACTCGTTGAAATTCAGGCGCTGGTCAGCCAGTCCAGCCTGGGTGCCCCGCGCCGTGCTGTGGTTGGCTGGGACAGTGCCCGTCTGTCCATGCTGCTCGCGGTGCTGGACACACGTTGCGGGCTTGATTTCGGGCGTCACGATGTTTTCCTCAATGTGGCAGGCGGTATGCGGATTACCGAACCTGCAGCAGACCTTGCGGCAGCGGCAGCGCTGGCCTCATCGCTGTTCGATACGCCTTTGCCGTCTGAAACAGCTATTTTTGGCGAAGTCAGCCTCTCGGCCGCGATCCGCCCGGTCCCGCAAACTGATGCGCGCTTGAACGAGGCAAAAAAACTGGGCTTTCACAGAGCCATCGCGCCGGCAAATATCCCGGACCGGCCTTCCCTGAAAAAATTCGGGGCACTGGATGATTTTGTGCGCTGGCTGAAACAGATATGAGAGGAAATCGTCCGGCGAATATGACGCTTTTGTTATTCAGTTGTGGCATTACGCCTGTAAACACGCTAGGAACCTCGCAGGGGACAGCGGAAGTGGGCATAGCCGATGACCTGGTTTGATCTCATCGTCATACTCATTATGGGATTATCTATCCTGTTCGCAGCTTTTCGCGGCATTTCACGCGAGATGACGACGATCACCGCCCTCGGCCTTGCGGCATTTCTTGCATTCTGGCTGGCCGGGCCAATCGCGTCGGTTACCGGTCTTGGTAATTCCCTGATGACCAACATGCTGCTCATCACCATGTTATTTGCCAGCTTCTTCCTCGCCATCAGCATCGGGATCAGCCTGCTGCTCAGCCGCCTGCTCGGTAAGACTCCTGGCAGAATAGACCGCTCGATTGGCGGCGTCTTCGGCTTCCTCCGGGGCTGGATGATTGTAGGGCTTGGGTTTCTCGCCCTTGATTATTATTTCGAAGCGGACCGGCGTCCTGATGCCCTTGACGGCTCCCTCACCTCGGGGTTTGCCAGAAGCGCAGCAGAAATACTTGAGAATTTAGGTCTGGAGACCGGCACAGAAACTGCTTCCCGACCTGCAACAGACAAACACCACGCCGTGGTGTCATTTCACGGATCGGAGTACTGAACGTGCGTACGAACTCACAGGTTGCCCGCTTTCTCAGACGCGAATATCCGCGTGTCAGGGATATATCTTCCGGCCTGGATGACCTTTATGGCGGCGGCCCCAAGATGAAGGAAGAATGCGGTATCTTCGGCATTATCGGCCATGAAGATGCCAGCGCGAAAGTGGCTCTTGGCCTCCATGCACTGCAACATCGCGGGCAGGAAGCCGTAGGCATTGCCACATGGGACGGTCACCAGTTTCACGCTGAACGGCGTATGGGACTGGTCAGCGCAAAAATGTCTGATGAAAAAATTCTCGACAGTCTGCCGGGGGCAGCCGGGATCGGGCATACGCGCTATTCCACAACGGGTGACACGGTGCTGCGCAATATTCAGCCGCTTTATGCAGACCTGGACCGCGGTGGCCTGGCGATTGCCCATAATGGCAACCTGACCAACAGCCGGACGAAGCGGGCAGAACTGATCCGCAAAGGCTGTATTTTCCAGACCACGATGGATTCTGAACTGTTTCTGCAACTGGCTGCTCTCTCCCGTGGCATGACCATGGTGGACAAGGTGATCGACAGCCTGGCCGAAATTGAAGGCGCGTATGCGCTGACGATCCTCACACAACACAATCTGATCGGCATTCGCGACCCGCTGGGTATCCGCCCGCTTGTTCTGGGCAAACTTGGCAATGCCCCTGTTCTAGCCTCGGAAACCTGCGCCTTTGACCTGATCGGTGCTGAATATGTGCGCGATGTGCGTCCCGGCGAGACCGTGATCTGCCATGCTGATGGAACCGTCGAAAGTCGTCAGATCACGCCGGAGCCAACCCATGCCCGACCCTGCATTTTTGAACTGATTTATTTTGCCAAACCCAATTCCTTTATTGATGGCGACAGTGTTTACGAGTTGCGCAAGCGACTGGGACGACGCCTTGCCAAGGAAGCGCCGGTTGAAGCAGATTTAATTTCCCCTATTCCTGACTCAGGCGTACCCGCCGCTGTCGGCTTCAGCCAGAAGGCAGATCTGCCATTCGAGATGGCGCTCATCAGAAGTCATTATGCGGAGCGCACATTCATCCAGCCGTCCCAGAAGATCCGGGAAATCGGTGTCGCGCGCAAGCATTCCGCCAATGCCGGCGCTATAGCCGGCAAACGTGTCGTACTGGTGGATGACAGTCTGGTACGCGGCACAACATCACGCAAGATTACCCGGATGCTCAGAGATGCCGGTGCCAAGGAAGTGCATTTCCGCATTGCCTGTCCGCCAATAAAATTCCCGGACTTTTATGGCATCAACACACCTTCGCGCGACGAGCTGCTGGCGTCCAACCACTCCATTCAGGAGATGCGAAATATCATCGGCGCCGACAGTCTGGAGTTTCTGAGTCTCGATGGCTTGTACAAGGCCTTTGGCAAAGGGCCGCGCGATGATGATGATCCGGCGTTCACGGATCATTGCTTCACCGGCGATTATCCAACCCCTTTGACCGATCAGATGCAGGCCAAAACCACTGCAGCGATTGAACAGTTGAGCCTGCTGGCAGAGAGCAGCTAGAGCGCTCAACAAAAAAGGAAGCGTTTATGCCACGCCCTGTTCATTTTGAAATCCACGCAGAGGACCCCGAGCGCGCGATCCGTTTCTACACGCAGGTCTTTGACTGGTCATTCACGCATTACGAGGGCATGGAGCCAGCCTATTGGGGTATTGTGACCGGGCCGGATAGTGAACCCGGCCTCAATGGCGGATTGATGCGACGCAACGGCCCTGCCCCCGTGGATGGCGCGGCAGTGAACTGTTATGTCTGCACAATCCAGGTTGAGAATATTGATCTGTATAGCGCACGCATAAAAGCGGCCAATGGCCAACAAACTGTCGAGAAAATGCCCATCCCGCAAACTGGCTGGCTGGCATATTTCAAGGACACGGAAGGCAATATTTTCGGCTGCATGGAATTCGACCAAACCGCCGGTGAGTAACGCCCCACCTGCCCAAAAAAGAGGCGTCCCGACAGGACGCCTCTGTTCAAAATCAGATCAGAAGATCACTCATCCATTCTGCTTCAGATGATGGTAGATTCTTGCCGGAAAAGCGACGCTGGAGGCGATAATGAACATCAGATACAGCAGCAAGAGGAACGCGCCGATCAGGCCGCCAGCGCCAATTACCAGCATACCGAGCAGTTCCATCTCAGCCCCGGCCGCCTGAAACAGGAAGGCAAATATCAGAAACACAGCGACGAACCCGATCGATACGCCGATCTCGATGGCATAGCGCAGCAGAAAGAACAGGATCCATGCACCAACAAGATGCCACACATTTTTACCTGTCATTTTCAGCGCCTTGAATAACGGAAATCCGCCTTCAGCCGCGACAGCTGGCAAAAATGTCGTCATGCGCAGCGCAAACCACAAGATTAGCACGATGCCCACTATCAGCAGCACAATGACTGCGGCACCGCCAAGACCAAGGGCACTGTTGTCCAGTGCCGCTTCAAAATCCGCCCCATCTGAAAAGCTGAGCACAGCTCCCCAGCCGAAGGCGGCAAATGCCGGAATGAGCGCCAGAAACACAACCAGAGAATGCAGAATGGAAGAGACTATCCCGCCCAGAATGTAGAGAATTTCTGTCCCCCCTAACCGGAAGTAGCCAATACCCGTCGGTGCATCTTCGACCTCAGCCGCCATCCGCGTCAGGATCACAGTCAAAGGGACAAAGGCGATGCTACCAATCAGGATGGCGAGAATAATGCCACCATAGATACTGAAGACAGCGTGGAGCGCCGCCATATTTTCTTCACTCGAATTATAATCCCAATCATCAAGGTCATCGAAGACAGAAAAATCCATGCCCCCGAAAACCAGCACCCCAACGATGCCGATAACGATGATCGAGAGCAGAAATCCGACCCAGCCGAGCCGGATCGTCGTAAACATATTCTGGAAACCAAACTTGACCGCCCCAATGACGGTCTCACCAACTGGCAATTTGTGCATTGCAATACCCCTTTTCCATTAACGCCCTTATTTAATATAGGCATATCGGGACCTTATTGCCAGAGGGCAGATTTTCCCTGACCTGGCCTTATCATCGGGGCCGGTCGCTCATATATAAACTTCAAGGCCCTAATGATGGAGAGCAGTGATGTCTGCGACCACACCACAAGCTGCTTTTGAACCCCCAACAGTCAACCGCCGCCAGGATGCGGCTGGTTTCCTGACTGTTTATCGGGACACGTTGAGAAACCCGATTGAGATGTGGTCAGAATATTTTTTTCACAACCGGACATATACGCTCAAGGCTGGCGGTCGGACGTTCATGCAGGTCATGGACCCGGTTTATGCAAAACAAATTCTGCTGAGCGATGCCGACTGCTTCAAGAAATCCTATATCCAGGATCGCCTGCTGAAACCAGCCGTTGGCGAAGGATTGCTGACCACGGAAGGCGCTGTGTGGAGACAACAAAGAAAAGCCGTTACCCCGGCCTTTCGCCACGAGGCACTCATCAAGATGGTGCCCACCATGCAGAAAGCGGCAAGCGATACAGCGCAAAGGATCAGTTCATCTATCGATCAGGCGCATGAAGAATGCCACCTCGATATCCACGAACAGATGGTGCAGGCCACATACGACATTATCGAGGCGACGCTTCTTTCAGGTGAGAGCACAAACCCTGACTACAGCCAGCGGCAGGTTGCAGACGATATTGCGAAATATCTGCAGACTGTCGGCAAGTTCAATCTGCTCGATTTGTTTGATGCGCCTGACTGGGTGCCCCGTGCCCTTGCCAATCCTGGTATCGCAGAGGGCAAAAAAGCTGTCGCGAGAATGAGGGCTTTTGCCGCCGAACAAATCCGCAATCGTCAGCAGCAGGACCACCCTGGCGAAGACCTGCTCGGCCTGATGATAAGCGCGCGTGATCCTGAAACAGGCAACGGTCTGAAGGATGCAGAGCTGCTTGATAACCTGATGACCTTTATCGGTGCCGGGCATGAAACAACGGCGGTCGCACTGACCTGGACGATTTCCATCCTGAGCCAGATGCCCGAATGGCAGGACCGCCTCTATGATGAAGTCAAGGAAGTTGCCGGGGATACACCAATCGCCGCCAACCATCTGCCTGACCTTGACCTGCATGAGCGGGTCATCATGGAAACGATGCGGCTATATCCACCGGTCTGCCTCATCCCGCGCTCTGTTTGTGCACCCGTCACAGTCGGCGGCAATAATCTCAAACCCGGCGATCACGTATCGATTGCCGTCTATCCCATGCAACGACACGCTTTTTTGTGGGACAACCCGAATGCGTTTGACCCGGCGCGCTTCACCGAAGATCAGGTGAAGGCCCGTGACCGCTTCGTATATCTGCCGTTCGGCGCGGGACCGCGAATTTGCATCGGCTTGAAATTCGCCATGATGGAAGCCGTCACCATTCTTGCGACGCTCACGCGGCAATTCCATTTCCGCCATGATGACCGCCACGAGATTGTACCCCAAATGAACGTTACCCTCAGACCGAAGGATGGCATGCCCGTTTTCGTGAAACAGCGCTAGCCTCTGTTCCAGAATCGTTCTTTCGGGCTATATACATATAATGACAGGAAATACCTCGCTTTCAGCGCGCGCCATGGCCGCAGCGCCGCCCTCCAATGCTGACACTTCTGCCTATCTTGAGGGCCTGAACGAGATGCAGCGCGAAGCCGTTATCTCAGCGGATGGTCCTGTGCTGGTTCTTGCTGGTGCGGGCACTGGCAAGACGCGCGCCCTCACAACACGGCTTGCGCATCTGCTGACCACGCGCCGTGCTGCGCCATGGCAAATACTCGCCGTGACCTTCACCAACAAGGCGGCGCGCGAAATGAAGGAACGCGTCGGGCACCTGATCGGCGATACCGTTGAAGGTATGCAGTGGCTTGGCACCTTTCACTCTGTGGCGGCGAAAATTCTCCGTATTCATGCCGAGTTGGTTGGCCTCAAACCCTCTTTCACCATCATTGATACCGATGACCAGATCCGGCTGTGCAAACAGGTTATAGAACTGGAAGGCCTTGACGAGAAACGCTGGACCGGGCGGGGCCTCGCTGCTTTTGTTGACGATTGGAAAAACCGCGGCCTGACACCTGACAAGGTGCCCGACAATGAGGGACATTTTTTCGCTGCCGGCAAAGGCATTGATCTTTACAGAAATTACCAACAGCGGCTTGTGTCACTGAATGCTGCTGATTTCGGTGATTTGCTTGTTCACAACCTGACCATATTTCAGACGCACCGAGATATTCTTGAGAAATACCAAACCAACTTCCGCTATATGCTTGTGGACGAATATCAGGACACCAATGTGGCCCAGTATCTGTGGCTGCGCCTGCTGGCTCAACAGCATCGCAATATCTGCTGTGTGGGCGATGACGATCAGTCGATTTATGGCTGGCGAGGCGCAGAAGTCGCTAATATCCTGAAATTCGAGAAAGACTTTCCAGGTGCCAAGGTGATCCGCCTGGAACAGAATTACCGCTCCACAGCGCCCATCCTCGCGGCTGCATCCGGCCTGATCGAGAGCAACAAGACACGCCTTGGCAAGACATTGTGGACAGAGCAGGACGGCGGCCAGAAAGTGCAATTGCGCGGCATTTGGGATGGCGAGGAAGAAGCGCGCACCGTCACGGATGATATCGAGGCTGAACAATCAAAGGGCCGCTCGCTGTCTGACATGGCCGTTCTGGTGCGTGCTTCTTTCCAGATGCGCAGTTTTGAAGAACGCTTCAACATGGCGGGTCTGCCTTATCAGGTTGTTGGCGGGCCGCGATTTTATGAGCGAGAGGAAACGCGGGACACACTCGCCTATCTGAGACTGGTGCGGAACATTGATGATGACCTGTCATTCTCGCGTATTGTCAACAAACCCCGACGTGGCTTTGGCGTCAAGGCCGTGCAATCACTGGAGCTTATCTCACGCAAGGCGCGCGTTTCCATGGCAGCTGCGGGCCGCATCGCGCTGGAAACAGATAAGCTTAAAGGCAAGGCCCGATCCGGTCTGGCAGGCTTTCTTGACGCTCTGGAGCGCTGGTCTCATATGACAAAAGAGACCGACCCGGCAACGCTGACAGAAACAGTTCTCGAAGAAAGTGGCTACACTGACTTCTGGAAGAACTCGAAAAGCCCGACGGCACCTTCCAAACTCGACAACCTCAAGGAAATGGTCAACGCTGCCGGTGAGTTTGAAACACTGGAAGGGTATCTTGATCATGTTTCACTGGTGTCAGATATCAATCAGACAACAGACGGCGGGCAAATCTGGCTGATGACACTACATGCGGCCAAAGGGCTGGAATGGCCGGTCGTCTTTCTTCCTGGTTGGGAGGAAGACATTTTCCCCTCGGCCCGTTCTCTCGATGAAAACGGTAATGACGGTCTGGAGGAAGAGCGCCGCCTCGCCTATGTCGGAATCACCCGTGCAATGGAGAGTTGCCGCATTTCCTTCGCTGCCAACAGGCAAATATATGGCCGCTGGCAAAGCGCGATGCCATCCCGCTTTATCGATGAATTGCCGGAGGAATTTGTCGAGGTAATGTCTGAACCCGGATTATATGGCGCAGCGGCCTCTGATCTGGCTGCGTATTCCAGTTTTTCAGGTGTAAAGATGGAAGAGGAAACATATTACGATAATCCGGGCTGGAAACGCGCACGACAAGCCAAACGGCACAACACGCGCCCGCCCGCACTGGAAGGCAAGGCTGAACTGATCGCCACCTCAACACCCGGCAGCACCAGCTTCAAAACAGGTGAGCGTGTTTTCCACCAGAAATTCGGCTACGGAGAAGTGAAGACGATTGAAGGGAATAAACTGGAAGTTGCCTTTGAGAAAGCCGGCACAAAAAAAGTCATTGATACCTTTCTCGAACGCCCCTGACAACTTGAGCCCTTCCCCCTTACCCACCTGTACCCACCTCTTGTAGAGTATCAAAAAAATGCGTTAGGCTCTGCCCAGAGAGAACTTGCAGAAAACCAAAATGTCCAGGAGATGACAATGTCCGACACCCAGAACGCTGACATCATCAGCATCAATCCGGATATTCGCGCGGATGCCCATATAACACCTGAAAAATACGACGCGATGTATGAGCGCTCCATCAAGGAGCCGGAATCCTTCTGGTCGGAAATTGCCCAAAGACTGGATTGGATATCGCCATTTACCAAAGTGCGCGATACATCATATAATGAGAATGATCTGCATATTAAGTGGTTTGAAGATGGTACATTGAATGTTGCCGTCAACTGCATTGACCGTCACCTGAAAGACAAGGCAGACCAAACAGCCATTATCTGGGAGGGTGATGACCCTTCTGTATCAAAGAATATCACCTATGCGGATCTTTATGAGCAAACTTGTCGCCTTGCGAATGTCTTGAAAGCACGCGGCGTTGCAAAGGGTGATCGGGTTATCCTCTATATGCCAATGATTCCCGAAGCTGCCTATGCCATGCTGGCTTGTGCGCGCATCGGTGCTGTTCATTCGGTTGTCTTTGGTGGCTTTTCACCAGAGGCACTTGCGTCGCGCATAGATGATTGTAGCGCGAATTGCGTCATCACCGCCGATGAAGCCGTGCGGGGCGGAAAAGCCATCCCCCTCAAGGCAAACGTAGATGCCGCGCTGGCAGGCAAGGACCACCCGGTGCGTACCGTGCTGGTCTGGAGACATACCGACGGGCCGGTAGCCTTTGAGGCCGGTCGTGACCTCTGGCTTAATGAAGCAATGAGTGATGTTCACCCTGACTGCGAACCGGAAGTCATGAATGCAGAAGACCCGCTTTTCATTCTGTACACGTCCGGGTCAACTGGGAAACCCAAAGGGGTCATGCACACGACAGGTGGCTATCTGACCTATGCGTCATTTACGCACGAAATGGTATTCGACTACAAACCAGGCGACATATACTGGTGCACAGCAGATGTAGGTTGGGTCACCGGCCACAGTTACATTATTTACGGCCCCCTGGCCAATGGTGCCACAACGCTTATTTTTGAAGGGGTACCAACCTGGCCTGATGCTGGTCGGTGCTGGCAAGTTGTGGCCAAGCATAAGGTGAATATATTTTACACAGCCCCGACAGCCATTCGCGCCCTGATGCGTGAAGGCGATGCGCATGTAACCCGGCATGATCGTTCGTCATTGCGTATTCTGGGAACAGTTGGTGAGCCGATTAACCCGGAGGCATGGTTGTGGTATCACCGTGTGGTCGGTGAAGGAAACTGCCCTATTGTCGATACATGGTGGCAGACAGAAACAGGTGGTATCCTGATTACACCCTTGCCCGGCGCAACAGACCTGAAACCCGGATCTGCAACGCGGCCTTTCTTTGGCGTACAGCCTGGACTGGTCGATGCAGACGGCAAGTTCCTTGAAGGCGCGGCAGAAGGCAACCTTGTCCTCAAAGCCTCCTGGCCGGGCCAGATGCGTACTGTTTATGGCGATCATGAGCGCTTCATTGAGACGTATTTCAAGACTTATCCGGGACTCTATTTTACGGGAGATGGTGCTCGGCGTGACGAGGACGGATATTACTGGATAACAGGCCGGGTCGATGATGTACTAAATGTCTCCGGGCACAGAATGGGCACAGCAGAGATTGAAAGTGCTCTTGTCGCGCACAGGGATGTGGCAGAAGCCGCCGTTGTCGGTGTGCCGCACGATATCAAGGGGCAGGGAATTTACGCATATGTCATTCTGAATGCTGGCACAGAAAGCTCTGATGACCTGGTGAAAGATCTGATTCAGCAGGTCAGAACAGAAATTGGCCCGATCGCCAAGCCGGACTTTATCCAAATTACCCCGGGCTTGCCAAAAACGCGCTCTGGCAAAATCATGCGTCGCATTCTTCGCAAGATAGCTGAAAATGAGTTCAGTAATCTGGGCGATACATCGACACTAGCAGAACCAGATATTGTTGAGACACTGATTGAAGGCAGACTGAATCGATAACCATTCCTGATTCAGGCAGAGAACGCTGCCTTGATCCAGTCGAGATCTTCATCCAGGGCAGCTTTTGCCGCCGGTATAAGTTCAAACAGATTAGTATATCCGTGCAACAGTCCTTCTGCGACGCGATATGTTACATCAACGCCCATCGGCTGAATCACGTTCATAAACGCCATAGACTGATCAAATAAAGGGTCATATTCAGCAGCACGCAACAGCGTTGCGGGAAGATTGTTCAGGTGCGGCAAGTTGATTGGCAGCGGATATTGCACCAGCTCGCTGTCACCATTGGCAAAATACTGAGTCGCAAACCACTCAATCATATCGCGCGACAGGCCAAAGCCGGAAGCATAATCAGTCATCGACGCATATTTATCGCTCGTCAGCTCATCATAGGCGCCGAACAGAAGCCATAGGGCCTTCACATCGATACCCGCCTGCCCAGCTTCGTTACCGCATATCGCAGATAGCATCGCGCCGGCGCTCTCTCCCCCAATAATGATATTACTGGCACTGACGCCAAAACGCTCAGCCAATCCGGGCAAGGCCCGCGTCATTGCAAGGCAATCCCTCACACCTTCAGGAAACGGATTTTCAGGTCCAAGACCATATTCCGGGAACAGAACGGCTGCCCCAAGGTAATCGGCCATATAACGATTGAAATAATCATACGCCTCCACATCCCCAATCACACCGCCGCCGCCATGAATATAGATCAGCAAGCCATCAGAACTGACAGATTCAGGGTGGTACAGGCGGGCCTTCATCTCATCACGACCGCCCGGGAGAACAACATCCTCAGACCTGACGGGAAGCTTACGGGATTGCCATGCTCCCATTTTGTAATAATGCCGGTAAGCAGCACGAGCAGCATCTACTCCACTAGCCTTCCCGATTTCGTCAATTGTTTGACGCTTCTGAATTTCGATAAGTCGCAACAGGGTACGTGTTTGCGCATCAATATCTGAATTCCGTATATTGACCGGTTTTTCAGAAAAAAGCGTTTTACGAACACCGTCAGGCAGCGCAAGAATAGCCTTCAGGGCATAAAATTCTGTACCAGGTTTCATAAACTTCTATTCCGGTGCTTGTGTTTCAATCGATTTTTTGGTCACAGTTGCCGACAGGCTGAATGCCTCCAGCGGTAAATTTGTCGCCTGTTTTCTAAAGTCGAACGTGTGAGCGGGCCAAAGTGTCGTGTTGCGGCCACCTTCGGTTTTATACCAGCTGTCACAGCCGCCTGTCTGCCAGACAGATTTTGACAGTCGTTCCTGCAGAGTGTGATTAAACTCTGCCTGCGCCTTTTCTGTCACCTCAATCGTTGCGGCCTGTTTTTCATCTGCTTTTGCAATAAGGCGCAAGATACCCTCGATCTGGGCCTCGGCCATATAGACTACCGAATTATGACCAAGCCCTGTATTAGGACCGAGCAACATGAAGAGGTTGGGATAGCCTGAAACGCTGGAGCCCAGAAAAGCCTCAGCCCCCTTCCCCGACCACTCTTCGTGGAGATTTTTGCCGCTGCGTCCTGTCACATTGATGCCGGGCATTGGCTCGGTGGCATGGAAGCCTGTCCCCATGATAATCACATCTGCCTTCAGCATTCGCCCGGCTTCAAGCTCAATGCCATCTGACACTATGCGCTTGATCGGTGCAGTAACAACTTCTGACTTCTCATGCGCCAAGGCCGGATACCACTGGTTCGACATCAAAAGCCGTTTGCAGCCAAACCGAAAATTCGGTGTCAGGACCTTCCGTAACTCTTCATCCGCGATCTGAGATTTCAAATGACGTTTACCCATCCATTCAAAAACTCTCAACAGACCGGGATAACGGAAAAAACCAATAGCCCGCATCTCCGAGCGCCAGTATAGCCAACGCCTGACCAGACGCGCCAGGGCGGGTCGGTTTCGGAAAGAGTCAAGCTCACCGTCAGTAAACTCCCGCTCCATTCGTGGCAGGACCCAGGGCGCGGTACGCTGAAAAACGGTCAGCGTATCTACCTGATCCACGATTTCGGGCACAAACTGAATCGCACTGGCGCCCGTCCCGATCACGGCGACCGCCTTACCGGTCAGGTCAACATCATGTCGCCAGTTGGCGGAATGGAACATTTCTCCCCGGAAACTATCCAACCCATCTATCTGCGGCATGGCGGGTGTTGCCAGCGGCCCGGCTGCAGCAATGACAAAGCGTGTTGTGCATGTTTCGCCATCATCCGTTTGCACGGACCAGTGGTATTCCTTTTCATTGAAAGCCATGTCTGTAACGGCTTTGCCGTACACGACATACCTCTCCAGATCATGCTTAGCCGCAACACCCTTGATATACGCCAGCAACTCCGGCTGGTTCGCAAAAAGTTTTGACCAGTCAGGTTTTTGCTCAAACGAAAAAGAGTAAACATGCGCCGGGACATCGCAGGCGCATCCCGGATATGTATTTGCAGCCCATGTCCCACCTAATTCTTCAGCACGCTCATAGATTCGGAAATTTTTCTTGCCAGCCTCAATCAGCCGGAATGCCATCGCCAGTCCGGAAAAGCCGGCACCGATAATCAGATACTCTGTGTCAGGCATAACTCAATCCGAAAACCTAATTATTCCGTCGCGCGCGGTATCATGCCCTCATAACAAGCCCGGCTCCATCACGCAGCTTAATGGCTTTATTTTTCTTCGCCAGCAGTGTTTGCACAACATCCTGCAAGGCAACACAGCCATGGAGAACAAAATGGGAACACGCGATATGCTTTTCAAGAGCTGATTAGTGAAAACTTCCGTTACCCTCATATTGAACATGGTTGTGAGACTCTCGTTTCAATATCTCGGCCTCGCTTCCACTTGGTCTCAACAGGAACTCGGTCATTTGCCGCAGCCCCTGCCGGGGCATCAATTTTCCTAAAATCAGTCCACTGGACTGATTTTTTTCAGCGAAGCTGAACCGGAAATTGATGGTGGGCGATGAGAGACTCGAACTCCCGGCATCTTCGGTGTAAACGAAGCGCTCTACCAACTGAGCTAATCGCCCTTATTTCGTGGATCCGAAATGAGCCCGCACTATTAGCGCAGCAAATTCACTTGAGCAAGAATTTGCTGCGCCAATGAGAGAAAAATTTTTCCCTTAATTCAGGGCGTCCTTGAGGCCTTTACCAGCCGAGAATTTTGGCTGAATGGAAGCCGGGATCTTGATGGTTTCGCCTGTGCGTGGGTTACGGCCATCGCGGGCTTTACGCTTGGCGGCGGAGAATGTGCCGAAACCGACGAGGCGTACTTCATCACCACTTTTAAGTGCTTCTGTGATGGCATCGAAGACTGCATCTACGGCGCTGCCAGCGTCCGTTTTGCTGATGTCGGCCAGATCGGCTACGCGATCAATAAATTCACTCTTGTTCATTGGCTTCCCCTTTCTCGTGGAAGATTTCTTATTAGCAGTCCCAGTATGTCCGGACGCTGTGATACGTCAAATCGCTGTTAACAATATGTTGGAAAACTACCAGCACCGATTCGTAAGCTACTGTAATTTCTTATTTTTTTCAATCATGCGCGCGAAGAGTGCGCCACTTTTCACCCTCATGCTCAATGCATTTTTCAATCAAAACGCGCCAAACAGGCTCAGCGATTCGTTTTGAAAGCCCTTTTTGCTCAGCTTCCTGCAGCACATTTTCGACAACCTGCTCGATCCGCCACGGCACGCGCACATCAGATTCAGCGGGCTTGATCCGGGCAGCGGCTTCCATATAGCCCTGCCGTGTTACGAGCAGTGTGACCAGTTGCCGGTCGAGTTCATCCACGCCGGCGCGCACATCTGCCATTGTCTCACAGGCTTCAGGAGCCAGGATTTTTTTATTTTCTTCGATGTCCATGGCGGCCTGATACATGATCTTTGCCTGCTCCTCAAACAAACAAAACCGGCCTGAGGAAACTTCTTCAGGCCGGTTTCAATATCTAGTGGGTCAGAACTGAGCCAGGGTCATCCTTGCCTGCGGCTGCGGCGGCAGCCTTGAGCAATTCCTCTTCCTCATCCCATTCTATCGGTGTCAGTTCGCCGGTCAGTGCATGTTGCAGCACTTCATCAACTGTTGTCACCGGGATCACCTCAAGGGCGTCCAGAACATTTTGCGGAATATCAGCAAGGTCTTTCTCATTTTCTTCCGGGATCAGCACCGTTTTTGTGCCAGCCCGCAAGGCCGCAAGCAGTTTCTCTTTCAAACCGCCAATGGCAAGCACCCTGCCCCGAAGCGAGATTTCTCCGGTCATGGCAATATCCCGTCGGATCGGAATACCCGTCAGCACAGAGACGATGGCCGTTGCCATGGCCACACCAGCTGACGGCCCATCCTTCGGGGTGGCCCCTTCCGGCACGTGAATGTGAATGTCCGTCTTGTCGAAGACAGGAGGTTTCAGACCATATTCGGTGGCGCGTGAACGCACATAAGAAGCGGCAGCAGAAACTGACTCCTTCATCACATCTTTCAGATTGCCCGTAGGGGTCATCTTGCCCTTACCGGGCATTTTGACAGCTTCAATCTTGAGAATGTCACCACCAACGGATGTCCAGGCAAGCCCGGTGACAACACCAATCAGATCGTCGCCGTCGAGTTCACCAAAGCGGTATTTCAGTACACCGGCATACTCGCTGAGGTTCTCCTGATTGACAGTGATTTTCTCGGCGCTATGCTGCTCGATTTCCCGTACCGCCTTGCGGATCAGGTTTGCGAGTTCACGCTCAAGATTTCTCACACCGGCTTCACGTGTGTAATTCCGGATAAGATCAATGAGACCCTCATCCGTGATCTCCCATTCCTTGTCAGTCATGCCATGATTTTCAAGCTGTTTAGGGATCAGGTGACGGCGGGAAATTTCTTTCTTTTCGTCTTCCGTGTAGCCCGGAATCCGAATGATCTCCATCCGGTCCAGCAAGGGTTGTGGCATATCGAGCGAGTTTGCTGTCGTCACAAACATCACATCTGACAGATCATAATCGACTTCCAGATAGTGATCTGCAAATGTCGCGTTCTGTTCCGGATCGAGTACTTCGAGCAGAGCCGAGGCCGGGTCCCCCCGGAAATCGCGGCCCATCTTGTCGATCTCATCCATCAGGAAAAGCGGATTGCTTTTCTTGGTTTTTTTCATGGACTGGATAATCTTGCCCGGCATGGAGCCGATATAGGTTCGGCGGTGACCACGAATTTCTGCCTCATCCCGAACGCCGCCGAGAGAAATGCGCACAAATTCACGACCTGTCGACTTTGCAATGGATTTTCCAAGAGAAGTTTTGCCCACTCCTGGCGGCCCGACAAGACAGAGGATCGGACCTTTCAGCTTGTTTGTTCTTTTCTGTACCGCGAGATATTCGATAATTCTTTCCTTGACCTTTTCGAGGCCATAATGGTCTGTGTCGAGAATTTCTTCTGCTTTCTCGAGATTGTTTTTGAGCTTGCTCTTGCTGCCCCACGGGATCGAAAGGATCCAGTCCAGATAGTTCCGAACCACTGTTGATTCAGCGGACATGGGCGACATCTGGCGGAGTTTTTTCAACTCGCCTTCGGCCTTGGTCTTGGCTTCCTTGGAGAGCTTTGTCTTGCCGATCTTCTCTTCCAGTTCGGTCAGCTCATCTCGCGCTTCGTCATTTTCGCCCAGTTCTTTCTGGATCGCCTTCATCTGCTCATTGAGATAATATTCGCGCTGGGTCTTCTCCATCTGGCGCTTGACCCGGTTGCGGATTTTTTTCTCAACCTGAAGGACGCTCATCTCACCTTCCATCAGGGAATAGACAGCCTCAAGCCGATCTGTGACCTTGATGATCTCGAGAAGTTCCTGCTTTTCGGAAATCTTTATGTTCAGATGCGAGGCAACCGTATCCGCCAGTTTTGACGGCTCATCAATCTGGCCAACCGCAACGATGACTTCCGGGGAGACACGCTTGTTGAGCTTCACATAAGCCTCGAATTGCGTGTTCACAGATCGGGCAAGTCCCTCAACTTCGGCGGGCTCTGCCTCTTCTTCATCCAGCAGCATCGCTTCTGCTTCAAAGAAAGTGTCATTCTCGATATATTTGACGATTGTGGCGCGCTGCGCGCCTTCGACGAGCACTTTCACCGTACCATCCGGCAGCTTCAGCAGTTGCAGCACTTTGGCGACGACACCAACATTGTAAATATCTTCGGGATTCGGGTCATCATTACTGGCGTCTTTCTGGGCGACCAGCAAAATCTCCTTGTCATCCGTCATCACGTTTTCGAGGGCTTTGACGGATTTTTCCCGACCGACAAACAACGGCACAATCATGTGCGGGAACACGACAATGTCGCGCAGGGGAAGGACGGGATAGGCTCTCAAGTCAGACATAAAAACTCCTAGCGGCAGTTATTGAGGTGCCGGGCCTTCTTCAGAAGCACCACGGCAGTGTGGTCAGTGTTGCCAGAGGGCGCAAACAGCTTTTCCAGTCTGTGGAAAAGGCCTGCCGGTACAACGCGCCCGGGCTCGTTAAGATGTGGGGGCCAGCTTCATGATTTCAAGTTATGGATTTCAGGCACATTGGAACAATAAAAAAGGCACGCCAACAAGTAACGTGCCTTTGGCATTATTTTTTTTCAGCTGACCTGTCAGGCGCTGGCATCAGCCTCGGCTGAGGGGGCAGCTTTACCATCCTGGGAATAGATGCTGAGCGGTTGCGCATTGCCTTCAACAACTTCCTTGTTGATGACAATTTCCTCAACGCCTTCCAGCGTTGGCAAATCGAACATCGTATCCAGAAGGAAGCCTTCCATGATTGAGCGCAGGCCACGGGCGCCTGTTTTGCGCTTGATGGCTTTCTGGGCGACAGTGGTAAGCGCCTCTTCGCTGAATGTCAGCTTCACATCTTCCATCTCGAACAGACGCTGATACTGCTTCACCAGAGCATTCTTCGGCGAGGTGAGAATCTGCACCAGTGCGTCTTCATCAAGGTCTTCAAGTGTAGCCAGAACCGGCAAGCGGCCGACGAATTCCGGGATAAGGCCGAATTTCAACAGATCTTCGGGCTCTACTCCACGCAGAATGTCGCCCACACGGCGGTCATCAAGTTCTTTGACCTCGGCTTCAAAACCGATGGAAGCCCCCTCGCCGCGATTGGCGATAACCCTGTCGAGACCGGCAAAAGCGCCGCCAACGATGAAGAGGATATTCGTTGTATCGACCTGCAGGAATTCCTGCTGCGGATGCTTGCGCCCGCCCTGAGGAGGCACGGAGGCAACTGTGCCTTCCATGATTTTCAGCAATGCCTGTTGCACACCCTCGCCTGATACATCGCGGGTGATGGACGGATTGTCTGACTTGCGGGAAATCTTGTCGATCTCGTCAATGTAAACGATGCCGCGCTGGGCCCGTTCCACATTATAGTCCGCAGATTGCAGCAGCTTGAGGACAATATTTTCAACGTCCTCACCGACATAGCCAGCTTCTGTCAGCGTTGTCGCATCTGCCATGGTGAACGGGACATCAAGGATACGCGCCAAAGTCTGCGCAAGCAGGGTTTTACCCGTACCTGTCGGGCCAATCAGCATGATGTTGGACTTGGCCAGTTCAACGTCATTATTTTTTGTCGCGTGGTTGAGGCGCTTGAAGTGATTGTGCACCGCAACAGACAAAACGCGCTTGGCGTGGGCCTGACCGATCACATAATCATTCAACACATTCATGATGTGCTGCGGCGACGGGACACCCTCACCTGACTTCACCAGCGAGGATTTGCTCTCTTCGCGAATGATGTCCATGCAGAGCTCGACGCACTCATCACAGATGAACACGGTTGGCCCCGCGATCAGCTTGCGGACCTCGTGCTGGCTTTTCCCGCAGAACGAGCAATAGAGCGTATTCTTGTTATCGCCGCCGCTATTGTTACCGCCTGAATTCTTGCCGCCTACTTTGCTCACTGGCCGCTCCTGTCTTTACGCTGCTCCCCCATGACACAAAATCTGCATGATTAGTGCCAGAGAGGCAATTCCCATTGGACCATAATTGATCCCAAGTCTTCAATATAAGGTTTAAGAACGAGAACTATCGATTCAAACCTTAACAATTATCTTAACCATTACCAGCCTTGCGATCAGCTTTCGCTGTCATCGCTCGCTGACATACGTTTCTCGATCACCTTATCAATCAGGCCAAAATCCACTGATTCATCAGGCGTCATGAAAGTATCCCGGTCCAGAGTCTGCTCAATGACATCATAATCCTGGCCGGTATGTTCCACATAAATCTCGTTCAGGCGACGCTTTGTCTCGATGATGTCTTTCGCGTGGCGCTCGATATCTGATGCCTGACCCTGAAACCCGGCAGATGGCTGATGCACCATGATGCGGCTGTTCGGGAGGGAAAAGCGCATGTCTTTTTCTCCAGCTGTCAGCAACAGGGAGCCCATGGAGGCAGCCATGCCAATGCACATGGTCGAAACGGCCGGGCGGATATACTTCATCGTATCATACATAGCCAGGCCAGCGGTCACCGACCCACCGGGAGAGTTGATGTAGAAAGAAATTTCTTTTTTTGGATTTTCTGCCTCCAGAAACAGAAGCTGCGCCACAATCAGGGTGGAAACCTGATCATGCACCTGACCGGAAAGGAATATGATCCGCTCTTTCAAAAGGCGCGAATAGATGTCGAAGGAGCGCTCCCCACGGCTGGTCTGCTCGACAACCATTGGCACGAGCGTGTTCATGTAAATATCGTGAGGGTCTTTCATCAGTATCTCCGAACAAAATGAGGTGCCGCAGGATGCGCGCGACCTGAAACAGAACAGGAAGTTCAATATGGGCTGCGAGGGTTAAGTTTTTCCCAAAATCCAACGCTGAAGCCATTCCTGAGAAACATGAGTTAAGCAGGTTTGATCTTGCTCTCAAGTCCCTGATATAGGCAGAGACTGATAAAGTTTCAGGTTGAAAAGGGATATGTCCCGAATTTTTTTTCTTTTCTGTTTATGTTGTCTCTGTGTCATGGCGCTCAGCACGGGGCCTGGATACGCGCATCCGGAAGATGAATTCTGTACAGCAGACTCAGGACTTGACCCTGAATTGTGCCGGGCACTGGCTGAACTGGACAGCGCCGGTGCTGCGGACCCGCAATCTGCGTTTTACGGCACGACGGAAGTGCAGGCGATTGAGCTGGATCGTCCTGTTCTGGAAACCATTGGTCTTTATATAAAGCTGGGCTTTATCCATATTCTGCCCCGCGGTTACGATCATATTCTGTTCGTGCTGGCATTGTTTCTGGCATCAACCAAATGGCGCCCGCTCCTGTTACAGGTTTCAGCCTTTACGCTTGCTCACACGTTGACCCTTGGGCTGGCGGCAGCCGGCTTTATTTCTGTGCCGGCGGGCATTGTTGAGCCGTTGATTGCGCTATCCATTGCCGTTGTGGCTATCGAAAACATTTTTTTTCGCGAGCTGACCAGATGGCGACCGGCAGTGGTCTTTGGCTTTGGTCTGTTTCACGGCCTCGGGTTTGCCGGTGTTTTGAGTGATCTCGGGCTGGTGCGTGACCAGTTCCTTGTGTCGCTCATCAGTTTCAATGTCGGGGTGGAATTTGGGCAGCTGGCGGTGATCGGGATGGCGCTGGCGGCAACATTGCTGGCGCGGCGTTTTGTGCCCATGCTGAGCACCGAAGCTGGCTACCGGCAATATGTTGTGTGGCCTGCCTCCGGCCTGATTGCGGTCATGGGTCTGTTCTGGTTCCTGAGCCGTGTATTTGGCTAGAGCCACTGGCGTTCTGCGTGGTTCAAACCTCATATCCTTCACGAGCACTGCCTACTCCGGAGATAGGTCCCGTATCTGCGCAGCAGCATTTCATGCAGCAGCCCATTACAGGAAGACGACTGGAGATAGGGGTTAGTCGGTGCATTATGCCTGTGCCTTCATGCACCCTAACTCGACTAATGCCGGTTATACGGAAAAGAAATTTTTTATCTTGTTCAAGAAGTTCAACTCCGACTCATCATTAGCGGCGGCAATGATTTCCTGATTTCTGGCCACAACCCGTTGCCGCCTTGAGCGTTCAGCCAAAAGGCGGCTGAGCTCGCTGGCAATCTCTGGTCTGTCACGTAACATAGGCGCCATATGGGTCTTGCTGATTTCAAGCACTTCCATGCGGGTTTCTGCTATGACGCTGGCGCTTCGTGGCATCCCTGTGAGTAAAGACATTTCTCCCACCACATCGCCAATGGATAACATCGCGAGCCGCGTTGGAGATGCT
The DNA here is from genome assembly GCF_030758415.1 of Parvularcula sp. IMCC14364. Taxonomy (NCBI): domain Bacteria; kingdom Pseudomonadati; phylum Pseudomonadota; class Alphaproteobacteria; order Parvularculales; family Parvularculaceae; genus Parvularcula; species Parvularcula sp. IMCC14364. The sequence continues at coordinate 760,137 of NZ_CP132334.1, read as the reverse complement.
TGTCCGTTCTGATAAAGAACAGCGGCGGCACCTGCCAGAAATATAAACAGAGAATCCCCCTCCTCATCCTGTTTAATCAGCACATCTCCTTTGTTGAGAGTATGTCGCACGGCATTATTGGCTATATATTCCAGTTCATGCTGTTTCATGGTCTCGGCAAACAGAGGAATCTGCTGAAGGGCCGTCAGGGCATCCACGCGACCCAGGCGCGCTTCAGCATGTGATTGCCGACGATCCTGTAATTCTACTTTCTCGCCCGGAAAGGACATCCGGTTGAGAAGGACAGCCGTATGCACTGCGCCGGTAACATAGGATATGGCAGTCGTCGGGCTCCTCTTGTGAATATCGCAGAAAAAGCGGACCAGATAGAGCACGCCGTCGCGATCAATCTTCTTGATGAGAATGACGGGAGATGGATCTGTGTAATATCCGTCTTTTTCCATCGCTTTGAGTACGGCACCGGAAAGCAGCAAGAAGGCACGGTCAGACGGCGTTTCATGCGGCAACAGGAAAGTAAATTCCTGCCGCGTTGGTCCGCGTGGCTGCGAGTGGTTATTGATGGAAAATGCCCCGCCAAGACTGTTCGGCATGATAAACATTGTCCGGTCTTCAAGGCGAAGGCGCGTCGTACGCCAGCCAATATCTTCTACCTGGCCATAAATAGGTTCGAAAAAGTCGCGCGATGTGACCGTAATCCAGTCACCAACCACGAATGATTTATCCGCACTGATCGCTATGCCTGAGAAGAGGTCAAGTATGACGCTGCGCAAGGCGAAGCCCAATATGATTGCCACAAAGCCAGAGGCTGCGAGAGCGCCGGTGAGCGAAACGCCGTAATCAAAGTGCAGCAAATTCACAAATGCAGTGATATACAGGATGATTGTTACTGTGTGCGGAATAAGCTGTGGAATGTTGGCTTTCAGCGTTTTACGCAGATAGCCGTTCCAGAAAAACATGCGCAGAGCGCTATCGAACAAGAGAACGAAACTCAGCACTGTGATAGCCGTGACAAAGTGTGTCACGCCGTTCAGCCAGACCGACGGTGTATTCGCGATCATTCCCCCGAGCCAGAACCACAGCCCCAAGCAAATCGCGAAGATAATAAACCTTCGCAGAACCGTTATCATGCAGCCCTCATGATGTATGACAGTTTTATAACGAATGCTGCCGGATGAATGCAAATGCAAAAAACCCCGCAAAAATACGGGGTTTTCATAAAGCGTGTTGTATGAAGTTTAACTGCCGTCGGTGAAGCCGCGGTTGCGCAACAGTGGTTCAATGCTTGGATCCTTGCCGCGGAATTTGCGATAAAGCTCGTCTGCTTCTTCGACAGCCCCTGCTTCATAAACATGCTTGCGCAGGCGACCGGCAACTTCCTGATCGAAAATGTCGCCCGTTTCCTTGAACGCGTCAAAACCATCCGAGTCCAGAATTTCTGACCAGAGATAAGCATAATACCCGGCAGAATAACCACCCGCGAAGATGTGCGAGAAATAAGGCGAGCGATACCGGGGCTCAATCTCGTCAATCAGGCCATATTCCGCGAGCACTTCTTTCTCGAATTCACGCGGATCAGTGATTGCGTTTGCTTCTTCCTCGCTAAGCATATGCCAGCGCAGATCCAGCAGGGACGCCGCAATGAATTCGGTTGTACGGAAACCTTCATTGTGGTTGGCCGCTTCTTTCAACTTGTCCACAAGCTCGGTGGGGATCACCTCGCCTGTCTCGTAATGCTTCGCATAGACCGCGAGCATTTCAGGCTCGCTGGCCCAATGCTCAAGGATCTGGGCAGGAAACTCCGTATAGTCACGCGGGCCGCCGACGCCGGAAATCCGGTCATAATTCTGCGTTGTTATCAATCCGTGCAGACCATGGCCAAACTCATGGAACAATGTTTCAACTTCGTTGAAGGCCATCAATGTGGGCGCATCATCCGAAGCTGGTCTGGTCAGATTCAGATTGTTTGTCACGATCGGGCGGATATTATCGCCGTCCACATTACTAGCCCCGCGATATGTACTCATCCAGGCACCACCGCGCTTGGAGTCACGGGCATACATATCAACCATGAAGACACCAAGATGCGTACCGTCCGCATCCTGAAGGTCATAGACAGACACACTTGGGTGCCAGACCGGCGTATCTTCCAGCTTGGTGAAGGTGATGCCGAAGAGATTTTCGGCCATGTAGAAAGCACCATCCCAGACGGCTTCCATCTCGAAATATGGCTTCAACTGACTGTCATCAAAGGCATATTTTTCCTGACGGACTTTTTCCGAAAGGTGCCACCAGTCCCAGGCTTCAACCTTGTAAGGGTTGTCAGTTGCATCAACCATGGCCTGCATTTCTGCCAGCTCGGTCTTTGCTGTCGCCAGGCCCGGACGCCATACCTGCAGCAAAAACTCTTCCGTGTTTTGCGCTGTTTTGGCCATGCGTGTTTCCAGCTGGAAATGGGCATGGTTTTCATAGCCACGCAACCGGGCAGCTTCGGCCCGCAGGCGGGCGATCTTCAGGATGATCTCACCACTGTCAGTATCGCCGCCATTATCAGCACGCTGCGTATATCCTTCGAACAACTGACGGCGCAAATCACGGTTTTCTGACTGCGTCATGAAGCCTTCATAGACCGAGCGGTTGAGACCAAAGATCCATGCATCATCGCGGCCCTTGCCTTCTGCCGTCTTTTTCGCAGAATCGATGAACCCCTGTTGCAGACCAGCAAGGTCTGCTTCATCCGTAACAACCAGTTCAAAATCCTTGGTTTCCGCCAGCAGGTTCTGACCAAATTTTGTGGTCAACTCTGACAGCTCGGCATTGATTTCCTTCATCCGCTCTTTCGTTTCCGGATCAAGAGCGGCCCCCCGGCGTACAAAATCGCGATGGTAGAGTTCGAGAACCCGCAATTCCTGTTTGCCGAGACCCAGCGTGTCGCGCGTTTCATAGAGTGTCTTGATACGGGCCCATAAATCATCATTCAGCGCGATGCCGTCATATACTTTGGACAACCGCGGATAGATTTCAGACTCCAGCGCCTGCAGCGTGTCGTTTGTATCCGTGTTGGTAATGTTTCCGAATACACTTGAGACGCGGGTCAATGTCGCGCCAGAAACCTCCAACGCCTTTATGGTATTGTCGAATGTCGGCGCATCAGGATTGTTGATGATCGCCTCAACTTCCGCTTCCAGTTCAGTGATAGCCTGATCGAAAGCTGGCAGATAATCTTCATCACTGACCAAAGAAAATGGCGGAATGCCGAATGGTGTATCCCATTCCTGAAGCAGCGGATTGGCATCCATTACCGTCGCCACTGTATCGTCAGATGCGTTATCAGCTGCTTCCGTGTGCAGCTCGTCGCCATGATCATCTTGACCAGCACGATCGCCTTGTTCGCCACAGGCCGTCAGAAGCGCCAGAGCAGCGCCGCCAAGCAGAAGATTCTTCAGGAATTTGGTAGTCATTTCACAACCTCACAGAATTAACCAAAGCGACCATAAACAGGTGCCAGCTCAAAAGCCAGCGCTGAGATACTAGGTAATTAGCAGTGAGATAACCTCTCAGACATGTGCGTGATTTCACAAAAAATTCAACATCGACCTAGTGACTTCTGAGCAGAAAACTCCATATCAGTGGAGCAATATGCTATGGAGATTTCGCATGGAACGTGCCGCTGGTACACTGATCCTACTGACGATTGTTGCTTCTTTCGTACTCTCGTTCGGTCAATTTTACGTCTAGAATGTGAAGCCCGAGGCGGTATTGCCTCGGGCTTTGTATTTCGAAAGCCTCCACCCGATGACCGTGAACGACCACACGCTGACAGTATTCTATGATGGCAGCTGCCCGCTCTGCATCAGGGAAATCACGCTGCTGCGACGCGCCCTGCCTGAAAAATCCGCCATCAACTTCGAAGATGTTTCGGCACCAGACGCTGTGCCATCCTGCGATATTGCGAAATCGAAACTCATGGCACGGTTCCATTGCCAGTTGCCAGACGGCAAGATGGTGAACGGCGCACAGGCCTTCACGGAAGTCTGGGGCCGCGTGCGCTTTATGGAATGGCTGAAACCTGTCGGACGGTTTGGCCCGAGCCGCGCTGTCCTCAATGCACTGTATGCGCTGTTTTTGAAGGTTCGCCCGGGACTTCAGAGGATTACGCCTCCCCTGAAGTCGAAATAAGATATCTGTGAAAGACACGTAGCCCACGCTTAGAAAGCGTGAGCTACAGCTTTCAGGAGATCAGGGCTGGCCGCCGGTTGAGCGCGCGCGCTGAATCTGGAACTGCAGGAATTCCTGCGAACTGACCGTGCCACTGCCGTCAGCATCCATCATCGGGAAGCCCTGCTTGAACTGCTGCCCCAATGCGCCGCGCAGCTCAGCCTCTTCAAGCTGACCATCAATGTTGTCATCCATCGCGCCAAAATGGCGGTTGATTTCCAACACCTGATGCTGCTGGTCCTTGCGATTGGCCGTTGTTTCCCCATCCCACCGATAGGTGAAGGCGGTGAACAGCATTTCCTCGTGGCTTTGCTCCCCCCAGAGGACAAGAGCCTCAGGGTCAGGATTGGCCGGATTATTACCTGAATTGTCATAGGTGTAATCGGCAATCAGTTTTGAGCCAGCCGGCACCTTGATTGGCTCTTCGAACTCATACTGGCGCTGCCAGTTGAAATCATATTTCGGCAGGGAGATGAGCATTTTCTCTGTGCCGTCAGGATAGCGCAGACGCAAATTGGAGGAGTGGCCGCGATAATGCGCGTGCGGAAACGCCGTCAGCAAGGTCGCGTCATACGGAAATTCAACATACGCCGTTTCCTGATGTCGGCTGGCGCCCGGCGGGATGACGATCGACGCATCAATCACTACGGACTGGCGATTGAGCAGCTCTGGCATTTCTTCGTGGAAATAAAACCCGATCTGCGTCACGTCAGTGACTTCCTTGCCATATGGCGTGTAGTGCATCTGGAACCCGATGGCACCGCCCGCAGGAATGTGCACACCAGAATTAGGAGGCTGGACATTGGATTCTGCCCCCACAGCATAACCGCCAGTTTCATTGATCCAGCGGTCATTATAGCCTTTACCGTCAGCGGGTATTTCAGGCATGTATCCGGACAGGACATGGTGCACTGTTTCGCGCGACCCGACCTTGACGGTGGTTGCCTTCAACCATTTGTCTTCCGTCATCGGATTTTCAACAATCGGATATGTGTAATCCACGATGCCAGTGGCCGGTACGGTCTGCGCCGGCAGGCTGAGGATCAGGTCGGGCTCGCCCAGCGGCCATTCCGCTGCTTTCATTTCAAGACCGGCCAGAGGATCCTCCCCCTCGCCGCGTGGCGCGTCAGCTTCGATCCAGTGCACAAGCGTCTTGATTTGTTCGCCTGTCAGGCTGCGGTCGCCCTTGAAAGTCCCGACTTCCGAATCTGCATGCCATGGCGGCATACGGTCTGTACGGATCACTTCCCGTATCATTGGGGCCCATCCCTGAATTGTATCGTAATCCGTCATGGCCCAGGAACCGATGCCCCCTTCCTGGTGACATTCGACACAACGGTCTTTCAGGATCGGCACAACATCATTTGCATACGAAATACTGGTATGCTGCGCCTGTTTTTTGCGCTCCGGGAAATTGATGAGACAGCCCGGGCTCAGCGCAGGGGCCTCGACGGTTACCGGTTCGCCTGCCAGCACGGAGTCCAGCGCGTCCCGGACATAATTGTTGTCGGCTTCGGCTTTCTGGCGTTCGTAATCCAGACGGTCATTCAACGGACCATGATAGGCGACCTTGAAGCCTTTTTTCGGATCAAGAACGTAAACTTGCGCGGTTCTGTCATAACCGAGCGATTCACCGATGATCTGATGATCATCCATGAGAATGGGAAAATCGATGCCGAATTCTTCAGCTTCCGCGAGCACCTCACTGCGTGAATCCTGAAGACTGGAGTTGATCAACATGAATTTGACGCCCTGATCCTTATACTGATCGCGTAAAGCGGCCAGGTCAGGGATGGCACCGCGCACAATCGGACAGCCGTTGCCATGGGTCATCAGCACGACCGCCTTGGCATCAGAATGATAGAACAACTCATGGCCCGTGCCGGTGTGATCGACCAGACGGAAATTGTCAGCGTAGACTGGCACATCAAGGCGCGTTTCAGGCTCAACCACAATGTTGTGGTTCATGCCCGCGTGCTCTGAATGGGCAGCTTTTTCTGCATTGCTGCTATCCTGACTGGATTGGCTTTCACCGGAACAGGCCGCCAGTGCCAGAAGGCTGGCGGCACTTATCAATCCTGCACGGGTAAAATTCTGTCTCATTCTTTCCTCCAGATCAGCGGTTTATCCACTTTATTCAATCGTTACTGTACAATGATTGGCAGCACTTGTCGCCAGTCATTGTACACCCCCGCCAAGACGCATAATTTTTATGCATCGGGCGCATGACGCTAGTAAAAAGCAATCCAGCGGCCTGCGGCGGCGGTTGTCAGCCACATGACGATGGACATGGCTGCGACGCCCTTCATCAGGGTCGGCACATTCGACGTCTGTCGCCAGCGCCAGGCAATGGCAACAAGCGCAACAAGCAGCAGAAGCAACGCGACGCGCGCCAGCGTGTTCGAGAAGATGGCAAAGGCTGTTATCCAGACCAGAATGGCCACACCGCCCGTTCCCCAGATGAGCGGCGTTACGGTACCGCCCGACCGGATCAGCCGGTTACGCACCCCGAAGGTGAAGAGGACAGCCGCAAACAGGGAGAACATCTTCAGCCAGTATGGCGGGCTGTAATAGAGCTTCATCAATTCTCCCATGGCCAGAATGATTCCCGAGAGGACGATGGCGGCAAGCGCGAGTTTGGCCAGCGGGCTGAGCGTGCGTTGAAGCTCCTGCGGGCTCTGGCGGTGCAGTCCGGCCCCGAGCAAGCGCAGATCAACCAGAAAGACAGCGCCGCCAAGGAGTGCCAATGCCAGAAGATGAAGCGTTCCTGCCCAGGGAACGATGGTCATGGACTCCTTGATAAAGTCAGCAAGTGGCGACTGGTCCAAGGTATCATAGATCGGCAGGACGTATTTTTCCTGCCATGAACAGTCATAAAATTCACCGTCATATTCGCAGGTCGCCATCACTCCCCCTCCGCAGCAAGGGTTGGCCCGGCCATATCCATGCGCGCGAGACTATCGCGTTGCGGGCAGTCAATCATCCAGCTGAGGGTGCCTGCCGGGTCAAGTTTTTCGCAATTATACCAGTCATACGCAATCAGCCGTCCGGAAATGACGATCATGACCCAGGCACTCAATGAGAGCACGGCAGCAATTCTGGCATTGCGCGGTATCGCCTGTGACAAATCCCAGGCCGCCAGGTTACCCTGCACACGTTTGTGAAAATACAGAATGTTGGCCATCGCCAACAACAGCACAACGATTTTTACCCGGAAGAAAATATTGTGATAATAGACCAGCGGTTTTGCATAAAAAAGCAACAGGCCAGTGACAATCATCACGACAAATCCGCCAATCGTCCATGGCAGAATGCGGGTTGTCATCTCTGATACCGGCACCTGACGGAAGGCAACGCCAAGCAGGCGCAGATCCACCATAATGATGGTACCGACAAAGAGCATAATGGTCAGGACATGGGTCGCCTCCAGCAGGGGCCAGACTACGAAGGATTCGCGCAGGGCGATGCTCCAGGGTGTTTCGTTCATCCAGGTGAAAAAATCACGCATCACTGGTCTCCGGCCTCACCCGCATCCTCGGCACCAGCCATATCGGCTTCGCGCGCATAGCGCAGATGGCACATGAGACAGGCACGATATATATCACCGCCCGCATCAAAGAGGCCCTGCTTGTCCCGGGTCTCCGCCGCCAGTCGCGCTGCTTCGGCGGCTTGTGTCAGCCTGACAAGGCTGAGCGACCATGGCTTGCCAATCGCCGCATAGGCAGGCGCGTCCAGTTCCGCTGAAAGCTGTATCAGGTTGTCAGCGCTTGCCGCGACCGCCTGCCAGCCTTCTTCTGTCGTCGGCCACAACTCCTCCTCGCCCTCGTCGGTAATAATCCAGCCTGCCGACTGCCAGATGCCATCTGCTGCCGGGTCCATCTCATCAACCATGATACTCAAGACATCTGCTGAAGACTGCGTTGTTTCTGAAAGCTGCGTTGTAGAATCTGATGACTCCTCTGCGCCCTGCCCACATGCCGTCAGCGAGAGCATCAGCAAACAAATCCCTGTAACGCTTCTTGCGTTGATCAGGCCATTCATCATTCTGCCTCCGGCAGATTGAAAGCAATCAGGGCATTACCCGGCATCTGACTGAACATGGCGTAGCCGGATTGAATAAACAGCATGTCGCCGGCCAGTTGTGGTCCCGGATTATCAATCGCACCGCCATGTGCCGGAATATTGTTGACCGTCTCGAATTCACGCTTTGTGTCGAACATCCACAAGACTTCGCCATTGTCAGCATCGAAGGCACGAACCTTGCCATCCAGCGCCCCGATGAAAACCAGTTCATCCGTAGACGCAGGCGCCGCCGAATAGCCATAGAAGAAACTGCATTCTGGCCATGGCTCCGGGTTCATCATCTGGCCAACAAAATTTCCGGTACAGCCACGTTCAGCCGGGCTGTCCCAGAGCATATCGCCTGTATCAAGATCGAGCACGTAAAGGCCAGGTCGGGCCTCATAATCGGGCAGCGGATATGGCGGGTCGGACGATGGCGCGAAGACTTTGCCGTTTGAGACGGAAACGCCCCAATGGGTGCCCCCCAGAGGCGAGCCTGAACTGACCTTGGTTGTCCAGATACGCTCTCCGGTCGCCGCATCAACAGCATGTACATCGCCGGACTTCTGCCCGCCGATGACAACCTCGCGGCCATCACTCATTGTCGCGAAGGCAAGACCGCCGCCAAAGTCATAATCCGGCCCCGGCTCTTCAGGGCAGTTCGGGCCGTTACCCGTCAACGGGCTACAGGCCATGTTGAATTTATCTTCTGTGGTGGCCTGAAAAACCCAGAGCCTTTCACCTGTTTCCATGTCCAGCGCGATCATGGCATCACTGGTATCAGTCGCCGGCGCTGAGGTGTTCTCACCCGTGCCAATATAAAGCCTGCCGTTTTTTGCATCGACCGCTGGCGTGGTCCAGACAGGCGCACCGGATGGCCCCCATAATTGTGTGCCAACGGAAGATTTTGTTGTTGGCGTGGCATCCTCCATCATGCGCGCCAGCCACAGGCGTTCTCCCGTAGCAGCCTCCAAAGCAACGACGGCACCGTGGCTTTTACAGCATTCATGTGCGGGATTCATTGCCGCAGCGACATCAAAAGAAGAGAGCGGGACGAACAGTTTATCTTCATGCTGTACAAGTCCGCCCGTGGTCATCGACTCAGGGAAGATGCCCGTACGCTCCTGCCAGACGGTCTCACCACTGACAGCCTCAAGGGCATAAACATTTGTGCCTGCATCAGCGAAAAACAGGACTGGTTCGCCATCAATCTGCCCCAGTGTCATGGCGGTCCGGATCGGATTCATCAGTTCCCGGTGCCATTTGACGCAAGCTGTCTGCCTGTCGAGCGCAAAAACATGACCTGAGGTTGTGGTGATAAAGAGCGTATCTTCTGTGATCACCGGCTGGGACCGCAACTCAGACGTGCCCGGCAGACCAAATACCCAGGCAAGTTCAAGACCGGAAACATTCTTCCGTCCAAGGCTGGTGCGGGTGGGCCCGTAATAACGCCTGTTATCAGGCTCTACGCCCCAGGCGGTGACATATGGCTGATCGAAAGAGATATCAGGCGCAGTACATTTCTGATCCGCGGCCACTTCATAACCGCCACCAGCACTGCCAGGTGTCAGATAATCGAGAAGAAGGGTCAGATCGAGCCTGTCCAGCGCCTCCCCTTGCGCTTTCATTTTCCCGGATTTCAGGGAAAACTGGATTTTTGCCGGGCTCATGGTTTTGAGGCTGGCAAGATCAGGTACCCGTAACTGATCGGGCTGATCGTGACAGAGCCCACAACTCGTCGCATAGACCTTTTCGCCAGGATGACTGTAGCCTTCAGCCAGGGCAGCTTCAAAACGGGCGCCCGCATCAAGATCAATCGCGGGCTCCTCCTCACGTGGCGTTTGTGCGGCAATTTCAGTGCCTTGCGCCTGTTCAGACGCACTGACTGCCTGTTCTTGCACGGATTGATCCGCCTCGGAATGCGTCTTTTGTTCTGCGCAGGCAGCCATCAGCAAGAGAAAAATAACAGAACAGGATTGCAGGGTTTTGCGAACAATCATTCTTCACTCCACGCTTCAGCCTGCTGCCGAACAATGTCGATGAGGTTACCCATACCAAGATGCATGTCGATCAGATGCAAGCCCCACTGTTTTTGCACTGCGCCCTGGAAAAGCAGATCCCCTTGAATGTCATCAGTGCGTGGATCATCCGGGTCAGCATTGATGCTGATTGCAAGATAGGTGTGACTTTCTGTTTGCTCGCAGGCGGCAGACAGCAACCCTGGCACAGCCGCGAAGGGCGTGGCAACGTCAACGCCGTCGGCAAAAACCGGCTGGTTTGAAGGATCACTGACATTCTGGGCGGAAAGATATGAGTTTAGCTGTCCCTCAGCACCGGACAGAGCAGCCGGGTTGACGCAAAGGGCTGCATCTCCTTCCGAGTTGGTCTCCCCGAAAAAACTGTCCGCTGGTGGCGGGCTCGTCTCGCGGAATGAAACATAGGAAATGATGCATCCTGTCTGTCCGGCTTCTGCACAAGGAAGAAGACCGGCAGCCTTGCCGCTTTCCCTGTCGATGTGAGAGCTGATACCGATCGGCAGTGCCGAAACAATCAGCTTCTCCGCCGGTGTGCCAATGATATTATTTTCCAGCAGATCGTTAATCATGCTGGCCCCCTGGGAATGACCAATCAAGACCACGCCGCGGCCATTATTATGGTCGCGCAGATAAGTTTCCCACGCATCCGTAATATCTGCGTAGCGCATTTTAGTGTCTGTGGGCAGAGTTCCCAGCGTCATCCAGGCCTGCAGGGCCAGCAGGGTCATCTGACGGTAAATCGGTGCAAAAGGGCGACACACTTCTGAGAAGCGCGCAAACTGCTGATGCACTGTAATGAGTTCACGTCCCGGCACCATGTCGCTGTTGGGCGTTGGATCGCGTGATACCGTTGGATAGATGTAGAAACAGTCTATGCCCGGATCTTCCGCCGCTTCAAAACTTTCAATGCTGGTTGTTCCATCGCTCGCAATGATTGTTGTGGTCAGATCAACGGCACAGGCATCATCAGTCTTGTCCGGATGACAGAGCCGGGTTGCCACATCGCTGTAGTCATTGCGCTCAAAGTCCATTTCTTCTGCGGCCTGTGCAGGCAGCAGAAAAGTCGCCCCAAAGAGCATCGTCGCAGTCAGCACCATTAACATACGGGCCATGGTTTCTCCTCCCTCAAGAAGATGTTTTTTTGAAACTCTAGCCAACGTGCGCCCCTGTTGTCCAATGATGATGCCAGTCTGCGCGCGCGCCTCATGTCACTGCGCATTGACTATATGGTCGGTCGGGATAACAATCCTCCCCGAAACCTCGCGAAATGATGGGGACTGGGAGATAATGATGAAACGTCGATGGAAGAGCGCTTTGCTCTGGCTGGCAGCGCCATTGCTCGCGGGTTGCGGCGGCAGCGCTAACGGGCCTGCTGAGAGCAGCGAACAGGTGGCAGAGTTTGACCAGAACCTGTCGGGTGTCTGGCAGGCAATGAATACGGCCAATTATGACCTCGAAGCACACCATGCGCGCCATGCCCTGCAGACTATTGAAGGGCCATGGGGGCCACAGCCTGATCCGCGGGTGGTGCATCTGGGTGCTGTCGGTGCTGTCCCCGCCGGTGACAGCGTTGTACAAAGCGGTACCATTCCCTACACAGATGAAGCACTGGCGCGCCGGAATGAAAACCGGGCGAACTGGATTGATCGCGACCCGGAGATAAAATGCTATCTGCCGGGACTGCCCCGCGCGACATATATGCCCTTTCCGTTTCAGATTATCCAGAATGACAAAGCCATGCTGTTTGCTTACGAATATGCAAATGCCGTGCGCAACATCAATCTGGAAGATCCCGGCGAAGCACCTCTCGATTCCTGGATGGGTCAGTCATATGGCTATTGGGACGGCAATACTTTCGTGATCGAAGTCACCGCCCAAAATGGCCAGACATGGTTTGACCGGTCCGGTAACTTTGGCTCACCGCAGATGAAAGTCACGGAGCGCTATACAAAGATCAGCCCGGATCATATTCAGTATGAGGCTACCATTGACGACCCTGAGACCTACACCGAGCCGTGGACCATTGACATGATCCTGTATCGGAAGGTTGGCAAGGAAGCTCAGTTGCAGGAATTCAACTGTGTCGAGTTTGTCGAAGAATTGATGTATGGTCATCTACGCAAGGAGCCTTTGAGATGAAAAAACTGTTCGTTTCCGCTCTTGCCCTTCTGGCCTGCAATACACAGGCCTTCGCTTCTGAACCCTGGGATCCGGCCTATGAGCCACCGCGCATGGCTGACGGTACACCGGACATGCAAGGGATCTGGACCAGCGCTTCCATTACCGTGCTTGAACGGCCTGACGGGATCGACGATCTGATTCTCTCAGAAATTGAGGCACTGGCGCTGGAACAAGGCACGTTTGAAGCCTATGGCGTGCAAGAGGATATGGAGCCGACTGATCCTGACGCGCCTGCACTGGCCAAAGGCGATTCCTCTATTCGCGGTGCTGGTGGCTATAACAGTTTCTGGGTCGATTTCGGCAACAAGGTTGGCCGCATCAATGGCGAGCCGCGCAGCTCCTGGGTTGTCGAGCCGGAGACCGGGAAACTGCCCTGGGCACCAGAGGGCGCCATGACCTTCATGCAGGTTGGCGCGCAGATGACGCGGAATTTCGATGATCCGGAAGTGCGCCCGGCAGCAGAGCGCTGCACCATCGGCTTCGGCTCCACGGGCGGGCCGCCGATGATCAACGTCCTGTATAACAATCACTATCAGATCGTACAGTCCCCGGAAACCGTGGCCATTCTTGTGGAGATGAACCACAATACCCGTCTCGTGCGCATGAACAGTGAGCACCGTCCGGGCGCTCTGCGTGGCTGGCTTGGTGACTCGATTGGCCGCTGGGAAGGTGACACACTGGTTGTGAATACGACGAATTTTCATCCCGATGCCGGGGTACGGGGCGCTATCCGGCACCGCTTCTATCTGTCCGCCGAGGCAAAGGTTGAAGAACGTTTCACCCTGAAATCTGATGATGAAATCTTTTATGAATTCTATGTGGATGACCCGAGCATTTACACACAGGTCTGGAAAGGCGAAATGCCCTTGCGCAGAGCTGAAGGGCCGATCTATGAATATGCCTGTCACGAGGCTAACTATTCCCTGCCTAACATTCTTGCCGGTGCTCGCCGACAGGAAGCTGAAGCTGCCGGCAACTGATCCGGTCTGAGTGAAAGGATTTTTCCATGAGTTTGCGCACCACCCTTCTTGCCTGTTCAGCCGCAGCCGCTGCAGCCTTTGCTGCGCTGGGCGCCGCTTACGCCCATCACGCGTTTTCAGCTGAGTTTGACGCCAATGCACCCGTTCTGCTGCGGGGTGAAATCACCCGGGTTGAGTGGGTCAACCCGCATGCCTGGGTGCATCTTGCGGCTGAAGAAGAAGATGGCACAACCACGGCCTGGATGGTTGAAGGTGGCACGCCAAACACGTTGCTGCGCAATGGCCTCAACCGGAATACCCTCAAGATTGGTACAGAAATCATCGTGCGCGGCTATCAAAGCAAAGACCGCATCTGTGAACCTGCCTGTAAGGCCAACGGGCGCGATATCACGTTCACTGATGGCAACAAGATTTTCATGGGATCCAGCGGCACCGGTGCGCCAAGAGATGGCTCGGACCCCACTGAGCGCCCGCGTCGCGACAATTAAAGCCTCGCCAGCCGGATATACTCTGGCTCTGACATGACTGATGTGCAGCAATACTATTCCCGGGACGTCATCAGTAATCAGGACGGGCTGCATGACAGACTGTCAGAAGTCGTCCAGCGGCATCTGAGCAGCCCTTATCTGGCGCCAATATCTGACCACAATTATCGCGCCTTCGAAGAGGCAACAACTGTCAGTCAACGGCACCAAAAGCCCCTGATCCTTGATTCTGGTTGCGGTACCGGAGACAGTAGCCGCAAACTGGCCAGCAGTTTTCCGGATCACTTGATACTGGGCATTGATAAATCTGCCGACCGGCTTGGGCGGCGGCGTGATGGTCTTGAGCCGGAAAACCTGTTGCTCCTGCGTGCGGACCTTGTTGATTTTTACCGGCTCGCTGCAGACGCTGGCTGGCAACTGGCCCGGCACTATATTTCCTATCCCAACCCCTGGCCCAAGGCCGCTCACTTTCAGCGCCGCTGGCATGGGTCTCCCGTTTTTCCCTCCACCCTCAAGCTCACAGGCAAGCTGGAACTGCGCACCAACTGGCGTATTTATGCGCAAGAATTCTCGGCGGCCCTCACCCTTGCGGGGCAAGCCAGTTCTATTGTGAAGTATGATCCGCAAGGGGATTATTTAAGTCTGTTTGAAAAAAAATATGCTGAAAGTGGTCAGTCACTATGGCAGGTGACGGCCCTGCTCAGTTCGGTTGATCCTGTTCCCGGTAAGGTTTAGCTTATCGGCTGAATTGTCCGCATCTTCTGCAAGGAGCCTCTGCCATGCTTACCACCACTGCGTTATATGCAATTTTCCTGTCGATCATTTTTCTCTGGCTCTCATTGCGCGTGATCGGCTTTCGCCGACGCAACAAGATAGCGCTGAGTGATAACGGGGACCGGATTATGCTGCGGCGCAGTCGCGTGCAGGCAAATTTTACGGAGTATACGCCCTTAGCGCTTATATTGCTGGCGGTAGCGGAGATCAATGGCGGTGCTGGCTGGGCACTGCATATTGCCGGTGCCTCGCTCCTTCTGGGTCGTGTTCTTCACGCGATCGGCTTTAGCAGCGAGCCTGACATAATGCCCTTACGTGTCTCCGGTATGCTATTGACGCTGATCAGCTTTATCATCTCCATAATCATCAATATATCTGTGCTGACTGTCTAAGCGGCTTTGAGTGTCTAGGCTCTGTCGCTATGTCTGCGATTAGCCAGCCGCTGCGCGTCTTCAGCCTGCAAGGTCCAGGCAGTTGTATCAAGATCAAGGTCTGCATAATCAGCGACATCAAACACAGGCTGTTCACGGCGTTTTAGCTGCCCGTCAAAATCCCGCATCAGGCGCAAGCCGTCACTCTGTCACGCGTATTAATCAGTACACTGATCAGAAAAAACTGACCATTCAGTCGAATTTACGGATCAATCCCAGCGAGAAGAAATACTGGTCTTCTGACTGAACAATGGGGCTGTCCGCTGCGTCACCTTGCAGCACATCCCAGCTGGCCTGACTGGCAAGACGCAACCGATCATTCAGGTCATAGAGGGCCTGCAGCGGCACCCCGTAAGACCTGACACCGCCATCCGGCGTGTATTCAGAAAATGCTGACGCGGCTGCCTGTTCCGGCGTAACGCCAAAGAATGCCTGCTGGCGCTCGTCATCGGCCCATGCGACGCGCAGGGTCGGGAATATGCGCAAATTCTCGGACGGCTTTATTCTTGTGGCCGCATATAATGTCGCCTCTGTTCCGGTCTCGTCTCCCGTCAGCTGGTGCGTGACAAAACCACCAAGCACAAAATAGGTCATGTCAAACTGTGCTGCAGCACGCGCCGCAACGCCGCCATCGAGATCACCAAGCCCGTTCAGAAAACCAGCTTCGTCCTCCTGGCGCCCCGGCAGGTAAGTTAGTGACGTTGAAATGAACTCATTCCCGTCATTCTTGAAGTAATAGCCAACGCCGCTGGTCGGGTGGGCAAACCAGCGATCTTTGTATTCGAGATAGAAATAAGGCAGCACCATACCCTGAAGCGATTCCGCTCCGGGAAAGTCCTGAATGGCAGCGGCCAGCAATCCTGCTTCAATCTCCCAGTCGTCGCCGTCACCGGCTGCTGCCGGTTCTTCTCGGATGACGGTTTCGAGATCCTGTGCGGCCAAAGGCAGGAAGCTGCCCATCAGCATGAACAGCAGGCAACCTGAAAAAAACCGCATGACCTCTTCTCCTTACACACGCCTCGTGACGCCTTATAGCTGCTTTGTGGACACTCCGCGACTGTTTCCTCAACTTTCAGACATGGGTGACATTGCCACTCCTGATGTTCCAGCTTATCTGTCATGCCCATGACAAAAGACACGAAGACCGCCCCTCAAGCCATTCTTGAAACCCTTATCCGCGATGCGAAAGCTGCTGGAGCAGAAGCCGTAGATGCGCTGATGTATGAAAGCATTTCCAATTCGGTTTCCGTTCGCCTCGGCGCCGTTGAAGAAGTTGAGCGGTCGGAAAACCGCGATCTTGGCCTGCGGGTTATTATCGGCCAGCAACAGGCTTCTGTCTCCACGACAGATTTTTCGCCTGCTTCCCTGAAGGAAGCGGCTGAGCGCTGCGTCGCCATGGCGCGTGCCGCACCAGAGGATAAATGGTGCGGTCTCGCC
Source organism: Parvularcula sp. IMCC14364 (assembly GCF_030758415.1). Classification (NCBI taxonomy): domain Bacteria; kingdom Pseudomonadati; phylum Pseudomonadota; class Alphaproteobacteria; order Parvularculales; family Parvularculaceae; genus Parvularcula; species Parvularcula sp. IMCC14364. Next base: position 743,536 of record NZ_CP132334.1, on the reverse strand, counting down.
CCTGCTGAACGGCTCGCAAAGGGGCCCTATCCTGATCTTGATCTCTTTGACCAACAGGAGCCGTCGACAGAAAAGCTGAAAGAAACAGCCATTGCCTGCGAAGATGCTGCACGTGCCGTTGAGGGCGTGACCAATTCTTCCGGTGCCGGCGCGAGCTATGGATCCGGGGCATCCTGGTTTGCCACAAGCCATGGCTTCTATGGCGAAAGCACCGGCGGCAGTCATTCGTTCTCGGTGTCAGTTCTGGCTGGCGAGGGTACGGGGATGGAGCGCGATTACGACTATGACGCCTCCACGCACCTGTGCGACCTTAAATCCCCGGAACATGTCGGCCGCTCCGCCGGAGAGCGCGCCGTGCGACGGCTGAACCCGCAAAAGCTGGAGAGCCAGTCAGCGCCCGTGATTTTCGAGCAGCGCCTCGCCCGTTCCCTGATCGGCAAGTTGGCCGGCGCAATTCACGGCGGTGCCATTGCCCGGGGTGTCAGCTTTCTCAAGGACAAGATGGGCGAGCAGATATTCCCGGCCAGTCTCAACGTGATTGATGACCCACTGCGGAAACGAGGCTTTGGCTCAAGCCATTTTGACGGCGAAGGCGTCACAAACGAGAAGCTCCACGTGATAGAGAATGGCCGCCTGACATGCTGGTTGCTGAACTCCGCACATGCCCGGCAGCTGGGGCTGGAAAGTAATGGCCGCGCCACACGCGGCACGGGCGGACCACCAGGCGCAGGCACGACAAACTTCTATCTGGAACCAGGCGACCTTTCCGTGGACGCTCTTCTGCGGGAAACAGGCAGCGGCCTTTATTTGACCGATATGTTCGGCCCTCAGGTGAACCAGAACACCGGCGACTATTCCGTCGGGTGTTCCGGTTTCTGGATTGCGGGGGGCGAAATAACGCACCCCGTCAGTGAAATTACAATTGCCGGCAATCTGCATGAGATGTTCGCCAGCCTGACCCCTGCCAATGACCTGTTGTTCAAGGGCAGCACGTCGTCGCCCACCTTGCGCGTGGAGAACATGACCATTGCCGGTAGCTGACCTTGCCAGAGACAGGCATATTCTGAACAAGGCTGTGCGTGATGCTGGCGCTGAAGTGCTGGCGCGCTTTGGCCTTGCCAGCCACCATTGGCACAAGGATGACGAAAGCCCGGTCAGTGAAGCTGACCATGCCGCCAATGACATTCTGTTCGAACAGCTTATCGTCGAACATGGCGGTGAATATGGCTTTCTGTCGGAAGAGAGCACTGATAACCGTCAACGACTGAAAGCGCGGCGCACCTGGATTGTAGACCCCATAGATGGCACACGCGCCTTTTTGAATGGCACGCCCCATTTTACAGTGTGTGTTGCGCTGGTGGAAGACGGCAAGGCCATAATGTCTGCAGTTTACAATCCTGCTACGGATGAATTTTTTGCCGCCCAGCGTGGTCAGGGCGCAACCCTGAATGACCTGCCAATTCGCGCCAGCCTGCGCTCTGATCTTGAGGGCTGCACAGTACTTGCCCATGCGCAACTTTTTGCCCTGCCCGGCTGGCCTGCACCATGGCCGCAAATGAAGATCGATCAGGTGAATTCCACCAGTTACCGTCTGGCGCTGGTGGCGGCTGGCCGGTTTGATGCGATGATTACACTGCTGCCCAAATGTGACTGGGACGCAGCGCCCGGCGCCCTGATTGCCGAGGAAGCCGGCGCTATTGTCAGCGATCATATCGGCAAAAAATTTGCCTATAACAAGCTCGATCCACGCCAGAGAAGCCTTGTCTGTGCCGGGCCAAACCTTTACAGCCACCTTCTTGGAAGGGTCTCTCATTTGCCGGGAGATTTTTCCGTGCTGGCAGAATATCTGAAAGGAAAAACATGAGCGAGACCCTGAACAAGCAGTTGCTGCATCTGGTTTTCGGCGGTGAGCTGGAAAACCTTGAAGATGCAAAGTTCAAGAATGTTGACGAGCTGGATATCGTCGGCATTTTTGCAAATTATTCAGCCGCTGAGAAAGCCTGGCGCACGAAAGCTCAGTCTACGGTGGACAATGCACATATGCGTTACTTCATCGTCCACTTGCACCGCTTCCTTGATCCGGATGGCGACGGCAAACTCGGCTGAGGGCGAATTAGCGACATGCCGGAGCGGATGACCCGTGAACAGTTTCAGACACCGCAAGGTCGCAGTCGCGCCTGGCGCTCCCTGATGCTGGATGATCATGGCGTGTTGCGTAAAATCTATGACAATACGCACCAGATTTCCGACAAGATGTGGCGCACCTTTCAACCCTCTCCGGCTGATCTTGAAAAATGGGCCGGCCAGGGCATAAAAACGGTGATCAACCTGCGGGGCCTGCGCCGCGAAGATGAGCAGGAAGGCTTCTACTTTCTCGAAGAAGATACCTGCCAGCGCCTGGGGCTGGAACTAGTCAACTTCAGAGCATATTCCCGTGAAGCGCCGACCAGGGACTTCATCTTCGGTATCAAGGAACTCTTTGAACGGATCGACTATCCGGCCATTTTGCATTGCAAGTCCGGGGCAGACCGGGCGGGCATCGCCTCCGTGCTTTATCTCTTCCTGTACGAGGGCAGGCCACTGGATGAGGCGCTTGAGCAGCTCTCCTTCAAATATGGTCATATCAGGCAGGGCAAGACCGGGATCCTCGATTACTTCTTTGATCTCTATAAGGAAGCCGTAGACCGGGACGGCGCCGAGCCGGCAGAGGCACATTTCCTCAACTGGGTCGACACCGACTATGACCAGGAAAGCGTGCGGCCAAATTTCAAACCAACCGCGCTGGGCAGCTTCATTACCGAAACCCTGCTGCGACGCGAGTAGCATCAGACAAGCTACTGGCAGTGTCGGCCCTCCGGCACAGTGTTCTAGAAGGCAAATTCCAACACGCCATGGGCCACCAGCTTGCCACTGGTCAGATATTTCACATCGCATTCCGCATAAGCGCTGCTTTTCCCGAACCTTTTTACAGTCGCCTCGACAAGAAAATCATCATTAACGGCCGGGCGCAGAAAGTGCGTATGCTGATAGGCAGTTCCTTTGATCATACGATCACTCGTCCACATGGATATGGCAGTTACCGTGTCGATTGCGGCCATAATAGCCTGGCCACAGACGGCACCACTTGAAAACTTCAGTTTGTCCGCAATAGGAAGCTGCGCAGAGGCAAAACCGGGTTTGACCAGAAAGTCACGTAACCCCAAATCCTTGACCCATGGGGCAAAGACAAAATCATATGCCTCTTCCACCGTCTCCTGTGTGATGGGCAAATTTTCAAATAGAGAGTAACTCATGTAACCAGTACGGCATAAGCCGCCACAGGCGTCCAGTGCGATCTGTCATCGGCCTTCAAATTGCTGATAACGACGCCGCGCTGGTCGTCTATTTTAGAAGGTTGGAGCGGGTAGCGGGAATCGAACCCGCATATTCAGCTTGGAAGCCTGTGTATCTACGGTTTCTGGGAGTTCCCTGAAATACCTCATTGTTGATAACTACTTGATTTTCCTCTCTCTTGCTATCTTGCAGATTCACTGAACATCCCCCATCTATATGAAATGTGATTACTGAGGTGATTACTGAGGAGAGAGATGCCGACGCTCAAATTGACCAAGCATGCCATCGACAACCATCCTGTCAGCACCAGAGATTCTTACCTTTGGGATGATCAGGTCAGTGGTTTCGGTGTGAAGGTCACGCCAAAAGGTACTAAAGTCTATTTGCTCCAGTATCGCATCGGTGGTCGCAAGGGACGTACCAGACGCGTCACCATAGGAACCCATGGCAAGGACGGATTGACACTCGCCAAGGCCCGCAAGGAAGCAAGTTTGCTTCGAGACAAAATCAGAACTGGAGTCGACCCGCGGGCTGATGCTGATCGTCGAAAGGAAACCCCCTCCTTTGCCGATGCTTACCAGGCCTACGCCGACTACCAAATTGAGCGCGGTAAACGACGACCAAAAGGTAGCCGGAGCCGAATTGGTTGGAAGCCCAGAACTGCAAAAGAAAATCAAAGGCTTGCTGAGAAATTTCTGCTGCCTAGATTTGGCAAAAGGCTGGTTTCAGAAATCGAGAAATCTGACATCGCCAAGCTACACGCTGGCCTTGTTGAAACTCCCCGGCAGGCAAACTTGTGCTTGCAACTCCTGGGAGGCATGCACAATTGGCTCGTCAAGCAGGGCTATCCATATCCGGCGCAGAACCCAGTTATTGGCATTGATCGGTACGACGAAGTGGCCAGGACACGCTTCCTGAATGAGGAAGAACTGGCACGTCTCGGTGCCGCACTTCATGCCTATGAAGAACGCGCCCGACAGAGAAAAAGCAGTGTTCAACTGGCTGAGGTCGGCGCCCTGCGTTTGCTCCTGTTCAGTGGGATGAGGAAAAGCGAAGTCTTGTCGCTTGAGTGGGCCATGGTCGATCTACCAAATCGCAAGATCAACCTCCCAGACAGTAAGACCGGCGCGAAGGAAATTGTTCTGAATGCTCCGGCCGCATCAGCCATCAGCTCACAGCCGCAGAATGGAGGAAATCCGTTCATCTTCATAGGCGGCAATCCCGGCACACACCTGGCCACGACCACACGCATCTGGAATTTTGTGAGAAATCAAGCGGGTCTCCAAGATGCCCACCTGCATGATCTAAGGCACACTGTTGCTTCAGTTGGTGTCAGTACGGGGGCGCATATGCGACTGATCGCTGGACTATTGGGACATCAGACAACACGAACAACAGAGCGCTATGCCCATGCCGATCGTGATCCACTCCTGGCTGCTTCTGACGCAATCGGACAAAAGATAGAAAGCTCATTAATTAGATGACCAATTCACAACACCGAGCGAATACTAGGATACCTTATCGCTTAATTCGGTCGTGGCGCCCGGGTAATGTTACTTCGTCGGGGCTTGCGAAATTATTTATGGCTATCGACGTCTATGACCGACAACTACTAAAAGCTCAAACAACGTCAGAAAAGCGCCTGGCGATTATTCGAACCATAGATGCGGTCAACTCATTCATTGAAAGTTTGAATGAAGTAGGAAACGATAGTCTGGCACTCAACACAATCTCTAAGAGTCTGAATCAAAAGTCTTTCATATGAAACATGCTCTTGCCAGTCGTCTTGTTGCGATACGGATGTGAGCCATGAATAGCCATGCGATAGCTGAGGTCCAGCATCGTTCCCAATCCTTGGCGAGACGGCGTGATCGCCCTAACCATGCGAATGTGCGTTCTACGACCCATCGCCGGGGCAGGACTTTAAAGCCTTTCATTTTATCGGATCGCTTGATGATTTCCATCCGGAATGGACCGACTTTTTTAAGTTTGCGCTTTAGCTTATCTCCCGTATAGCCACCATCGGCAAAGATATGGCGAAGCCATGGAAATTTGTCTCGCGCTTCCATCAACACCGCTGGTGCGCCGTCGCGATCCTGTACATCCGCGGCATGCACAAGTGCTGTCACCAGAAAGCCTTCCGTATCCGTCAGAATATGCCGCTTGCGGCCTTTTATATTTTTGCCCGCGTCAAAGCCAGTAATACCGCCACTTTCTGTGGTTTTAACCGACTGGCTATCGATCACACCTGCGCTGGGGTGTGGGCTTCTGCCGTGTGCTTCGCGGCATTCAAACAGCAGGCGGTGATTGATCTTTTCCAGCAATCTGTCATCACGCCACCAATAAAAATATTTCTGAACCGTCGAAAAAGGCGGGAAATCCCTTGGTAACATGCGCCATTGGCAGCCAGTAGACGCGATATACAACAAGGCGTTCATGATCTCCCGCATCGGCCACTTGCGAGGACGCCCCATCCGATTTGGAAGAGGTATTTCAGGTTCAATCAAAGCCCATTCGTCGTCCGTCAGATCACTTGCATAGCGCAGGAAACTGCGGTCATAATATGTGCGGGTGGTTTCATTCCAACTCATCTGATCCTCCGTGTCTTAAGCAAACAAAGAGAATCATAAGTCGTTGAAATCACCCAGATACTTTTGGATCAGGCTCTAATTTGCTATACGATGTTGAAGTCGGCACGAATGAGAGTGAACTGTTCCAATCAGAACGGCAGGGTGGGAGACCAAAATCTAGTTACAATCAGTTTTGCATTAGATCCGCCGCCATCGAGTATAGATTTATTTTGCATGATGCAGGTTTTAAAAAGGGAGAAGCCAGCAAGATAGTGGCCAGCGAGATGAATAAATTTAGACTTTTTGAGCATATGCCCGGAAGAAGAGATTTCAAACCCAAACGTATATCTGAGTGGTGCAGTATGGCCGATGAAATAGGCTGTCATGATCTTCATCAATCGGTTGAATTATCAAAGAGCAACGCAATTTCCTATGTTAGAGAGCAGATAATCAGAGATCTCATTCCACATCTAATCTAACCTCTGGATAACCCCCTCTTTTATGTAGAATTAGGTTCGTTCAAATTCCCTGTACTGCCGCTGAAGGCAGCAACTTGGTACAGGAGCCACATAGATGGATACTACTGACGACAACGAACTATTTGTAACTGAGCAAGCTGCGGATTTCCTCGGCCTTTCAGTTTCATGGATGATGAAGGCACGGGTGACTGGTGACGGGCCACCTTTCGCAAAACTTTCCCGCAGGGTGATGTATCGCAAGAGTGATCTGATCGCTTGGGTCTCTGAGCGAATCTGCAACTCAACATCGGAATACGAGATTGAGGCATTGCGAAGGCATGCGGAAAGAAAAGGCCCCGCCGAATAGACGAGGCCTGAAAAGACGCCCTGGCGGGCTGATCTCAAGTTTGCACCGAGAGAATACGCCCGCCTGCAGAACATAATCAACACTTAATTTCTATGGAGGCCGGTGTGACCCAACCTACACCCAGTCAATGCACTCCCCTGCGCGCCATTCGCCGACGGTGCATTCAATGCTGCTGTGGCAGCTACTCAATGATCCGCGACTGCCCCGATTCACAATGCGCCTTGTTTCCCTTCAGGATGGGCAAGGACCCTTTCAGAGGTCAAAGGTCAGAAAAAACCGAAACGCCAATCCTGGAGGCTAACTCCCCTGATTTAGAGGGGAGTTAAGCGTGAATGAAGAGCCCTGGCGACAAGCAGGTGCTGTGTACGAAGAGTTTGAGCAGACTGCTCCCACTATTGAAAAAAAACCTGCCGTTCAGCCATTTGAAAAAGGCTTTTATCAGCGACGTTTCTATAATCTGCTTGCTGTCAAATGGGCCGCAGAACAACGGGATGTAAACTCTCTGTCTGCCAAAGAAAGTGTCGTGCTGTGCGTTTTGGCAGAAAGCGCTCATCACAAATACTTCTCATGCACACTGAGTCAAAAGACCATATCCGATAGATCCGGGTTGGACCTCTCTACCGTCAAACGTGCATTGAAAATGCTCAAGCAAAAGAGATTGGTGACGATCAAGGGCCGGTGCTCCTCACCCGGAAAACGAACTTCCAATCAGTACATTCTGGCAATAGTCAGGAAGGGGCATGCACATTGGCGGGAACATCTGAAACCGGAAAAAGACCCTGAAACTCCTGACTCAGATGTGCCATTTTAATAGGGTCAGATTGACCCTCTGAGGGGGTCACATAGACCTAGGAAATAATATATTAAGGGGCTTCGCCTTTTATCCGTGCGGGGAAAGGTCAGGGGTTTGAAATCGCACGCCCCCTCAACCGGAATTCACTGGGTGGACTCCACCCTCAAGGCACCATGCGCCCGTATGGAGCGAGGGAACAAATCCATTGCGCCTTTTTTCGAAATCAATTGGAAAATTATTCTCGCCTATAATCAAAAACAGACACCTGAACACATATCCCGACCACGATTTGATCATATAATGTTAGAGGCGCAAATCGTCACACGATTGTAAAAATCAATCGTTAGCATCTCCCCCAAAAGGAGAGGGTGATGAGGTTGTTATTTCTCGGTGCATTAGTGTTTATTTTGGCCGGTTGCGCATCAGCACAAACTACTCATGGCCATAATCACCACAACCACAGCCACAAGATTGAGCCCTCCCCGCCAATCGAGAGTGAGGCAACGCCATGGACCTCGCTGGAGGCATTGGACAGCGATGCCAGATTTCATTTCGTGGTTGTCACGGACCGCACAGGCGGCGAGCGCGAAGGAATCTTTGGACCAGCGATGGAGACGGTGAACCTGATGCAGCCAGCTTTCGTGGTCAGTGTCGGTGACCTGATCCAGGGTTACACCGAAGATCGTTCCCAGCTCGAGAAAGAGTGGGATGAACTAGATGGCTTTGTGAGCGTTCTCGATGCACCATTTTTCTTTACGCCGGGCAATCATGATTACTCAAATCAAGTCATGGCAAACGTCTGGGAAGAGCGCTATGGCCCCAGCTATTACAGCTTCACCTATAAGGACGTTCTATTCATTATTTTGAACTCTGCTCTATTCGATCGGGAAGGCATCTCCGGTCACAGCCAGCGTCGTGGAAACTGGGCTGAAGAGCAGGAAGAGCAACTGGCCTGGCTGGAAGAAACCCTCGACGAGCATGATGATGTCCGCTGGACTTTCTTGATGATGCACCGCCCTTACTGGCGCCAGGGCTGGAAGCGGACCGATGGGGAACCCTCAGTGGAAGGCCCATGGGAGCGCTTTGATGACGAGGTGCCAGAGTGGCTAGAGATCGAGGGGATGCTCTCTGATCGCGACTACACCGCCTTTGCGGGTCACATGCACACCTACGAATATGATGCCAATGAAGAAGGACCGCACACGCATGAACGCATCGCTCTTGCCACGACAGGCGGCGTCTCTAATGTGCGTGGGCCCAACTATGGTGAGTTTGACCACTTCGTTTGGATGACCGTGACGGAGGATGGCCCGGTGATGGCCAACATATTGCTGGACGGCGTTCTGGAGAAAGACTTCGAACAGAAATATCGTCGACCGTGGTGGGTGCCGCGAGACCCGAATGATACAGAGGCAGTCGCAGAGGAGTAAAGCCTGATGGCCGATACAGCCCGACAATTAATATTCTTCCCATCTGCTAAACATCAAAGCAGATGGCAGTCCGAGCCAGTAGAGTGTCCAGCCAAAAAAAGTGGCGTCTACTATTTCATGCAGGGCAACAGCGATAAGATGTTTACTACTGACAACGGCATCTTGTTCGTATCCGCCATTTCAAGTGGAAATATAGAAGGTGGTTATGTTCTCCGTTCAGCTGCGGGCAGCGATAAGCAATGGGTTCTGGAGAACAATACAGAGGCATCAATTTATGTGACGGCACTGCACTTTGGAACTCCCCCAGGGTGTTAGCTACCACTCACATAGCTGTCCCGACATCAAGCCGCTGATTACTTAACCGCTGTCCATCATCAAACGACGGGCCGGAATGCTCTTGAGTCAGCTTTCAGGAATGTCTCACCAAAGTTGCTTTGATCCAATCCGAAACTATTCGGGCTCTCCTTGGGAGAATTGATACAACGAGCATTTCAATGGCACGCTACGCCACGAATTTCTGAATGCGGAATGGTTCACGACTAAAGAGCAGGCAAAAACGGTCATCACAAGATGGCTAAAATACTAAAGTATAATCGGGCTACATCAGGATCTCAATGCGCGCCTACCAGCTGACGTGTTTCCCCGAATCCCATCAGAAATTTGCTACATGAATATGGGCTGGAGCGTATAGGTATGCTAAACAACAAAAGGAGATAGAGGGGAAGGGTCATGCTGATATTCACGGTGCACGGGACCAATGCTGCCGATCTATCTGATGATGGAGAACAATGGTGGCAAAAGGGCTCAGAGTTTCAAAAAAAACTGCAATCTCGGATATCTGAGCCTTTGCATTTTTTCCCATTTCATTGGTCCGGAAATAATAGCGAGTTTGAACGTCGCGGCGCAGCACTGGAACTTCTCAAGCATTTTGAAACTGTTGAGAATGAGGGAATTCCATATGGTGCCATAGCGCACAGTCATGGGGGTAACGTAATTGCCGATGCGCTGCGGTTTTCGCAGATTGAATTCCCGGCTGGAGGAGTTTCATTTGATAGTGAAGTCAAAACCAAAGAACCAAACCTCCAAAATCTTCATTTTTGGTTCACAGTGGGTACTCCTTTTATAAATCCCATTAGGAGTTTTTTTCTACTTCGAATGTCATGAAATTAGATGACTATAGGGTTATTACCTTAGTTTTGGGGATGTTTATATTTTCCATACCGTATGCCTTCGCCATTTATGAATACAACTCTTTTCGTTCCTTTTGGGACAGCCAATGGCCACTTCCGTACTCACTTTTTTATTTTTCTACGTTGGTTCTGTCAGTTCTGTTCTTTTTAGGGCACCGCAAACGCCGACTTGGCGATCGACTTACGCGTGCCGCAACGAATGTTCGAAAGAAAAAGCAACTCAGTCAGTATCAGCAATTCTACGGGGATATTTGGTCAGGGTTCTTCGATAGCGGAGATGAAGCGATTGTTGGCTTGGATGCATCCACATCGATTGATTTGATGCTTGTTGATCCCAAAAGACCACCTGCCATCCTACATGAGATACTAGGGTCTGTACCCAATTTAACTGATTGATTTGTTTGTGCAAAGCGTGATTCAGGGATTTCCGAAAGGGAGTCTTAAATGGCGCGGTTTGATTTGTCGGATGAAGAATGGGCGGTGATTGAACCGTTGTTGCCAAAGGTTAGCCGCGGCCCGAAGCGCAAAGATGATCGTACGATCCTGAACGGCATCTTTTACATTTTGCGCACAGGCGCGCCATGGCGGGACTTGCCGGAACGATATGGACCGTACACGACTGCTTACAATCGGTATAACAGGTGGGGCGAGCGCGGCGTCTGGAAGGGCATATTCGATGCGCTCGCTGAAGAATGTGAGGACAGTCTGATCTTCATAGACGCCTCGATTGTCAAAGCTCACCGCGCAGCGAGTGGCTCAAAAAGGGGGAACTGGCGGAAGATATTGGACGCTCACGGGGCGGTCGCACAAGCAAAGTTCACGTGGCCGTAGATGAAAATGGCAGGCCATTGCGCATTGAGGTCACTGGCGGCCATGTTCATGACAGCCAGGTGATGAATGTCTTCCTCGACTGGGAGATGCCGCCTCTGGCGATGGTCCTGGACAAAGCCTATGGCAGTGCGAAGATCAGGCGCGATATCGCCGATGAAGGTGCGTTGGCGGTTATTCCCGCCAAGTCCAATGCGCGCAATCCGGTCCCGCATGACACCAGCCTTTACGCCATGCGTAATATTGTCGAGCGGTTCTTCTGCAAAATGAAAGACATGAGACGGCTGGCTACACGGTTCGAGAAATCTCGAAGGAACTTCATCAACATGATATATCTCTTCGCAGCAAAATGCTGGATCAATTGAGTCCACACCCTAGCTGAAGCAAGGGATTTGTTAAACCAAATGCGTCCAAATCAATAATTGTGGGCCTATTTGATGTGTGCAAGTAAAACAGTATCAGCACTAACTAGCTTTATCGCATATGACCTGGGCTGGCGTGGGGCCTTAGAGTCTGAATCAAAAGTCTTTCATATGAAACATGCTCTTGCCAGTCGTCTTGTTGCGATACGGATGTGAGCCATGAATAGCCATGCGATAGCTGAGGTCCAGCATCGTTCCCAATCCTTGGCGAGACGGCGTGATCGCCCTAACCATGCGAATGTGCGTTCTACGACCCATCGCCGGGGCAGGACTTTAAAGCCTTTCATTTTATCGGATCGCTTGATGATTTCCATCCGGAATGGACCGACTTTTTTAAGTTTGCGCTTTAGCTTATCTCCCGCATAGCCACCATCGGCAAAGATATGGCGAAGCCATGGAAATTTGTCTCGCGCTTCCATCAACACCGCTGGTGCGCCGTCGCGATCCTGTACATCCGCGGCATGCACAAGTGCTGTCACCAGAAAGCCTTCCGTATCCGTCAGAATATGCCGCTTGCGGCCTTTTATATTTTTGCCCGCGTCAAAGCCAGTAATACCGCCACTTTCTGTGGTTTTAACCGACTGGCTATCGATCACACCTGCGCTGGGGTGTGGGCTTCTGCCGTGTGCTTCGCGGCATTCAAACAGCAGGCGGTGATTGATCTTTTCCAGCAATCTGTCATCACGCCACCAATAAAAATATTTCTGAACCGTCGAAAAAGGCGGGAAATCCCTTGGTAACATGCGCCATTGGCAGCCAGTAGACGCGATATACAACAAGGCGTTCATGATCTCCCGCATCGGCCACTTGCGAGGACGCCCCATCCGATTTGGAAGAGGTATTTCAGGTTCAATCAAAGCCCATTCGTCGTCCGTCAGATCACTTGCATAGCGCAGGAAACTGCGGTCATAATATGTGCGGGTGGTTTCATTCCAACTCATCTGATCCTCCGTGTCTTAAGCAAACAAAGAGAATCATAAGTCGTTGAAATCACCCAGATACTTTTGGATCAGGCTCTTAGTGGCTTTGACAGGTTAGGGTGTGGACTCAATTGATCCAGCATTTTGCTGCGAAGAGATATATCATGTTGATGAAGTTCCTTCGAGATTTCTCGAACCGTGTAGCCAGCCGTCTCATGTCTTTCATTTTGCAGAAGAACCGCTCGACAATATTACGCATGGCGTAAAGGCTGGTGTCATGCGGGACCGGATTGCGCGCATTGGACTTGGCGGGAATAACCGCCAACGCACCTTCATCGGCGATATCGCGCCTGATCTTCGCACTGCCATAGGCTTTGTCCAGGACCATCGCCAGAGGCGGCATCTCCCAGTCGAGGAAGACATTCATCACCTGGCTGTCATGAACATGGCCGCCAGTGACCTCAATGCGCAATGGCCTGCCATTTTCATCTACGGCCACGTGAACTTTGCTTGTGCGACCGCCCCGTGAGCGTCCAATATCTTCCGCCAGTTCCCCCTTTTTGAGCCACTCGCTGCGCGGTGAGCTTTGACAATCGAGGCGTCTATGAAGATCAGACTGTCCTCACATTCTTCAGCGAGCGCATCGAATATGCCCTTCCAGACGCCGCGCTCGCCCCACCTGTTATACCGATTGTAAGCAGTCGTGTACGGTCCATATCGTTCCGGCAAGTCCCGCCATGGCGCGCCTGTGCGCAAAATGTAAAAGATGCCGTTCAGGATCGTACGATCATCTTTGCGCTTCGGGCCGCGGCTAACCTTTGGCAACAACGGTTCAATCACCGCCCATTCTTCATCCGACAAATCAAACCGCGCCATTTAAGACTCCCTTTCGGAAATCCCTGAATCACGCTTTGCACAAACAAATCAATCAGTTAAATTGGGTACAGACCCTAGAAGGATGCCTCCTCCTGCCCACAGGAGCTCTTTTAGAGCGAATATAGCAATATAAAACCAAGACATAAAAACTCTGGAACCCTTAAATAAACCTTGAGTACTTTACTATCTGTCATCGGCACTATCTGCAATTTATTCATCCATCCTATCGGCATTCGCCACAACTGCACCGCCTTGGTAAACCTTGCATACATAAGAGCACGCCCTACCCCCGCTCGCCCCCTGAAGCAATAAACAGTGATCACCAGGGGGCGGGTATCGCGTCAGGAGCAGCATAAAATTATGCCCCATGAATGACGTAAATGCGCGGCAACAAGCCGCACAGAAACATGTGTTTTTTGAACTCAGACCTGCGCGCTGGTGATGAGCGCAATGGCGGCGATGACATAGAGCCCGGCCGTCAGGATACTGCCGAGCGAGCGTACATGATTAAGTCGGGTCCAGTCCCGGCCATACTTGATCCAATAGGCTTCCGCTGATGCAGAAGTGTGATCGAGACGGTCGAGCTTGTTGTTCATCGGTACATTGCCAAATATGGTCATGAAAAAGACGGTCGGCAGATAGACAACCGGCGCAAAAATCAGCGTTCCACGCGCTGCTCCCTCAAAAACGGTCAGGCTGTAAAGCGCGAACAGAACTGAAAAGAGCGCAATGGAGAGAATGCCGGCGACGAACTGGGTTTTGATTACAGTCCGGTTGATATGTTGCATCGCCTCGATGCCGCCGGAAGGTGCAGCCCTCAGCAACCCGGACATGATAAATTCGGAAAAGGCGGAGAAAACGCCTCCAATAACAGCGCTCCAGAGCGCCAGAAAAAGGCAGAAATAGAGGGGCCATTCATAGGTCATGGGTGTGATCCTTAGTTGTGTTTTTCCAGAAAGGTCGCTCTCGCTTTCAGCAACCCTGAGATTTAGGTCCGGGTCTGGCGCGACGCGCGGTAGGCCGTGTGCAGACCGGTTAAACAATAGCGCCGCCGATATAGGCTTCTGCGAGGTTTCGCTTGGGCGATGTTCCGGTGAGTCTCAAGGCGACCAGAAAGACTGCAATCCCAAGTTCAATCGCTGTCGCGGTGACCAGCGACTGGGCGGGCAACCCGTGAAGCCCCATGCTGACCAGACGCCCGATCCCGTAGCTACCATAGACAATAGCGCCGACGGAAAGTGCGAGATAGGCAAAACGTGACTTGATGGCCCCAAGGATCATGAACGCTCCCGTAATGATCAGTATACCACTTGGTGCGGTCAATTCAGACATCAGACCAGGGTCATGCTCCACCACCACATGGCTCATTTCAAGGAAGGCCCGTGGCGCAATCATCAGCCCACCACCGACAAGGCCCAAAAGTGCGCCAGAACTGACAAGCGCAGTACGTGTGATCAACCGTTTCATGCCGGTGCCCTCCAAGTGCCGGTGGCGGCGACATCTCGCGCATAATCCGCGAAATCCTTAGGCGGACGACCGAGCGCACGCTGTACTCCATCACACAAATGGGCATTGCGCCCGTCAAGAACCGTAGAAAAGAGATAATCCAGCATCCAGACGACATCCTTGGGCGCACCAGAACTGGCCACCTCCGCGACAAAGGCAGCATGGGGCACATCTACGAAGACAATATCACGCCCTGTTACGCGGGACAGGTCTGCCGCGACATCAGAAATGGTCATTAGTCGAGGCCCTGTGACTTCATAGACCTGTCCATTGTGGTGATCTTCACTCAACGCGGCGACAGCCACATCAGCGATGTCGTCCACATCGACGAATGGCTCGACCTGATCGCCCGCCGGCAGCGTAATCACGCCGCTCAGCACCATGTCGATAAAAGCGCCTTCAGAAAAGTTCTGATGGAACCAGCTTGCCCGAACGATTGTCCACTCAAGACCGGCGGCCTGAACAATACGCTCGCAGGCCTGCGCCTCCTCTTCGCCGCGACCGGACAACAGGACCAGGCGTTTCACGCCGCGCCGTCTCGCGAGATCCACAAAAGCCTGGATCGCGTCGGGGGCGCCCGGCATGGCAAGGTCAGGGGCATAGGTAATGTAGGCTGCCGTAACCCCTTTGAGGCAGGCGTCCCACCCTTTCTCATTGTGCCAATCGAAAGACGGGACGGCTGAACGCGATCCGATACGGACCTCATGGCCTTTGGCCTTCAGGCGTTCGGCCACCCGGCGGCCCGTTTTACCCGTGCCGCCCAGCACGAGAGTAAGATCATTCTTTTTGCGCAGGATGTTCATTGACTGGCTCCTTTTCAGTTTCTGCAAGTCAATGGATATGGGAGGCAGCGTCAGAGTTCTTGTCGAACCATGCCAGGCGTTTGGCAGATCGCGACAATCGAAACACGCTCAGGTCTTTGCGGTGCCGATGCGGTAGGAGCGAGGGGTCTGTCCCAGCCAGCGCCTGAACGCCCGGGTAAAACCACTCTGCTCAGCGAAGCCCGTTAAAAAGGCGACTTCGGCAAGGCTGTAGTCGGTTTCCCGCAGCAACCGCAGCGCGAGATCTTTTCGCGTCATATCGACGACAGTTTGAAATGACTGCCCACCCTCGGAGAGACGTCTTTGCAGGGTGCGGCTCCCGATCCCCAGTTCCGAAGCAATCAATGATAAAGTTGGCACACCCTCGCTCAATACATTTGCCACAGCGCGTCGGACACGTTGTTCAAGACCGTCATGATTTGTCAGTGTCGCAAGCTCCTGTTCCAGATGACGGTCAAAGAAGCTGGCAATGGTCTCGTCGCCCAGTTTGTTGGGCGCGCTCATGATGTCTTCACTGACAAGAAGCGCGTCACGACCTGATTCAAAATGCACCGGGCAGCCAAAATGCGTCTCATAAACAGAGCTGTCCCCGCGTGCGGCGTGTTTGAAATAAACAGCGAGCGGCATAAACCGGGCTGTACTGACTTCCCTGCTGATGACCTCTACTGCTGACATGCTGGCCTCATTCGAAAGCAGCATACCAAGACGCCCATCCCCGGCTTTCTCGAGGTTGAAGAACCAGCCATCATCGCTTTCCTGCAGTGTATAGGTTTCAGCGCTGCCCAGAACATGACCATAGCGCGCCGATCGCACATAAGAGCCCCGCAGGTCGGGCGCGGATTTCCAGGCCAGACCGAATGCGCCATAATCGTCACTTTTCATGCTCGCACCAATGCGCAGCGGCAAGGTCAGGCCGTCAGGATCGCGCCCCGCGAGTGTGGCGAAGAAGTCATAAAACCGGTTTGCAGATACCATCAGCTTGGGATCAATCGTCCCGTCAGAAGCAAGACCCAGACCCTCCAGCAGGTCGCGCGTCTCAACGCCGGCGCTGGCATGACTGAGAACCTTATGGACATAGAGAGAGGTGATCTGGCTCATAAGGTGTTTTTGTAAAGGACGTTTGGAAAAATCGCGAGTGGAAGGTCACCAACGCCCCGATGCCATGCAGGACGGTAGAAACCAGTAACTGGCCCGAATGTCCTGCACCGCCCTGGGGAACCTTGCATACATGAGAACACGTGAAGTGCTCCCCAATGTTGGACCACCTGGCCGGAGCATTTTTCGCAAGGCACTCTCACCCACGTGGCCAAAGACGAGCGGCTTTATTCAGGCTTGCACCACCTCGAAGCATCGCTATGGTGCGCTGCTTGATTTCCCTTCCCGCTATCTGCTGTCCGAGAGTTCATCGCCATGTCGAATACCACTGCCACCCTCAATGTCATGATCGCTGCGGCGCGCGAGGCTGCCCGCTCCCTGCGCCGTGATTTCTACGACACGGAAAGCCTGAAAATCACCCGCAAGGGCGCAGCAGATTTCGTCAGCGCTGCCGACCTGAAGGCCGAGGAAATCATCTTCGAGAGCCTGAGCAAGGCCCGGCCGAAATATGGCTTCCTGATGGAAGAGCGTGGCGAGGTGGATGGCAGCGACAATTCCAACCGCTGGATCGTTGATCCGCTGGACGGCACCACCAACTTCCTTCACGGCCTGCCGCATTTTTGCATCTCCATCGCGCTGGAGCGGGATCGCGAGCCGTTTGCCGGTGTGGTTTACAATCCGATTACAGATGATCTTTTCTTCGCCGAAAAGGGCGAAGGTGCCTATCACAATGACCGGCGGATGCGTGTCTCCGGCCGCACCGACCTGACCGAGTGTCTGTTCACTCATGGCCTGCCTTATAAAGGCAAGGCGGGCGCTGACATCGCGCTGAAAGAAAGCCACAATGTGCTGGCGGAAACAGCCGGCATCCGCCGCTTCGGCTCAGCCGCGCTGGACCTCGCCTTTGTTGCGGCGGGCCGGTTTGATGCGTATTGGGAGCGTATTCTCGGCCCGTGGGATATTGCCGCAGGCGCGATCCTGATCCGCGAGGCCGGTGGCGAGGTCAGTGAGATCGACAAGCATGGCGGCAAGCCGCACCTGACCGGCTCGGTACTGGCAACCAATGGCCACATCCACGAGACGGCCCGGGCATTGCTGCTGAGATAAAGAAGCCACCTTCCGGCGGAGTCAAAAACCTCTTTATACAAATGAAAACGCCCTGCCCTGCGCTGCCGAAAACGGCCAGTTCAGGAACAGGGCGAAACCGGTGGCGTTGACGCCTCAGTTGGCGGCGAAGCGCTGCTCGCTTTGTACTTTCACAATCCGGGTGCGCAGGTCACGCTTCAGCGCCACAGCGCGCCCGTTATGGAAAATCACCGTGTAGCGATCTGCCCCGCGCCCGGCAGCCCCAAGGTCGGAGCGCACGCGCACATCCAGCGCCCAGCAATCATAGCTCTGGCCCCGGCGCAGTTCCGCCTTCACCTGATAGGGTTTGCTGCTGACGCGATAGCGTGCACCGCGATCATCGGCGAGGCGCGTTGAAATATACTGCTCTGCCTTGTTGCTGATATTGCCTGGCGCGCGTGCCCCTTCGAGGGCGCTTGCAGCGGTCGAAGTCATCATCAGGCCGGCAGAAAATAGAGCGGCAGCGAAGAGTTTTTGTTTCTTATTCATTATCGTCTCCTTAAATTTGGATGACGGCACAATCCGTCATAAATATGAAATATATTTGTCATATTCCTGTCATATAACTATCACGTGCGCACAGGTTGCGCAACCTGAAATGCGCATTTTTTGCGCATTTTGCAAAACCAGCCGGCTTGAAGCGTGAGCAGATTGATCGTAAACTATTGTTTTTACAGCGCTATCTAGAGGGCGCATTGCGCCCAAAATAAATTGCGCAACAGGTGCGCTCACCCTGTTTTGACCCTCTGTTCAGGTAGAATCACCCCAACTTCTCCCAGCTGAGATGCCGTGGCAGGCGCCCAAAACAGCTATGTGAAACTTCCATCACACGGGCTTCACGAAATCGTTTTATGCGTTATGGTGGTCTTCCAAGGGGATTAAGGTTTTACGGGGTCTTGTAATGGCGCGTTCACTCGACAAATCCGTCCGGTTCACCGGACCAGGCGGCTACATACTGAATATGCTGGTGTTCACAGGCATTGTGGGCGCCATCGCCTTCTACCTGTCGCCCCTCAGCCCCCAGCCCAATCCGCTGCTGGTAGAAGCCTTCAACGCCAACCCGATGCTGAACGGCCTGATCCTGTTCATCCTGCTGGTGGGTATCGTCTATAATCTGCGACAGGCCGCTGTGGTCAGCCCGGCGGTCAACTGGGTGCGCTCGTTCCGGAATTCCGTTGACCCGTCACGCACCCGCCTGCCCCGCCCCCCCGGCCTCATTGGTGCCATGGCGCGCATCCTGCTTGATGCCGATGAGCGTGGCGGCCGCCTGTCACAGGAAACCTCCCGCGCCATCCTCGATTCCATCGGCCAGCGCATTGATGAAGGCCGCGAGTTTGGCCGTTATATCACCAACCTGCTCGTCTTTCTCGGCCTGCTCGGCACCTTTTGGGGCCTGTTGCAGACGGTGGATGCGGTTGCAGCCGTCATCAGCGGGCTTGCCAGCAACGGCTCTGGCGAGACGACTGATGCCCTTGCACAGTTGATCAACAATCTCGAAGCGCCGCTCTCGGGCATGGGCACCGCGTTCTCCTCCTCCCTGTTTGGTCTTGCCGGTTCACTGGTCATCGGCTTTCTCGATATTCAGGCCGGTCAGGCCCAGAACCGTTTCTATTCCGACCTGGAAGACTGGCTCTCCGGCATCACCGAGATTGGCACGTCACGCCCGGCTGGCAGCGCCGCCTCGCTCGCGGCCAACCCGGACCATGTGCTGGGGGCCCTGCAGAATATCGAGATGGCCCTTGCCCGTCTCAACGAAAATCAGGCCGAGTCCCAGAAACAGGCCGCTGACAATGTCCGGCGGGAGATCCGTGATCTTGGCCGTACCCTGATAGAAGGCATCCCTGCCGACGAGCAGAAGGACCGTTAATCCATGGCCCGCCGCCGCTCCCGCAACGACGCCAATATCTGGCCGGGCTTTGTGGACGGATTGTCCACCCTCCTGCTCGTGGTCATGTTCGTCCTCTCCATCTTTGTGGTGGCCCAGTTCTATCTGGGTGAAGAGCTGGCCTCGAAGGACTCCGAACTGGCGCGCCTCACAGCCCGTATCAATTCGCTGGCGGAGCAGTTGGGCCTTGCCGAGTCAGAACGTGATGCCCTGCTCTCCCAGGTACTGTCCCTGGAAGACACGATTGACGCCAAGGAGGCTGAGCTCGCCGCCGCCATCGTCGCGCTGGGCACCGCCGAAAGTGCCGTTGCAGCGTCTGCGGAGGAACTGGAAGCCGAAAAAGCCCTGTCCGACGAACAGAAGTCAGAAATCGCCACGCTGAACGCCCAGCTGGCCGCCCTGCGCCGTCAACTTGCCTCCCTGCAGGAGGCGCTGGAAGCAGCCGAAGCCAAGGACGAGGCGCAGCAGGCACAGATCGAAAACCTCTCCCAGCGTCTCAATGCCGCCCTCGCCCAGAAGGTGCAGGAACTGGCCGAAGTGCGCTCCCGCTTTTTCGAAGCCCTGCGCAATGCGCTGGGCGACCGGGATGACATCCGCGTTGTGGGCGATCGTTTCGTTTTTGAAAGCGACATCCTGTTTGGCTCCTGCTCTGCCACCATCAGTGACGCAGGCCAGAACGAGCTGGAGAAACTCGCTCGTGTCCTTCTTGATATTCGCGGCCAGATTCCAACGGAAATAAACTGGGTCCTGCGCGTGGACGGCCATGCCGATCAGGAGCCGCTCGGCCCGGCCTGTCAGGCCCGCTTCCGTGACAATCTCCAGCTGTCCTCAGAACGCTCCATGTCCGTGGTGCGCTATCTGGCCGGTGCCGGCGTGCCGGAGCGTCGCCTTGTCGCCGCCGCCTTCGGGGACGACCAGCCTCTGGTCAGCGGCTTCGACGCCGCCTCCCTCGCCCAGAACCGCCGCATTGAGTTCAAACTGACCGAGCGCTGATCCGCGCCGTCAGTCTGAACCAGCGTAGAAGCCGGGGCGGCCAATCAGCCTTGTTCAGGCCGTAAATGTTGCCAATCGGATCAATACTTCTCGTCGAGAGACCAATGTGCAGTGTCCTGTTGAAGGATGTTATGCCGCTGGCGACAGGCGGTGCGAGCGTCTTAAATCACCTGCCGATTCAACCGGTCATCGCAACACAGGTATTTAATCGCTCAGCTGGGGTCTCATAGTCCAGTGTTTTTCTTGGGCGCTCATTTAGTTCTCTGGCGATCGCGTCCAACTGCTCCTGGGAGTGCACTGACAGATCCGTTCCCTTGGGGAGATATTGGCGCAATAGCCGATTGGTGTTTTCGTTCGTGCCGCGCTGCCATGGACTTTGCGGATCGCAGAAATAGACTTCGATATCCGTTTCAACAGTGAAGCGCTTATGCTCTGCCAGTTCATGGCCTCGATCCCAGGTAAGGGATTTATAGAGTTCGTCTGGGATTCTGTTGGCATGTTCGATCAACGCATCGACGACGGTTTCAGTGCGCCGGTTGGCTACCTTTGCAAGCATCACATAGCGCGAGTGACGCTCAACCAGGGTCACGATGAAGCTATGCTTGGGACCACAAATCAGGTCACCTTCCCAGTGACCGGGGACGGCGCGATCCTCCACCGAAGCAGGTCGTTCGCTGATCGAGACCGCATCCTTGATCTGTCCGCGTGGGTCTTTGCCTTTAAGCGCATGTCTTGAACCGCGTAACTGGCGACACGTTCGTAAATACTGCACGAGCTCTTTCTTCAGCACACCGCGCGCCTGTACGTATAGGCTTCGATAGATCGTTTCATGAGACACGTTCATCGCCTCTTGCCTTGGGTGCGCCCGCGCTAACCAGCCGGCGATCTGCTGTGGTGACCAATGGCGCTGAAGCTTGCAAACTACAACTTGCCGCAACTCATCATGCATGGCCAGCTTGCAAGGCTTCGGACGTAGGGCCTGCTTCCAGGCGCGCTTATCTGCTTTGACCGCGCGGTAACGCCTGGCGCCACCATTGCGCTTGATCTCCCGGCTGATGGTTGAAGCAGCACGCCCCAAAGCGCGTGCAATCGATCGGATGGATCGGTCCACCATAAGTCCTCGAGAAATCTCTTCACGCTCAGCCAAACTCAAACAGCCGGGCGCGCGGCGACGTTCAACCGGAGTATACCCACCCGTCGAACGAATATGTTTGAAAATGCTCGAAGATGGTTTTCCGAACTCTCGCCCGATCGACTTCATTTGTTCGCCGCGTCGCCATCGCTCCCACAGCTCTGCCTTTTGAGCCGGTGTAAAGCCAACCCGTACGTATTTCTTCCTCATCACTGTCGCTCCACATATCGAATTTATCGTATGTGTTGCGACGACCCATTGAACGCACAACCCAAATTGGTCGCTCGGACTTTGGCAGAAGTTCGAAAATAGTGGATGCTCCCGCTTTGGTGCAGAACTGGGTATATGTTTTGGAGCGGATCCACGAATGAGAGAGCTAGCTTATCTGGAGGATCGCCTCAATCCACCGACAATGCCGATGATAGCAGCAATTGTCAGCGCCCAGGGAAAAATGGATGACGCTTCAATAGGTGAAGCCGTCAAGGCGAATCCAAAGGCTGTAAAAATAAAGCCAAGCGGCATACCAATGCAGGCAAAAACTAGCGCCCGGGTCAATGAGAAATTCATGATGCAGTTACTCCTCTATCGGCGTCACATATGACAATTTAAATGTTCCGGTATGCGTCTTTTGCAAGCGACCCTTCCTGTAGCATCAGCGAAACGACAATCGTGGGCCACGAGACAGCGTCTTTTAATATTCAGGGCACGACTGTTCGGGCGCACAAGTTTTGGTTCATATACGCCTGCGTTGATTTGCAAAAACCAGAATGATCAGCATGATAATACCAGCTATCAGTATATTGATCTTGGGATTTATGGTTTGAAAATTTACGAACAGGCTCGCATGCGTAAGCAGGTAAATTGACAACAATCCGTACCCCCAACTTTTTCGCTGCCAGGACAAAACGGCTCCAAAGACCAGACAAAGCCCCATAAACGCAATAATCGCCAGGTAGGAAACAGGGGTCAGTGGAAGCAGTGCCTGATCATTCTGTTCATTCAGAAATTGCTGAATCTCCGTGACGGGCCCAGAAAACGCCGCGACATCAACAATTCCTATCGCCTGTGTGGCTAGAACCGCGCCGACACCAATACGAATGATGCCGAAAAGAAATGCAACTGCACAAATGCAAGCCGCGATGAGCATGGGTAAAGACCGGATCACATTACACCTCCTGTGCGACGGTTTAGTTTTGAGGGGGACGCCATACGTTCCTTGAGAGGAGTCGCTTCGAGCGCGCCGTCAGCTTTTTGAATGGCGGCATCGAGATCAATGCCGATCTCCTCAAACAACGCGTCATAAGCGCTAATGAGCTCTGGAAGAAAGGATTGCAGTTTGCTGCCTTCCGCCATTCCAGCTGCGGTCAATTCCACCAACCGTCGTCGTGCATCTGACGGGTCGCGCTGCGAAACGACAAATTCGTTGTCGATAAGCCAGGCAAGCCGCTGTGCGGTCAGCTGAGGAGAATATTTGAGACGGTCTGCTATTTGCGCCTGAGACTTTGCGCCCTCTGAGTACAGCAACTGCACGATCCCCATCGTTTTGCTGATGATTTTCAGCCCCCGTTCGATGAGCGCATCGGCCATTTGATCGTACAGCCGATCCACGAGCTGTTTCGCGCGCAACGCAAACGCCGCTTCGGTATCAAGAAATTGTGCGTTCATATTCCTCGTTCCTAAACATATTGATCAATATATTTATCAATATGTTTAAGAAAGTCAACCGATCGACCTGATCGCTGTGACTCCTTGGTATTCTGCAGCTGACGAACGCAGGCCACCCACCTGGCAAGCAAGCGCTGGTCGCTTGTGCGCGATAGCGACCCTTCAGCCTCTTGCCACCCTCCGCCCTCATGTTGTCAGCGTAAACATTACAATCTATGGGCCCCCCTTTGTCAGCCTTTAGTCTGGGTCTCCCGGCGCATTTCGCGCCTCAAAAAAAAGGAGACCCCGAATGACTGCATCAACAACCGCATCAGCCCCACTCAGCCACGGCCGGGACCTTCTGCTCACGCCCCAGTCCCGCATCACCAACCTGCAGACAGCCCTCGACAGCCTGACCCTGCAGATCGCCGATCAACGCAGCCTGTTCAATCCGCAGGAAAAGCGCGTGCGCCTGTTGCAGGATCAGGTCCGCCTTGTGGCCAGCCAGATCCGCTCTTACGAGAAACTCGAAGCCCTGAAAAAAGACATGGGATTGAAAGTTACCATTGCCGAGGCGATGGCCGTGTACAACCAGCGAACCTGTACACCCGCCCCAACAGATGCCCCATTTGCAACAGACGTAACGGACAGGGCAGAGGCAAAAGACAAAGACACCAGCGACAAAGTACACGCCCGTCCCACGCCAGCTACAAAAAAATCTGACCGGACCACCACGCCCGGCAATGAGATAATAGAAGCAGCCATCACCACCAAAGGGGCAAAACCGCCGCAATCCGCCTCACAACAGCCAGCCCCCGCCGCACAAGAGGACGTTTTGCCCGGCCTCAGCCTGAAAAAAAAATCTCAGCCGGGCGGAGCGCCGCCGTCAGGCAAAAGCCGCGCGCAAAATGCCAGCCGCAACAACCGACCTGTTAAACGAGATTAACGCCATGGCCTGACCCGAGGCTACCCCCAGGCGGGCATACGCAATCAGCAGAGCCGGGTTTGGTCCTTTTCTGCCTTTCATGAGTGTGACGGGAACGACCGAATTGTGTCATTACTCGGACGTCTAAACTCGTTCTATTCAAGCTCGATGACTAAGTGGCGTGGAGCTATTTGACGAAGGAAAGATTTAAGTTTTCGCATTTTTTTGAACCCAATCTCTGCTGGATCAAGGCGTACCACCCAATCATAGTTTGTATGGTCTTTGACAAATAACACCCCAGTCCAAGTATATACTTTTGTGATGTCGTCCCAGCTAATACGCTCACCTGCTTCTGTTGTTATGCCTTCGGCATCGAATATGGCTATTGGTGGCCGCGCTTTCATACGGCGCATATAATAAAACAATGCATATATGGAGATCACGGCGGTTGAGATAAATAGAACAAACAAGGCCCAGTCTTTTGGCTCTGACGCGCTGCCAAAAGTAAAATACGCTGCATTGGTTACCCGCCAGAGAAAATACGATATCAATGCAAGGCTGAAATAAAAAAAGGTCTTGGATTGTCTTACAATAAATTGGGAGGGCACTTTAATTCTCCGTCATTCTGTAAATGACTTCACCTAATTCGTAGCCATTTGCAGCTAATCAACCAACCCCAAAGTGGAACCGAACAATTATCTGCAATAGATCACACATTTACCATTTAAAATAGGGATGGCTACTTCCGCTTCTGGCGATCTCCGGTCGTGCTATTCGAGTAAGGTGCCTAAAAAATCTGGCCCTCAAAAAAAAAAGCCTGACCATCGCAGAAAGCCCGGCGGGCTTACCGGCTGGCGCGCCAGTCCTGCACAATGCGCAGGCCCGCAAAAAAAATCTGCGCGATAATCAGAAAAGCCAGCGGAATGGCCCCCACCACGGCCAGCGCCCGTGTGGCGTTCTGCCCCTCGGCGGAGGCAATCGCGCCAATGGTCAGTGCCGCGAGGATCACGCCCCAGAAAATCCGCTCCCCCCGCGGCGGCCTCGCGCTGCGCTGTGACGAAAAAACCGCCATCACATAAGAGCCGGAATCAGCGCTCGTCACCAGAAACGTAAACATCAGCAGAAAGGTTGCGATCTGCATCAGGACAGTCAGTGGAAACTGCTCCATCAGCACATAGGTGGCAGATGGCGCGGTGCTGAAATCAGAGATGCCAAGATCAACATTGTCGGTTAGCTGAACATCAATCGCCGCGCCGCCAAAAATCGCAAACCAGAACAGGGTCAGGACAGATGGAATGAAAACCACACCGATCAGAAATGCACGAATGGTCCGCCCCCGGCTGATGCGCGCGATGAACACGCCCACAAAAGGCGTCCACGCAATCCACCACAAAAAATATGTCAGGGACCAGGCACGGGTCCAGTCACGCGCCTCCCCCTCTGGCCGCAATTCGGCAGAAAGCTGCATGAACTGGCCCAGATATGCCGTGCCCATTGCCGCCATATCGCCAAACAGCTGCAAGGTCGGGCCGGCAACCAGCACAAAAACCATCAGGCACAGGGCCAGTACCATATTGAAATTGGACAGCGGCTCGATCCCGCCTTTCAGGCCATTCCAGGCAGAGACCATGTAAACCGCCAGGAGACACAGCAATAGCAGAACCTGCGTACCAATCCCGTCGCTGCCTGGCCCAAAGATGCGATCAATCCCCGCACCCATATTGATGGCCCCCTGCCCGAGCGACGCAACAATGCCGAACGTCACGGCAAAAAGCGAAGCCCAGTCGATCAGCCGCCTGAGCGGTAATGGCAATGCCTGAAACGGGACGCTCGGCAATGGAGCGGTATTATTGGCATACGCCATATAGCCAATCGACAAAGCGGAGATGCCGTAAATTGCCCAGGCGTGAAAGGCCCAGTGAAACATGGTCAGGGCATAGGCATCGGCAATCGCCGCAGCGGTTTCAGGGCTCGCCTGTCCGGGGGGTGGTACCACGGTAAAGATCAGCGGCTCTGCTGCCCCCCAGACAACAAGCCCGGCCCCCATGCCGGCAGCAAACAGCATCGCCAGCCAGGAGATCGTCGAGAA
Organism: Parvularcula sp. IMCC14364; assembly: GCF_030758415.1. Taxonomy (NCBI): domain Bacteria; kingdom Pseudomonadati; phylum Pseudomonadota; class Alphaproteobacteria; order Parvularculales; family Parvularculaceae; genus Parvularcula; species Parvularcula sp. IMCC14364. Next base: position 717,134 of record NZ_CP132334.1, on the reverse strand, counting down.
TTCCGGCTTTGCGTCAGCCCCGCCAAGGCGCAACCGCCCCCATGGGCCTGCTGCAGCTATCACACAGATCAGCACACTCCCGGTCGCAATGCCAAGGGTCAGGCCGTCAAAATTCCGCAGGAACCATTGTGAGAACCCCTGTATGATCTCAGTTGTTCTGCCCGGTAACAAAATGCTCACTGCCGCCAGCGCCGCAATCAACAGATGCGGAAAATATGTCTTTACACGATTTGAGATAAACAACTGTTACAGCATTCAACGACGCCTGGCTAGGCCAGCAGCCGGATTGCAGCTAGGCACTTGGGTGCCACACCTGAAAGCGTTGCCAACAGCCGCCCGCAACGATAAGCACGCTCTTTTGGAGTTATGGAAAATCGCATGAGCATCCTCATTCTGGGCGCTGGCATTGTCGGGGTTTCCACTGCGGTGCACTTGCAGCAGCGCGGGCAGGACGTGGTGCTGGTCGACTGTCAGGCTCCCGGCATGGGCGCCTCTTTCGGCAATGCCGGGATGATCCATGGGGAAGCCGTGTTCCCGCTGCCCTTTCCGCGCAAGCTCCACGAGTTGCTGGAATTTGGCCTCAACCGCACCCCCGCCCTGCATTACCATCTGCGCGCGCTGCCATCACTGGCGCCATTCCTGGCACGTTACTGGTGGCACTCCGCCCCGGCGCGCCATCGCATCATTGCCGATGCCTATGCTGCCCTGACCATGCGCGCCCGGCAGGCGCATCTTGACCTTGCCAGTGCGGCAGCAGCAGGTGACCTGATCCTTGAAGGCGGCTGCTACACCATCTACCGCACCCAACGGGGCGCACATGCCGCCCATGCGGAGGCCGAACAGGCAGCAGCGCATTTCGATATCCCCTATGAAGCCCTGGACAGGGACGCCTATCAGCGGCGCGAGCCCCATATCCGCGATGTCCAGGGGGCCATTCACTGGCAGGACTCCCTCACCGTCTCGGACCCTTACAAGGTGGTTCAGGCCTATTATGAGCTCTTCCGGCACCGCGGCGGCACCTATATTCAGGGCCGGGCTGAAGAAATCCGCGCCGTAAAAAACGGCTGGCAAATCGCGTCAGCGGATGGTCCTGTCAATGCCGAAAAACTGGTCATTGCGCTTGGCGCGCAGTCAGGCCAGTTCAGCCGAATGCTGGGCTATCGCTTTCCGCTGCAGCCCAAGCGTGGCTACCATCTGCATTATACGCCTGATACGGATGTTCAGCTCAATCACACCATTATTGATCGCGAAAACGGCTTCTCCCTCGCGCCCATGCGCCAAGGCATTCGCCTGACCACCGGCATCGAATTTGCGCGCCATGATGCCGGGCCCTCACCTGTCCAGATTATCAGGGCCGAAAAGTCAGCCCGGGAGATATTTGCCCTCGGCACAGCTGAACAAGCTGCGCCCTGGATGGGTGCCCGGCCATGCCTGCCGGATATGCTGCCCGTGATCGGCCCGGCACCGGACAGGGATAACCTCTGGTTCGCCTTCGGCCATGGCCATCAGGGTTTCACCATGGGGCCCGTCACGGGACAGTTGATTGCTGAAATGATCACAGGTGAGAAACCGGTTGTTGATCCATCCCCCTACAGACCAGAACGCTTCCCGGTATAGCGCAATAGAAAACCGGCGACCCGGGTACTCAATACGCACAAGCATTTGGGGGGAGAGAACGCGCGTATCAGTTGGGTCGCCGGCCACATGACCGCCTCCTGCGAGGCAGTCATGAAGTCAGTAATTTGCGGGATCAGTGTCTGATGGAGAGAGAGATGACGCTGATCCCGCCAGTCATGCTTACATGACGCCGAGTTTTTTGACGGTGGCCATTGTCAGGCCGCCAGTGCCAAGGTTTTCACGGCGCTGGAATGCTTCGACTGCACGCAGTGTGCTTGGGCCGAGCTGACCATCAACAGAAACGTTGAAGCCTTCGCCGCGAAGCGCTGTCTGTACACGGCGGATGATGTCAGGTGTGGTGTTTGTTTCACACAGAACTTCACGCCAGACCAGACGCTCGTCAGAGACTTTCGCCTGCTTCGTCACCGTGCGGTATGTCGCAGGGATCGGGATGCGCTTCTCAGCTGCCGGTGTAACCTGCTTGCGCACTGTCACAGTCTCGTATTTCGCCGGGATCGTCACAGGACGTGTAGAGGCCGGACGATCAACAATCTGCTTGGTCACGGTGCGTGTTTTCGCAGGAATTGTGACGCGATCTGTTTTCGCAGGGGTGACCAGAACCTGGCGCTGTACCGTGCGGTACTCGGCAGGTACTTCAACCAGACACATGATCTCGCCTGTTGGCAGCTCACGACGGTCTGTGATGGTGCCACCGCTCAGGGAGCCACCGATTGGGCCTTCGCCTTTTTTCCAGGTTGTGTAGCCTTCACGAACCAGAACACGCTCTGAACGGGTCTCGTAGCGGGCTGGGATTGTGCGCAACTCTTCACGGGCTGGCTCAACAATAACCTGCTCGGTCACGGTTTTGTATGTGGCCGGGATCACTTCCAGACGCTCGGAAGCTTCTGATACCAGAACACGTTCCTGAACGGTCTCATAACGGGCCGGGACGATTTCAACGCGCTCGGAAGCCTCAGTGTCAACAACACGCTCTGTTGTTGTGTTGAACTCAGCCGGGATCAGGATACGTGCATAGCACTCGCCTGGCTTGGCTGGTGGCAGGTCTGCATCGCCCTGGATGCCCTGATGTGTTGTTGTTGAACTGGCAGATGTGCGCAGACGGGTGTTCTCCGTGCGCAGGGAAGCAAGCTCACGCTCCATCTGTGCCATGCGCTGTGTGCTGGCAGAAGACGTTGTCGTCGTCGTTGTGGTTGTCGCAGCTGTTGAGCTGCTGCCGATACCTGTGCTCTCACAGCCGGTAACAACCAGCGCAGCCAAAGCAATCGGTGCAATTCCATATTTCAGTTTCATATCTCGTTCCCTTGATTTACTCCCCAGACCCATTCCGGGACGTTAGTGCTACTAGCACGTATTTTTCAACTAAGGCAAAAATGGGGCGAAAACAATAGCTCAACGGCCCTGAATATGACCATTTTGCGGCAAGGGGCCTGAATTGTGGCGAAAACCGGGCATATTCCCGTCAGAAGTGTATTCATGCAGACCAGTTAGCCTTGCTGTCAGCACCACAAGAGCGGTCCAGCTCACGGCACGACGAGATATCGAATCACTTGCGAGTGCCATTTACCGCATCAAGGAAGCCATGTAATGCTGCTCTGATCAGAGATGAGGGAGGAAACCATGTTTGGCATATTCAAGAAGTTCAAATCCAGACAGCACGCAGAACCGTCCGTAGAAGGTCGCCGTCTGACCATTCACACAATGGTCGCCATGGCTGCCGCAGACGGTGATGTGGGCGTCGAGGAAATGGCAAAGATCGACGAGATTTATGCCGGCTTAACCGGCACCCAGATCGGGGCTGATACCATTGGCCAGATCGCCTATCCCTTCCTCGATCAAAGAGTTGATATTGAAGAGAAGCTGAGAGATGAGAAAGATACTCTGACAGCTGATGAAAAAGTTCTGATTTTCAAATCAGCCTATATGATACTTCTCGCAGACGGCCTTGTTGAAGCTGGCGAAAGCCTCACTCTTGAGGCCATTGAGCGCGGTCTCGAAATGTCGCGCGATGACGCACAGAGCATCATGAATGAAGTTGAAGCGGCCTGAGCACGGGAATTAGGTAAAACTTACCTCTGAAGGCCGTGATCTATCAACAGTCTGCTATCACCCAGATCTGCAAAATATGGGGCAACAAGATCACCTGTTACAGCAGCAAGACTGTCCGGTGACCATTTGGGGTTACGATCCTTGTCAATGATTTGTGCCCGGACACCTTCGTGAAAGTCCGGCCCTTCCATGATCTTGCGGACGATGGCAAACTCCATAACCAGACACTCATCGAATGTCATCTCCGCGCCGCGTCGAAGTTCTTCAAAGGTCAACTCCAGAGCGATAGGTGACATTCGCTTGAGGGATTGCAGCGCCTTTTCTGCAAAACCGCCCCCTTCTTTCTCGAGGCTGTCCACAATCCCCCTCACACCATCCGCTGCGCCAAACTGCTGATCGATCTGCGGGCGGCTCTCTTTGAGAGCTATGTCTTCCGGCGCGTCAAAAGCCGCGATACAGTCATCTATGGTGCTTTGAGCCAGAGCCTCTGCCCCAAGTCCCACAAGCGCCGTTTCCAATTCTTCAAAGCGGGTATATGGCACATGGTGCGTCGCTATTCCGGTATAGACACTGTCAGGTCCATTTAATCTGTGTCCTGTCAGAGCCAGATAAAGTCCCAGACCGCCGCCAAGGCGTGGCAGGAAGTAGCTGCCCCCAACATCAGGCACCATACCGATTCCGGTTTCAGGCATGGCCCAGGTTACGTTGTCAGAAACGATACGCGCACTGGCAGAAATAGATACACCAACTCCGCCCCCCATAATGACACCATGCAGCAAAGCGATATAAGGCTTGGGATAATGGTGAATGAGAGAATTCAGGTTATATTCTGTACGGAAGAAATCCGCCGCGCCCTGTGGGTCCGTCTTGGACTCCTCATACAGCCAGCGAATATCGCCACCGGCGCAGAAGGCTTTCTCCCCTGCTCCCTTGATAAGGATTGCCCTGACGCTGTCATCTGTCGCCCATTCTTTCAACCGGGCAAGCATCAGGCGACACATATTCCATGTAAGTGCATTAAACGCTTTAGGCCGGTTCAGGGTGATTATCCCCCAGCCTTGTTTAACCTCGAACAGGACCTCATCTTCCATATCAAATTCTCCACGCTGATGCATGGCGCTTGTCTACCCAGACTGCCCGTTAAATAGCAAGGTCCCGCTTCAAGGGCTTATTCCATGTAGAACATGATATTTTGGGCCTTAAGCGTGTATGCGGTATCGCCCAATTCTGTCTGCTTGGCTTCAGCCCGCAAAAGCCCCTCCAGAAAATATGCCTGACCTGTATCCTGCACACGTACAGGTACATCGGACACGACATATATGATCTGATTGGGTGGCGGAGGCGGCAGGTGTATACACGCCCCAAAGTAAGGCACAAGAAGAAACTCTGTATATAAATTGACACCTTCAGATTGCAGGGGCACGATAAAACCTGGTATGCGTACCTGCATTTCGTGCAGCTCACTGACAACATTAAACGTGCCAAGTTGCGGCATAAAGTCGAGAGCAGACCCTTCTTCCACTTCAGAAAAACCATTTGTGCGGCCTGCCTCGGCAAGTGTCTGAGGTTGTAGTTTTGTCAGTTGCAGGGCAAGGTCCTCCAGATATTCATCCTGCAGTTGGGCGATCAGCTTCTCCTCCCCTTCAGGCAGAAGATCGTCCCAGGTCAGAGTCAGAATATCCTGTCCGCCCCTCAAGGCGGCGGGGTCAAACTGCTCAACTTCAAGGCTGTCTGGTTGCTGCTGCGTACATCCTGACACAGCTATGCCAAACGACAATATGCCGACAAGGAACGCTGCGCGCGCTAAAGCCATTGGTCGCATCTTCTATTTGAGGTCCATTTTAGACGCGTTTTTCCGGAACTGGTGCCAAAGTTGACCTGACGATGTGAACGCAACTGCTTCTATCTTTTCAAGATTTCCAAACTGATCAAGCAAGCTGGTTGAGAGGCTATTCAAACGATCCAGGCGGCCACACTGGAAAGTATACGTCACTTTCGTCTTTACGTGACCATCATCGTGATCCCCGCTCAAACCATGGTCTTGATGACTGTCATGATCCTCATGGTCTTTATGGTTGTGCTCTTCAAAAAGCGCAGCAAAATTGCTCTCTGCACTTTGAAGAACACATTCTGCCTGACGGTTGAATGCAAGTATATTTTCGCCGTTCTCCAGCGTCGCCCTGGTCTCTGAAAGCAGGTTCTTCTGAGCCTCTGTTTCTGGCACCGTTTCAAAGCCAACCAGGTTCCACAGATCACTACTGAATTCTATTGTCACAGGGTTGGCCTCTGTCACGATGACCAGATTACCCTCCCCATGCACGTGATCGTGTGAATGCTGTGCCAGAGCAGCAGAGGGAATGAGCAGTAAAGAACACCACGCCACGACGCCCCAGAAAAGTTTATGCATTTTCACTTCCTCTTGATACGTGTACATAATGGCTAATTCGGTTCAACGCCTGTGCCCCGATCAGCGCAGTCTGTACTCAGGCACTTGCCGTTGGCTTCAATAAAAACCTCCTGCAGGGAGATGCTGTCTTTTCCAAACATGCCCTCCACCAGGGTTTTGCTGATTTCAATTTTGCGCGTTTGTTTGCAGGTGCTGCAGGTCATGAACGCGCTCACCTTTGCCACATCTTCAGGCTTCAGCGCGATGAAGGCATTCTGTGAGATAACTTTCTTGGCAAAGCCCTTCTTGATCAGTGAATCAAGTGCCCTGTAAATCGTCATTGGGGATCGCAATCCATATCCCATCAACGAATCGAGTAATTGATATGCCTTTACAGGGGTCTCGTTCAAAGACAGCTGCCTGAAAACCAGTTCTTCATTTCGACTGAGTTTGCGCGGATGTTGTAAGGAAGACCTCTCCCCGACTTTTTCCAAACCACGGTCTAATGCCGCAACGCCATAATCGTATGCCATAATATTTTTCTCCAGATCTTTCGAATGAACCAAGTCAGTGAAAAATCAGGAGTATGGCGGCGCCCTCGCGTGCTGAACGAGTATCGTCTGGGTCGATCTCCAGCCTTCAGGGACCGGGCCAATCCAGTCACGGATAAATGGTTTCGTGACGCCGGCAGCCTCTTCGGTGACTAAAGCGCCACCTGGATGGCTGGATAGCAAGCAGCAAACCAGGCACTCATTTTGGTCATTGTCACGCTTATCATCATGATTACGCTGATCTTCATGAAGGGGATCATGGTGATGCACACTGGCATGATCTGGCTCCAGAATGTAATCTGCGTGCGCGTGAGACGGACCTGCCAGCATCAGGAAAACAGCAATAAGGGCGAGAGCCTTACCCAATGTAAGGCGACACCTCTTGATGTAGCTGTTCAGCGGCATCCGCGTTCCCGTTGTGACTGCGCCAGAATATAATGTCAGGGCAGACTTGATACAAGTTAAAGACACCTGCAAAACGCAGAACAGGTTCGCCGGAATGGTACCGCCTGGTGGTCTCGAACCACCGACCTCTAGATCCACAATCTAGCGCTCTAACCTGCTGAGCTAAGGCGGCCTGTCTGAATGCGAGCGCGCAACCTAGGCGCGCTTCCTGCGATTTTCAAGACGAAAATCGATACAGAAGTGCTCCCTAGACGCGGTATCCCATCACTTCAAGTTCCTGACGGATGAAGTTGATGCGCGTGGCATCAGCCGGGTGCGTTGACAGGAACTCTGGCGGGCTGCCAGCCGCTTGCGCTTTGGCGTTTGCCATGCGGGTCCAGAATGTGAGCGCTTCACGCGGATCGTAATTGGCGTTCGGCATATAGCGAAGGCCCAATCGGTCTGCTTCAAGTTCATGATCACGCGAATATGGCAGAAGGAACCCGACCTGCGCGCCGAGACCCAGCGCCTGCATGATGGATTGGGAGTTCTGGACATTGCGGGAGTCCAGAACAGCGCCTGCCACACCAAGGCCCAGCTGTGTTGCCGCCGCCTGACCATAGCGCTGGCCGGAATGATTGAGCTTCACGTGACCAACTTCATGGCCAAGGACAACTGCGATCTGATCATCATTTTCCATGATGTCGAGAATGCCAGTGTGAATGCCGATCTTGTTATTCGGCAAGGCAAAAGCATTGAGGGACGGATCATCGAATGTCTGCACTTCCCAATCTGACGGGTTTTCCCCTGCCGCCCGCAACACGCGGGGCGCAACACGGTTTACGCGGCTCGTATATCTGGAATTGGTTGAGACACGTTGCTGCTGTTTCAGCTGATCCCAGGCGGGTGCGGCGGCCTGTGCCATTTGGGCTGGTGAGGGTGTGAAGGCGGTTGCAACCGAGGCACAGCCCGGCGCAAGTGCTATCGCGGTGCCGCCTGCCAGTGTTTTCAGCAAGTGCCGGCGCGAAACCGTTTCCTGTTCATGATGATGACCGGACTGATGACAGCTGCACATAAAACCCACCTCTTGTTGTAATGTCGTTCGCAAGTGGCGTCATACTGCCACTCCCTGTCATGGTTAACAACCAATGAATGAAACCGTTCCCGACTCTGGCTGCGTCCGTGTCAGGTTTGCAGCGCCTCTTTAACTTTCGCAGCTACGACCTTGATACTGAACGGTTTTTGCAAATATCCTGCACCTTCAATCGCGCCAAGTTTGTCGCGCATGGCTGTTTCCGCATAACCTGACATGAAGATGATCTTCGCCTTGCCCAACTTGTCGCCGGCCTCCTGAATAAGGGTTGGTCCATCCATCTCCGGCATCATAATGTCGGTCAGCACGAGATCGAACGCGCCGTCATCATCCTCGATAATCTCCAGCGCTTCGTCACCGTCAGACGCTTCGACAATCTCGTAGCCACACATCTGCAACGTGCGGACAATAACAGCCCGCACACCATCTTCATCTTCGACAATCAGAATACGACCCTTGCCAGTGAGATCTGCCGGCTCACTGCTTTTGCGCCGGGCATCCGCCGCAGCTGCGGCTTCCTGCGCCTCTTCTTCTTCATCCACTTCATAGGCTGGCAGGAATATCCTGAATGTCGCGCCCTCACCAATCCGGTTATCGAGGAAGATCCGCCCGCCCATCTGGCCAATGATTCCGTAAACGGTCGACAGACCAAGACCGGTCCCCTTGCCCTCGGCTTTGGTTGTGAAAAACGGCTCAAAAATCTTGTCGGCAATTTCTGGCGGCACACCGCTGCCTGTATCTGACACTTCAATCAGAACCTGATCCACTTCTTCCAGCACGGCATAGCCGTAATCGGCCACAGCCGAGCCTGGTATCAGTTTGGTTTCAATCGTCAGCGCGCCCCCTTCCGGCATGGCATCGCGCGCATTGACAGCAAGGTTCATGACGGCAAGCTCAAGTTGTCCCTTGTCGGCTTTCACCTTCGGCAACGCGCGACCATTGACAACATTCAGGTCCACACGCTCCGTGAGCGAACGGTTTAGGAATGGCGAGAAGTCCCGCAACAGATCAGTGATGGACAGAACTTCAGAGCGTAAGGTCTGCTTCCGGGAGAAAGCCAGAAGATTGCTGGTGAGATTCTTGGCCCGCTGCGCATTCTGCTGAATCAGAACAAGGTCCGGATAGGATGGATCGCCAGCGGCGTGCCGGCGCATCAGAAACTCGCAAGAACCCATGATGACCAGCAACAGATTGTTGAAGTCATGCGCGATACTGCCGGCCAGATGACCGATGGTCTTCAGCTTCTGATCCTGTGAATAGTCTTCTTCCATCCGCCGCTGGAAGGAAACGTCAACAGAATAAAGGATGGTCTGACGCTTGCCATAGCTGCCCCGGCGACGCTTAACAGGACGCGCATGAAGGTGCATGATCTTTGCTGAAGACCCCTCCCCCAGCCGCACTTCAACCGGACGCGCCAACGCCGCATTGGCACTGCGGTTTTTGATAGCACTGGTCAGGTCACGGATAATGCGCTCGTCAAAGCAGCCTGACAGCAATGGCGTGTTGCCAGTGATGCCAAAAATCTCCGTAAAGACCTTGTTGGCGTCTGCGATCTTGGCATCGGACCCAATGTCTCCTTCAATCATGGCAACACCAAAAGGCGCCTCACTGCTGTCACCAAGACTGGAATTCACCTGTTCTGCCACCGCCGCCGCAGTATCGGGCTGCAACTCGACACAGACGAAGCCTTCCCCAATGCCACCGCGCAGGAAAGGGGTCAGCGACACGTCCATGCCCCCCCCGCTGCGTCGGCGCATCCTTGCCATGCAAGGCTCCATTTCCTCTTCCCAGAGACCGCTGATAAGATCATTGGTCTCCCCGAGGATGAAGTCGCCAATTTCAAGTGAACTGGTCAATGTGCCGACCCACTCAGCCAGCGCCTCATTATACCAGGCAATACGCCCGGATGGCTCCAGACCAAAAACAGGACGCGGATATTTTGCGTAGGCGCTGGACAGCTGGTCCACAACGTCCTCGACTTCCTGCTCGCGCAGGCGCCAGGCAACATGCTCTTCAGCATCTTTCATGGGTCGCAGGGAGACTTCGAAGCGACGTAACCGCGCCACGCCTTCTGCCGCCCCCATCATCTGGGTAATGATTTCCTCTGCTGCTGTACCGCTTTTGGCGGCGCGGCATAAGTGAAAGACCTTGCGTGACTCCGGTCCGGACTGACCGAACAGGCGGTCAATCCGCGGCGGCAGGCCGGAGGCACCGGAAATGCCTGCCTCGCGGGCAATGCGCTGGTAGGCTTCATTCGCATACGCCACAACGCCGTCCCTGGTTGTCACAAGGCGCGCATCGATATCTACATTCAGTATATCTTCGGCGATGCCCAGCGGGTGCAGGATGTCCCGTCCGGCTAGCGCCACTGCATCTGCCTGATTGCGCCCGACAGCCCGTCGCATGAGAAAGCCCGTCAGCATGAGAGGGGAGAATGACCGCGTCAGGCTGCCCAGCAAAAGGACCGCGGCCAACATGCCAATGCCCCCAATCAGGATGTACCACGGCACACCGGAAGCAACGCCATAGACAATCGCGTAAACGACACTGGCCACCACACAGGCCATCGAACTCCAGATGACCCACGGGGCCACTGCCTCGACAAACTTCATCAGTGCAGAACGCTTCTGTGTTGGCACTCTTGCGGGTGGCACGATTTCCACCTCTGGCTGGGCAGGTTTGGGCTTGCGTGGCAGAATATCATCTGCCGCTGCACGGGCTGCTGCGAGCTGCGCCAGTATGTCCGCTTCAAGCCGTGACGGATCCTCATCGTCATGACCATTCTTCTCACCGGCCCCTTCACTGTTATGATCTGCGCCGTCGGCAGCTGTGAGCTCTTCTTCAAAGTCATCATCGAAGGTTTCCGGCGCGACGCGCAGGCTTTCGGTGATACTTTCAAGGGTGCCCTTGCCACCAGAGGAATTCATAGGTTTCTGCATATGACTGCCCGGATCTGAACCGATGTTATGGATACAAAATTACAACAACATCCCAGTCTCGCCGTGTTCGCAGCGCCTGACCAGAGCAGTGCGCCCGGTTTTTATCCAGAGTTCAGACTAAGTTGTTACAGGCAGCAGAGGCTCGTTCTGTTAACGCAAACTGACGGCCGTGCCGGAGCAGGAGACCATCAACATCGCCCCCTTGTTGGTGTCGATGCTTTCATAATCAATATCCACCGCCACGACGGCATCGGCGCCCATGCTGCGCGCTTCCTCGATCATGTCGTTCATGGCGTGATCCCGCGCCTCACGCAGGGCTTTTTGATAGCTGCCGGAACGGCCGCCGATAATGTCTCGGATGCCCGCGAACAGGTCGCGAAAGACATTAACGCCAAGGATGGCTTCACCGGTTGTCACCCCTTTGACACCGCCAATTTCACGGCCCGGCACATCTGGTGTGGTGGTCACGATCATGCGGATTTCCCCTAGAATATCCCCAGGAATTTTTTGCGTTTGGGGCGCCCGTTCTCAGCTTCCATGCGGTGAACCGAGCTGAGATAATCAGGCTCCTTGCGGGCCGTCAGTTTCTCGGTTTCCTTCAGGTCGCGGGTCAACTGATCATCATTGATCTGGGGGACAGAAAAGTCCTGGCTGGCCTGTTGTGATGGCCGCCCTTTCTTGTCGAAACTGGTCAACCGATCGCGCAAGGCAGAAAAGGCTGCGTCTGCAGGCGCTGGAACGCCCTCCGGCATGGGAACGGCGACAGCTTCATGAGCATCCTGCAACCTGCTGCGGTGACGCTCCATCTCCTCAATGACCGGGCGCGGGATGTTGTCTACGCCCGCTCCCGTCAGATTGCGTGTCGTCTTCTCTTCAAAGCGGTTCCAGATGTCTTTCAGATGATCTGTCATACTCCTACATCTCCGGTTTTTCTTTGCGCCATTCCAGGCCGCCATTGCGCGTAATCACGGCAACATCAATCGGCCCGCCGACGGTTTCGATGGAATTCATCACCTTCTGCTGGAAGGAGTTGAGCTTGATTAGGCTTGCCGCCGTCTCTCCCAGTTCCTTTTTCGGCAAGGTCTGGATCGCGCGATAAATCGGCAGCGTGTGGACCATATGCTGATAATGGTCGATCGAGCCAAAAAATTCACGCAGGGCATAGCCAAGATTATTTTCAGAATAATCCTGCCACAAGGTCTGGCGCTGCTCATCAGACAGACCCGGCGCACGGCCAATCAAGTCTGTTGCCATATTGACCGACAGTTTGAGGGTTTCCCCGAACATGAACTGGCGCAGATAGGCATCCATGCCGGTTAGGAAGGTCCGGATCATGCGGTCCTGCGCAAAGGGCTGCACCACGGGGCCTGTATCCGCTTTCATGTCCGCCGCCCTGTCCTGACGGCATTTCAAAAGGCCCAGCACCACCGATGACGTGAGATAAGAGCGCATGGACGGGAATTTGTCCTGCTTGCCAAAACCGGCAAAGACCACGCCGGTATAATGCTCGAAAAAGGCATCCCGTGTAACAGAGAATACGGCAATATCATGCAGGCGGCTGCGCGTCGTGTCTGACACCACCAGTGTGGGGTGTTCCTGCTTCAAGGAGCCCAGGAGCGAATCAATCAGGTCATTGATTTCGGTCTTGTAGCGGCGGCGAACCTGCTCTGCCATGCCTTGCGGAAAGCAGTCGAGCTCCCCGCGCGGGCTGTCGTCAATGTTCTTGTCATAATCACCAAGCAACTGGTCGACAACGAATTCGAAAATCGAGTTAACGTGATCGCGCACCCGGCCCGCTTTGGCGTCCCGGAACTTCTCGACCTGATAGTCAAAGTCCTGCGCCAGAATCGTGAAAACCACTGCGATATGCTTGAAAAACTCGGTGTCCTGGTGGTCTGCCGGGAACAGCTCCGGATTGCCGGAGAGGAAGCCCATAAAGTCCTGCGCATAGCCTTCCAGTGTGTCAAAAGACTTGCCCTCAGCCTGCTCGCGATAGAGCGAAATCACCGTTTCCCATGGAATCGACATGATTTCCGCATTGTTATAGATCATCACAGCAACCGGCTGCCCTTCGATCAGGGGAAACAGCTTGTCGACGGACTGATACGTCTTCAGGTAATTCGCCCCGCTGATGGTGACAGCGCTGTCAGCGGCCATGGCCACGGCAGATCGGTTCATCAACACTACTTCTGATGTCATACGCGCCTTGAGGTTCCGATGCCCCAACTCCCGGTTTTTCGGCACTTTTCCGGTGCCAGCCCCACATTTTCCATCATGTTAGCCGGAATCCGGCCAAGAGCAAGCACAGCCTAAAGGCCAGCCCAGGAATCAGGCGCCCTGTGACAAATGTGCCTGTGGTCGCCGCTTGCAGCGCGGCAGCACATTTGCGCTCGGGAGATTGTTTTAACCGGTTGGCACCCCCGAATTTTGACTGAAACGGGAGCGGTAAGAAGCCTGTTGCCTCACTGCTTTCAGGCGGTTTCCAGGAAGCCCTTTTCCTCAAGATAGGCGACAATCTGCTCGGCGGCTTCGGCTGCTGACATTGCCACAGTATCCACCTCAAGTTCGGGATTCTGCGGCTGTTGATACTCCGAATCAATACCGGTGAAATTCTTGATCTCACCTGCCCGCGCCTTCTTGTAGAGGCCTTTCACATCACGCTCCTCGGCCACTTCCAGCGGTGTATTGACAAAAATTTCGATAAACTCACCCTCTTCCAGCATGGCACGCGCCATCTGCCGCTCTGCACGGAAAGGCGAGATGAACGAGACAAGCGTGATCAACCCGGCATCAGCCATCAACTTGGCGGTTTCAGAGACGCGGCGAATATTCTCTACGCGGTCAGCGTCCTTGAATCCGAGATCCTTGTTCAGGCCATGGCGCACATTGTCACCATCCAGCGTGTAGGTATGGCGGCCCATGTCAAACAGCTTTTTCTCGACCAGATTGGCAATAGTGGATTTGCCGGACCCGGACAGACCGGTGAACCAGAGGACCGCCGGTTTCTGCAGTTTCAGGGTGGCACGCGCCGTCTTCCCCACTTCCAGATCCTGCCAGACGACATTGGCTGCACGGCGTAGCGAGAAGTCCAGCATCCCCACGCCAATGGTCCCGTTGGTCTGTTTGTCGATCAGGATGAAGCTGCCTGTATGGCGGTTGTTTCTGTAAGGATCAAAGGCCACCGGCTTGGCCAGCGAGAGGTTGCAGACACCAACCTCGTTCAGCTCCATGGTCTTGCCCGGTTCCTGGGCGAAGTTATTCACATTGATCTTGTGCTTGAGCGCCGTGACCGTTGCCGGGATGATCTGATTGTTGATCTTCATTAGATACTGGCGGCCCGGGAACAGTTTTTTGTCGCTCATCCACATGACATGCGCGGCAAACTGATCTGACTGCTCCGCAGGGTGATTTTTGTCGCAGATAACATCCCCGCGCGAAATGTCGATCTCATCCTCAAGGCAGAGCGTGATGGCTTGTCCTTCTGCGGCTGCATCAAGCGCGCCGCTATAAGTGACCAGTGTTTTTACTTTGGAGCGCTTGCCAGACGGGCTGACAATCACTTCATCGCCCGGCCTGACCGTGCCGGAGGCGATGGTGCCCGAATATCCCCTGAAATTGAGGTCCGGTCTGTTCACCCACTGCACTGGCAGGCGGAAGCCGGAAGCGCTCTCCCCCTTGCTGATTTCAACTGTTTCCAGATGCTCCATCAGCGTCTTGCCCTCATACCAGGTCGAGCGATCGCTGCGGGTGGTGATATTATCCCCGTCTAGGGCTGACATTGGTATACAGACGATATCTTCAAAGCCCAGCTTTTCAGCAAAGCTGCGATAGTCGTTTTCAATGGAACTGAACACGCCCTGATCAAAATCAAGCAGGTCCATCTTGTTGATTGCCACAACCACATGGCGGATCCCCAGCAGGGACGCGATATAACTGTGACGTCTGGTCTGCACCTGTACACCGTAGCGCGCGTCAATCAGAATGATTGCCAGGTCCGCCGTGGAAGCACCCGTGGCCATATTGCGCGTGTACTGTTCATGGCCGGGTGTGTCCGCGACGATGAACTTGCGCCTGTCAGTTGAGAAGAAACGATAGGCAACATCAATCGTAATCCCCTGCTCGCGCTCAGCGGCAAGGCCATCAACCAGCAACGCCAGATCAGGCTTCTCACCTGTTGTACCTGACTTTTTCGAGTCATTTTCAACCGCAGCCATCTGGTCTTCATAAATCAGCTTGCTGTCATACAGGAGGCGACCGATCAGCGTGGATTTGCCGTCATCAACGCTGCCACAGGTGATGAAGCGCAAAAAGCTCTTGTTTTCCTGGGCCTGCAGGTAAGCGACAATATCTGTCGCGATCAATTCGTCATGGTGCGACATCAGAAATAGCCCTCCTGCTTTTTCTTCTCCATGGAAGCAGACTGGTCATGATCGATGACACGCCCCTGCCGCTCCGATGTGGTGGTCAGCAATGTTTCCTGAATGATTTCTTCCAGCGTCGTTGCTTCGCTTTCAACTGCACCTGTGAGCGGATAACAGCCCAGCGTCCGGAAGCGGACCATTTTTTCTTCCGGGACTTCGCCCTCTTTCAGCGGCATCCGGTCATCGTCCACCATAATCAGGGTGCCGTCGCGTTCTACGACGGGGTGCTTTGCTGCAAAATAGAGACACGGAATTTCTATCTGCTCTTTATGGATATATTGCCAGATATCCAGCTCCGTCCAGTTGGACATTGGGAAGACACGGATGCTCTCTCCCTTTGCAATCTGGGTATTGTAGATATTCCATAACTCAGGACGCTGATTTTTCGGGTCCCAACGGTGCTGGGCGGAACGGAAAGAGAAGATGCGCTCTTTCGCGCGGGACTTTTCTTCATCACGGCGCGCGCCACCAAACGCAGCATCAAAGCCATATTTGTCGAGTGCCTGCTTCAGTGCCTGCGTTTTCATAATATCGGTATGGGCAGCAGAGCCGACACTGAATGGATTGACGCCCTGCGCTACCCCTTCCTGATTGGTATGAACCAGCAATTCGAGACCGAGTTTTTCAGCTGTCTCATCCCGAAACCGGATCATCTCCCGGAATTTCCAGGTCGTATCCACATGCAGGAATGGAAATGGCGGCCTGGAAGGATAAAATGCCTTCAGCGCCAGATGCAGCATGACCGATGAGTCCTTGCCAACTGAATAGAGCATCACCGGTTTTTCACATTCAGCCGCCACTTCGCGCATAATGTGAATACTCTCGGCTTCCAGCCGTTCCAGATGCGTGAGGTCTTTCATGGGAGGTCCTGTGGGCCTTGCGCCCGGGCTGCTGAACAAATCTGAGATACGGGTAACATTTTCAATGTCACCGCGTGAAGCAGATAAGCCCTGGGTCATCATGCTGCAACCGCGAAATGCCGCTCCTGATAACGATTATGCAAAAATATCAGTATGAAATGCACGGCCAATCACCCTGTTTAGGCTTTCTATACCGAATTTGGCACCTAAATAAGTTAGGTAAAGATACCTCTGCTGGCTGAATGCGCCCGAGGGGTTTAGTGAGAGTGTCATGCTGCAAGGTAAGTTTTCGTTTCAAGTCGCCCGCTCGACCGCCTTCGTGAGCGCGGTTGTGAGTGCCAGCGTGTTACTGCAACCGGGCCCTGCGAGGGCACAAAGCCTGCGCGAGACACTGGAATTGACCCACACCACCAATCCAGTGCTCCGGGCGCAACGTGCGGGACTGGAAGCGACCAGTGAACTGCTGCCACAGGCGCGGGCTGGATTGCTGCCGAAAGTGAATGCCCAGGCTGGCGTCACGCAAGTTCTTTCCAGCACGTTTGAAACGCCGCCGCAGGATGCCGGGCAAGGGTCTTCAGATACCGCAGATCCCGCTGCACAGATTTTCGGCGCCTTCGCCGGCAATGGCAGTGACCAGACCACTTCGGCCGCCGTAGAAGCACAGCAACCCCTGTTTCAGGGCTTTCGCAATATCAACAACATTCGCGAAGCCAGATCGCGCATCAGCGAGGCGCAAGCCGACCTGATCGCAACGGAACAGCAAATTCTGGCAGAAGCTGCTGCCGCGTATTTCTCGGTGGTAACCAACGAACAAAGTGTGCGGGCATCGGAAGGCACGTTGCGTGCACTGGACGGTCAGCTAAAGGCGGCGCAGGCACGCTTTGAGGCAGGTCAGGGCACCAGAACCGACACAGCCCAGGCCCAGGCCCGATATGCCGGGGCAGAAGCTGACCTCATCCGTGCCCGCTCAGACCTTGCCGCAGCCAGAAAGCAATATGAACGCATTGTCGGCCAGATGCCCATGACTCTGGAAGCAGAACCGACACTGCCTGCCCTGCCCGACAGCATGGACATGGCACTTCAGACTGCGCTGTCAAACAATCCGCAATTACTGGCGGCTTTCGCACGTCTTGAAGCTGCCGGGTATAACCTGAAATCAGCGCGCGGGTTGCTTGCGCCTACCGTTACAGCAAATGCGCGGTATCAGTATGCGGAAGGGCAGTTTATCGAAGGTGACACATCCGAGAATTCATCCATCGGTGCGCAAATCAATATTCCGATCTTTCAGGGTGGTCAGACATACTCCGCCATCAGACAAGCACGGGCAGGAGAAAAGGCTGAGCGCTTTTCCCTTGATGCCACACGCCGCTCTGTTACGGAGCAGACACAGGTTGCCTGGGAACGCGTTGTTTCAGCCCGCGCCGCCTTTGAAGCCAGCCAGCAGACTGTCGTTGCCAATGAGGTTGCCTTGCGGGGACTTGAACTGGAAAACAGGGTTGGTCAGCGCACGACACTGGATGTGCTGAACGGACAGCAGGAATTGCTGGCTGCGCGCCTTGGCAGCTATCAGGCACGCGAGCGCTATCAGCTTGCTGTGTTCGCCCTGATGCAGGCTATGGGCACGCTGGATGTACAGGCCCTCAACATTTCCTCCTCTGGGGAATAGACCCGCGCCCGGCAGGCTTGAGGTCTTGACTCTATTTATCTGCATAAAGATTTAATCTACAGGACTGCGATCTTCATATTCTTTTGGAACCAGATACACGCTGCCACGTTGGTGGGGTGTGCAATCAAAAGGATAGTACTATGAAGATTTATGAACGCTTGAAAGACGACCACAATTATCAACGCGAGCTTGGCGAGAAAATCGTCGATACGCAAGGTGATACGTCCGAGCGCCACGCCCTGTGGACTGAATATAAAACAGAGCTCGAGTCACACGCTATGGCAGAAGAGCAGGTTTTTTACTCCGACATGATGAGCGAAGATGACCTTACCAAAAAGGCCCGTCACAGCGTGGCAGAGCACAAGGAGCTGTCGGACATGATCCGTGAAATCGATGATATGGATATGTCCTCGCCGGGCTGGCTCATGAAATTCAAACAGTTGAAAGACTGCGTTGAACACCATGTTGCCGAGGAAGAAAAAGAAGTGTTTCCGGAAACCCGGAAAGAGTTCTCCGAAGCGCAGGAAAAGCAAATGTGCCGCGAGTTCGAGACCAAAAAGCGCGCCGCGCTGGACGATCTTGCCGCAGCATAACCCGCAATGATGTCGCTGGACAATGTATCCACCACAAGCCGCACATCCATGAAGTCGGATGTGCGGTTTGGTGACTCACGCGCGGCATCGGTGCGCCGGGTAAAAATACTGGCGCGCTGGATGGATGACCTGTTCACACTACCAGGTACAAAAATAGGTGTTGGACTGGATGGCATCCTGGGGCTTGTACCGGGCGTGGGCGATGCCCTGACGACCGTGGTGTCGTTACATCTCGTCGGTGAAGCCGTTCAGGCTGGCGCGCGCAAAAAGACCATCATGCGGATGCTGGGCGTTATCGGCAGGGAATTTCTGATTGGCCTTATTCCGGTGGTTGGCGATTTTTTTGACCTGACCCACAAATCCAATCGCCGGATACTGGCGCTTTTACTGGATGACCTCAGCCACTGAGTGGCACATTAGTACCGGGGGCTTATCTGCTTGACGTCAGCTTTTTTACATATCAGAAGGGCTGTCTGTTGCAGGCCCCTGTGGCGGAATTGGTAGACGCGCGTGATTCAAAATCACGTTCCTTAGGGAGTGCCCGTTCGATTCGGGCCAGGGGCACCAGAACACTGTCATTCACTTTATTCGCTGTGCAACCATGCGTGAACAACGCATATGTGATGCGTGACACACAAGGCGGGATTGCGTCCTGCCTTTTTGATACATAAATTACTGAGAAACTTGTGACCAGTGTCGCAGACCAATGGAGTTGAGCCATGGCTCGTAAATCGATTTTGAATTTTTTTGCTGTGCTGCTGGTATTGCTGCCAGCCAGCACCGCCTTTGCCCAGAATGACCCGGAGCAGCTCGTGGTGGATGTGTCCCGCGATGCCTTGGAGATCCTGAGAGAATATCGCCCGACATATGATGACAATCCTGAGCTTCTGCAAAATGAACTTCTTGCCCTGCTCGACCCGGTGATTGACTTTGAGGCCTTCTCCAGAGGTGTTATGGGCAACTATCGCGATCAGGCGACCGACAGCCAGCGCGAGCAATTTCGGGAACTGTTCAAGGCAACCCTGGTTGATCTCTACACCTCCGCTCTTGTAGCAACAGAAATTCGGGATATTCAGGTCCGCGAGACCAATATGCGCTCTGACACCAGTGCAAGCGTGCTTGTTGATGTCACCGCAGCTGACGGCACGTCCTACGAAGTTTCATATTCCATGCGACGTGATGATGCAGGCACATGGAAAGCCCGCAATATCATCATTGATGGCGTCAATGTGGGGCTGACATATCGCAACCAGTTCCGCAGTGTCATGGAAACTGAAAATGGTGACATGGAACGGGTCATCCAGATATGGCCGGAAGTGATCGACGGCGCATAACATGGGCGATGCGCCTGCCGCGTGACCTAGTCCCGGCCAAAAACCATTAACAGGCTCGGCAGAACGATCAGGTTCACCATCAGGGACAAGCCCATTGCCATGGCTGTCAGTACACCAAAATAAATGGTTGGTACAAAATTTGACAGTGCCAGTACGGAGAACCCTGCAATAATCGTGATTGATGTGAAGTACACAGCAGAGCCGATATTGCTGTGACTGATTTCAATCGCTTCACGTCTGGTGCGCCCTGCCCTGCGCTCCTGTTTGTAACGGTGCAGATAATGGATCGCGTTGTCCACACCGATGCCGATGATGATCGCTGCGATGGTCATGGTCATCATGTCCAGTGTGATACCGACCACCCCCATGAAGCCAAGCACGATTGCCGCTGACAGCAGGTTCGGTACAACGCCTGCAACAGCCAGCATGGGTGAGTGTAGCAGGATAAGGAACATGATAAAGGTTGCGAGGACCACAAGCCCGATGGTCGCGCGCTGCGAGGCAAACAGTGTTTTCAGCATATTGTTGAACAGCACAGTCACCCCTGTGACACGCACATTTTCAGGCGCCATCCCCATTTCCGAGACAGCATATTCTTCTATTGCCCGGATCAGGTCATCACGGGCGCGGCGCGGCTCAACAGGGCGCATACGCAACGACATGCGCATCAGGCCATCGCTCGGGGAACTGTAGGGCGTCAGAAACTCGCGGCGCAGATCTTCAGGCACTGCCCCGACAATCGCCGCAAGCTGGATCGTGTTGAGCGCATTACCTTCGTTGAACTCACGCGCCACTTCCTCCAGCGTTGCCAGGGAAATTATCTTGCCCACTTCCGGCTGCTCCTCCAGAAACTCCTGCATCTGGCGCAAGAGCGCTATCTTGTCGGGCGTGTACCAGTAACGCTCCGGATAGGCATCTGGCTCCTCCGTGAAGAAATCATCATCGTCGGCGACCGGTTCCTCCTCAAACGGCTTGAATGTGAGGATCACCTCCATGGGGGTCGTGCCCCCGAGATTTTCATTGATATATTCAAGCCCCTGACTGATGTCCGAGGACGCGCGGAAATAGTCCACAAACCTGCTTTCCGTACTCAGCCGGTTTATCCCGTACCAGCTCGCTGCCGCCGCACCGAGCGCCAGCAGGATGACCAGAAGCGGCACCCGGGTTGAGATGAGCGACATCACCCGCGGCAGAAACGGCGCTGTCTCGCCAGACCCCAGCACCTGCTGCTCGGGCAAAAGCCGCAGCACAGCCGGAAAGAACGTGTAATTCATAAAAAATGCTGTCGCCATGGCGACGCACATGATCCATCCCAGATCAATAACAGGCACAATGTTGCTTGCCATCAGTGAGGCAAAAGCCGCCATGGTTGTCAGCGCGGTGTAAAGACACGGCGCAAATTTATCGAGCATCGCACGGGTCAGCATCTCGTTGTTGGTCAGCCCCTCCTCGCTGCGACCGATCTCCCGGTAGCGGACGATCAGATGGACAGTAAAAGCGATAGAGAAAATAATCAGCAGCGACACAAAATTCGAGGATATCACCGTGACGGGCTGCCGCAGGAAGCCAAGGATACCCGTTGTCAATAACACAGCCAGAAGCGCCGTCGCCACGGGCAGGAAAACCCAGCGCAAGCGCCTGAAAAACAGGAACAGCGCGACCATGACAACGCACAGCGATATCCCCCCGAATGTGAGAATGTCATTCTTGACGAAACGGATCATATCCGAGGCGATCATCGGCACCCCTGCAAAATAAGATACCGCCTCACCGGAAATGCCTTCCCGAACCTGCCTGATGTCACTCATCAGGCGCTCCTGATCCGCTGTGAAGGCACGGCGTGCCGCCTGATATTGGGGCTCAATGACGCGCAGACGCTGCGCGATTTCTTCGGTGCGCGGCGTGACCTGTCGCAGTTGCTGTCGCTCTCGCCACAGTTCATCAAGTTCAGTATCCGGCTCGATACCGATCCGCATCGCTGTCGCCCGGCCATCGGCAGAGATCAGCAATTCGCGATATAACGGGCTGTTGCGCAGCTCGTCTCTGGCAAGGTCAATATCCACATCTGGCGACTTGAGTGTGCGAAAATCTGTCGCGAGCTGCGTAAGTTCAACTGGTGGGCTGCGAAACAGCGGCACATCGAGAATTGAAGTAACTGCAGAGACGCCCTTGATTGCTTCAAGCTGTGCCTGCAGATCAGCAAGCTGGGCCAGGCTGTCAGGGGACAGTAGATCACCTTCAAGCGGCTCATAGGTCAGAAATACGACGGCCCCATCCCCAAAATCCTGACTTATTTCCAGAAAATAGGCCAGCTCTGCATCGTTTTCAGCCACCAGCGTATCGGCAGACGCATCATAGGATAGATTGCGCGCATTCAGGCCTGCAAATAGCGTCGCCGCCGTAACCAGAGCCAGCAGCATATATGGCGCTGCAAACCAGAAACGCCCGATCTGTGCGAAAATACTGTTCATTATTCAGCCAGAAACGGGTCTTCTTCCTGCGTACTGCCATCGTTCACGAGAAACTCGCGCCGTTGAACATAAGTGTCACGCACGAAAAGATAACCGTCGCCCTTGATGAGATCGCGCGCTTCGAGAAGCTGCGCGCTGGTATCAATGGCTGCACCTGCGCCCAGCCCGAATCTCGCCTCAGCATCCTCCAGATAGAATGCCGGATTAACCGGCATGGAAGCGGCCCGGCCAACGCCATCACGCAAGGTCATGCCGCCCATTACCGGCAAGACCACATATGGCCCTGTGCCAACGCCCCATTTGGCAAAGGTCTGACCGAAATCTTCTTCCTCTTCGGGCAGGCCCAAAGTGGTGGCAACGTCAAAAATGCCAACAACACCAAGCGTTGAATTGAGCGTGAAACGGGTCATGTCCCGAAAACCCTCTTCAACCTTGCCTTGCAGAAACTGGTTCAGCGCGACTGTCGGGTAGAGCAGATTGTCATAGAAATTGCTGACACCCTTTTCCACCGGATCAGGCGTGACCGCCACATAGACTTGCGTCACAGGTTTGACGACTGCCTTGTCCAGATCATCATTAAGGTTGTAGACCTTGCGGTTCCACCCCTCATAAGGGTCGACATACTGGTCTTCCGGCAACGTGCTGCAAGCCGTGGTTGTGAGAACAAGCACCAGAGCTGCCATGAAAAATTTTGGCCTGAAACGGAACATCGTCTTTTGGAACCCCCGAAGTAAGTACAGGTTCCTACTTAGACCAGTTATATAAGCAACTGAACCTGATTTTACGCACTTTTTCGAGAGGGTTGCATGCAGAACACACAACCCGCCTGACGCCGCCACCGGACGGGAAATCTGTGCCAGCTACGCGCACCGGTTCAAAGACAGGGAATACCCGCCCATGGCGTAAACCTAGCGCCTGCGGCGCTGCCTGAGATCCTGCCGGACCGGCACAGGCTCCGGATTAAGGCCAAGTTCCCGGCCAAAAAACCGCCTGGCAACCCACGAAACGGCCCACAAAATGACTGCGATGGAAAGTAAGACACCCAAAACCATGTTCAACTCCATCCTAATCTTTATGCCGCTGCAAGCTGCTGGTCGGCAGCCGCATGAATCTGGGTCACAAGGTCGTCATCAAGCCGAAGGCGCGTTTTCAGAAGATGCAGCCAAGCTCTCTCGGTATCGCCTTCCGCGTCCACAGCAAGAAGCGCTGCCATGTAGATTTCTGTCGCAATCTCCGGTGACCTGGCCTCTGCAACAAGGTCATCCATGGAAGCCGGCCTTGCCAGCTCGCGCGCGATGAAACCCTGATCGTACGTATCAAGGCCAACAGCCTCTGCCTGACCCAGAATGCGCTCGCGCTCCGCTTCATCAATATGCCCGTCCGCCTGCGCAGCACTAATCATTGCCCGGATGATTGTTCGTGATAAAGTCTCCTGCTCACCTTGCCCAGTTGGCAGGAATGTCTCGCGGGCGACAGGCTCTGCTGGCGTCACTGCGGTTTGCGCTTTCTGTTGCTGCCAGTCGCGAAATGCCTTGTAGGCAAGACCACCAACAAGCGCGACACCGCCCAGCTTAACGGCAGAGCCTGCCATTTTGCGGCCCTTCTTGCCACCAAGCAGCAAACCGACCAACCCACCTGCGGCCGCACCTGTCGCCAAACCACCCTTGCCGGTCAGGAATGAATCCAGCGACAATCCTGCCCCCTGTGCAGATTGTCCGGGGGCACCTTGTTGAGGAGCTGCACCGTTAGTCATAGCCTGATTGATCATTGTTCTGAACTGTTCCATTGTGTTTCCCTTGTACCGGCCAGCACATTGCCGGCTTTACAGAGATATTGGTACTTTAACCGTAAGAGACAATGCTGCGCGACGCAGTATCAGGATTGAAAAAAACTATCAGAGCTGATTATCACGGTGCTGAAATAAATCAGCCTTCGACAATAATGTCGTCAAACTTCTTGCCGATCACATCACGGATAACCTGCGCAATCATACGATAGGTTTCCGCCTTGCCGGCACTTTTGCGCCATACCAGCCCCACAGACCGGTTTATGACCTTGCCTTTGATCCGCTTCACCACAACCTCACCACGGTTTGGAATCTCCGAACGCGCATAAAGCGCTGGCAGGAAAGCAGCGCCCATACCCATACCAACCATCAACCGCAATGCATCAAGGCTGGTCCCTTCATAATCACGCACAGGCACGGCCCCGAAATCCTTGCACAGATCGATGATCTGTTGGTGAAGGTGGAATTGCGGATTGAGGGAGAGAACCTCCAACCCCTTCAAATCCCCGGGGTTGAGCACATCATGCTCTGCAAGAGGGTGATCTGCTGCCAGGGCAAGATAAAGCGGCTCACGGAATAATCGTTCAGTGACAAGCTCAGCGCCGGTCACAGGTAGCTGTGCCAGGATCAGATCATGAATACCACGCGTCAGTTCATATTCCAGTTCGCGCGGTGTGCTTTCGCGGACATACAGGTTAAGATCAGGATACTGCTTGTGAAGGCGCGCGACCACATGTGGCAGCAGGTAAGGACCAAGCGTCGCTTTCGACCCCAGACGTATGGTGCCAACAAGGCCGCGCTGCGCCCCGGCTGTGAAATCCACCAGGTTCTGTACTTCATCCATAATGCGACGTGCCCTGACAGCCACTTCACGCCCGGTTGGCGTGAAACTCACCCCGGAGCGACTGCGCTCTACCAGATGTACACCGAGGACCTCTTCGATCGCCTGTATTTGCGTGGTCAGGGAAGGTTGACTGATCCCGCATATCTCGGCTGCCCGGCGAAAGTGATTCACTTCGTCCAGCGCCAGAAGGTAGCGTAACTGTTTCAAGGTAAGAGATTCTGCTTCTGCCATTGTTCTTTTCCTAAACCCGATAAGTTATCCGGGTGCCCGTTAATTATCAGCAGCATACAGTGCTTCGGCGCAGATGCGCCAATATGAAACCGGGCAGAATGCTTTATTGCATCCGCCCATTTCATCAGACTTCTCAGAAGTACATGGCAATAGCTGACACATAACCTATGCCAATAAGCACAACTGTTGACAGGGTAAATGCGGTGGTCATTTCATTTTTTCCTTTTGTTTCGTGTTACGATGATTGTCAGATGGAGAGAATTTGCGATAAGTAAATAGAATTAACCAATTTATTTCGATATATAAATCCTATCAATCAGCACCCGCCACCCCTCCGCCACGTCGATAGCTTAAAGCTATCAAAATAAATACCCGTGATCGCTGCAATTCCTGTTCCTGCCGCTTATATCCCGTCCATGAATATCTGCGTGTACCAACGTAACGAGGGATAAATGACGAGAATTTTTAACCGTGTAGGAGACTTCCTGAAACTGGAGGCATCAGCTGGCCTGATCCTCATGTTTGCTGCTGCCCTGGCCCTGCTGGCCAATAACTCATTTCTGAGCGATCTATACGACCAGCTTCTGACCACGCCTGTGGCTGTACAGATTGGCGCGCTTGTTATCGATAAACCGCTGCTGCTCTGGATCAATGACGGCTTGATGGCCATTTTCTTCTTTCTGGTCGGTCTTGAGATCAAACGGGAGGTCATACAAGGTGAACTGTCGAGCTTCGACAAGGCTTCCCTGCCGATCTTTGCTGCCATCGGCGGCATGGCCATTCCCGCACTGATCTATGCCTGGTTCAACTGGGGCAGCCCGGACACAATTTCTGGCTGGGCTATCCCCGCTGCCACGGACATCGCTTTTGCTCTCGGCATTCTTGCGCTGCTCGGCAGCCGCGTGCCCGTTGTCCTGAAAGTCTTCCTGCTGGCGGTTGCCATCATCGACGACCTTGGTGCCATCGCGATCATTGCGCTGTTTTATACAAGTGACCTGTCGATCATTGCGCTGATAATTGCCGCAACCGGACTGGTTGCCCTGTTTATTCTGAACAGGATGGGCGTGAAGCGGATAACACCATATGCGCTGATCGGACTTATCATCTGGGTATCCGTGCTGAAATCTGGCGTACACGCGACACTGGCCGGTGTGCTTGTCGCATTCATGATCCCATTGCACGGAAAGGATGGGGCGCAGTCGCCGCTTCACAAGCTGGAGCATGACTTGCACCCCTGGGTCGCCTTCCTGGTATTGCCAATCTTTGCCTTCGCAAATGCCGGTGTTTCTTTTGCCGGGCTGAGCCTGGACGCCTTCCTGGCACCTGTGACCATCGGCGTGGCACTGGGCCTGTTCTTTGGCAAGCAGATCGGTGTCATGGCTTTCGCCGCGCTGGCTGTCAGTCTGCGCCTTGCCAAACTGCCGCAAGGCGTTGGCTGGAAAGAACTCTATGGCGTCGCCTGTCTGACAGGTGTTGGCTTCACCATGAGCCTTTTCATCGGTACACTGGCTTTCAGTGATGCAGACACACTTAACCAGGTGCGCATGGGTGTACTGGCCGGGTCCATTGCCTCTGGTATAGTTGGCTTTATGGTGCTGTCACTCAGCCTGAAGGAGAAGAAAGTGGAAGCAGCCGCTGCGCAGCCTGCGCTCTAAGCTCCAATATCATATCAAATACTTCGGGCCGCCTGTGCATCGTCACTGGCGGCCTTTTTTTATCCCGGGTTAACTCAGGAGCTTTCGAGCTGCTGAGATAATCCCGCGCACACGGCGCAATGCCATGTCATAGCCAAGATCATATTCTTCCCCGCCTTCTAGGGCGGGCTGTTGCTCGATTGTTGTCAAGGTCTGCAACAGAACTTGCGTATTGCTGCCATAGATTGCCCCGGCATGTGTTCTGTCACGACTCAGTAAAGCCTCGTATCTGTCTCGCAACACAAGCTCAAGGTCCGGATATTTACGCAGCAATTCCTCAGCGTCAGGCTCAATACTGAGTTCTTCCGCATTCAATTCCGCCCAAAAGTGAGCGGACTGAATAAACGCCAGCAGTGACATCAACCGGCTATAAAATGTTTCCCCGAGTATTCTGCGAAATTTCAGCTTGAAATCCGAATACGGCCCATCCTTGAGAAAAGCCGAAACGGCCCCCCAAAAAACCGCTTCTTCGAACAAAGAATCATCTTCCGGCCATGCATTTATGGTCGGCATCTTTTCCAGATATTCAAGATAGCTGGCATAGACACTGAAATCAGGCAATGGCTGTAGCAGGAAATCCCGGACCTCTGACTGCGCCATCGTCCCGCAATCCCTGTCGCCCGATGGATAGCCATGGCCTGTCAGAAAAGCGGCATGGCGCAGAACACAATATTTATTCTCCGTAAAGAGAGAAAGATATGTGAAGAGTTTTTCCTTCCAGAGCGACGGAAACGGCGCGTCCAGATACGCGTAGTGAGCCTCGTCAAACACCGACTTCAGGGCAGCCTCGTCCTTTTCCAGCACCCTGAAAAAATCCGGGTACAGTCCGAAACGCACAGTGACTGCCTGCCTTATCAATATCATTTTCTTTTCCCCGGGCCTGACAAAGAATCAACATCATAGCGTATCATCCGTTGCCGCCCTGCTTTACGCAAAGATGGACATATACGCTCAAAATTCAGGCTTATGTGTGATCTGGCGCACCGTTAACCAGGAACAAGTACCAGGTACAGGCTCTAGCCAGCATTTCTGGCGGCTTCTTTGACCGCTGCTTGCAGGACTTCGCAGATAAAATGAGCCTGATCTTCTGTCAGATAAGGGTGCATTGGCAGTGACATCACCCTGTCGGCCAGTTTTTCACAATTTGGCAGACCAGATTCCGGCGCATACGCCTCGAATGCCTTCATCAAATGCAGGGGTTGTTGATAGTAAATTGCAGTTGGCACACCTGCTGTGCCCATGGCCTCGCGCACCGCATCGCGGTGATCCAACTGCACGGTGAAGTAACCAAAACTGTTATCGGTCTGGTCATATGTGCCTTGGACATGCGCCTGGTCGCCAAGGTGTTTCGTGTAAATGGCCGCAATATTTTTTCTGGCTTCCAGCTCATCATAAAAAATTTCCAGCTTTTCCAACAACACGGCAGCCTGAAATGTATCCAGCCGTCCATTCATGCCCACCCGAACAGATTCTCGGCGCTGCACATCTGTGCCGTGCCAGCGAATGGACTCACATATTTCAACCATCTCCTCAGACTGAACGAATGTCGCCCCGGCATCCCCGTAAGCGCCTAGAGCCTTGCCCGGAAAGAATGACGTACCCGACACAGGCGCAAGGTCACCAACCCAGCGATTAGCCTGTTTGCCGCCGAAACTCTGCGCCGCATCAGCAAAAACTGTTATGCTTTCTGCATCCGCAATTTTCTTTATCGCAGGATAATCAGCAGGCAAACCGAACAGATCAACCGCACAGATGACTGCGGGCTTCAGCTTACCCTCTGCCTTGACGGCATTGATTTTTGCCTGCAGGTCTTCAGGGCAGATGTTGAAGGTAACCGGATCAACATCCACAAAGACAGGCGTTGCCCCCGCGATCAGAACCGCATTTGCTGTCGCGTTGTAGGTAAAGGCCGGGATGAAGACAGCGTCCTGCGGTGTGAGATTGAGGCCCATCATCGGAATGATAAGCGCGTCGGTGCCTGAGGCGCAGGCAATGACCTTGTGTGCGCCGGTCTTCTCCTGCAGCTTTTCCTCGAGATCAGTTATTTCCGGACCGGCAATGTAGCGCCCGTGATCCAGCACATCAATCAGCCGTTTCTCGACTTTGGCGCGAATGCGTTTTTGCTGCGCCTTGAGGTCGATAAAAGCAATAGTGCCTACACGGCTTTCACGTTCAAGAGCGAGGTTTGCGACTGCATTCATCTGAGATATCCTTCTTTTATTTCTGCCGCTCAAGCGTTGGCAGACGCCGCTTCGACTCGCAGCGCGAGGTCCAATGCTGCGCGTCCTGCAACTCCGTCTACGGTAGGTCTAGCATTTTCTTCAACAGCCTTGAGAAAACTTTGTGTGCCAAAGGCCAGCGGATCCCTGAATGCCAATGGAGGATTGTCGGCTTCAAAATCGGTGGTCAAGGCTGTGCCGGTCGTATTCGAGACTTCCCGTTTCAGGAAATTGATGTGAATTTCACCATCGTCATAAACAAGACGCATATCCCTGACGGGTTCTTCCTCCAGGCGGCTCGCAGCGAGCGTCGCCTTTGTGCCGCTGGAGAAGGTGATGTGTGTTTCGGTGTGGTCTGACTTTTCACCATGCCTGCATGTAGCCGTTGCCGTAAGCGCTGTGACATCACCATGGGCGACCTGATTAAGCAGGTCGAGATCGTGAATCATCAAGTCAAAAACGACGGAGACATCCATTGCGCGACCTGAAAATTTGTTCAGCCGACGGGAATGGACTTCTTTGGGGGCCGGACGATCCAAGAGGCCGAAAGCCTCAAATACGTATCTTTCCTGATGCCCGACCTGGAGAATCAGGTCCTTCTCGCTGGCTATGGAAAGCAATTTGTCTGCGTCCGACAGATGCAAGGCGATGGGTTTTTCGACCAATACATGTTTGCCGGCCAGCAAGGCTTTTTCTGCAAGCTCGAAATGATAAGTCGCTGGCGCCGTGATCGTCAGCACATCAATCTTGTTGAGAAAAGCGTCATAGTCTGTCGTGCCATCGCAGCCATGCTTGCTGGCAAGGGCTGCTGCAGGGTGTTCGATCGCATCGTAAATGGCTGTCAGTTCTGCTGCTTCTGCCTCGACATATTTGTTGGCATGGTACCCGCCAAAAACGCCAGCTCCTGCTACACCCGCTCTCAAAACCATAATTTACGCAACCCTGTTTCTATTGCAGCGCAACATAAAAGCCCCGTCGCGCTATGCAATGCTAGTGACCCGCAATATCCTGTCAAATCTTGTTTCGCCGTATTTCACAACCACGCGATATGGCCAGATACATCTGTCTTCATGCAGCAATGCGTTATGCGACCGCGGATTACTGGGGTATGCTGGATCATACTGTAAGATGTTGCGTTCATTGCCCAGTCCCCAGCCCATTTACCCAAGGAGATAAAAATGAAAAATTTACTCATCGTTTCCGCAGCCTGCGCTTTAGCGCTGAGTGCCTGCGCCAGCTCTGACACAGGCCGAGACGAAGACAAGGCCGCTGAGGCTCTTGCTGCTTTTGACAAGACTGGTGAGACTGAAAGCTGTTTGTCGTTGCGACGGATAGACCAGATCAAGGCACTGGATGATAAAAACTTTCTGGTACGTGTCGGCCGCGATGATTACTACCTTAACGAAGTCAACGGGCGCTGTAGCAATGCAGATGGCCTCAACACACGCCTGCAATACCGTACAACACTTTCACAGCTATGCCGTAACGAACTGATTTCCGTAGTTGATAACGGCACAGGCATGAATATCGGCTCCTGCGGGCTTGGTACATTCCAGAAGCTGGAAAAGAAAAGCGGCTAAACTGCCCGATCGTATGCGTCATTGTGAAAGCGGCCTGTCTGATCAGGCCGCTTTTTTAGATCGCACGCCCCGCAAGTTCTCCGCTAGGCGAAAGGCCAACTCAAGCGACTGCGTTGCATTGAGCCGTGGGTCACAATGGGTGTGATACCGCGATGACAGATCCTTGACCGAAATAGCCTGCGCACCGCCCAGACATTCTGTCACGTCCTGACCAGTCATCTCAAAATGTACTCCCCCGGGGTGTACGTTTTCAGCGCGACACACATCGAAGAAGGTTTCTACCTCTTTCAGCACACTGTCAAATGGCCGCGTCTTGTATCCATTTTCTGCCTTGATGGTATTGCCATGCATGGGATCTGAAGACCAGACCACCTTACGCCCTTCTGCTTCAACCTGACGGATCAACCTAGGCAAGCCACCGGCCACCTTGTCTGCTCCGAACCTTGCGACAAGGACGATGCGGCCCGGCACATTTTCAGGATTGAGAATATCCAGAAGCTGCATCAACTCTGATGGCTCCAGCGATGGACCGCATTTAATCCCTACAGGGTTATTTATACCTCTGGCGAATTCCACATGCGCCCCATCGGGTTGACGGGTTCTGTCCCCGATCCAGACCAAATGCGCAGACGTATCATAATATTGTCCTGTGGTGGAGTCGACGCGGGTCATCGCCTGTTCATAGCCAAGCAGCAATGCTTCATGACTGGTGTAGAATTCGACCTCATTCAGGGGGCGACTATCCTGGGAAATGATGCCGGTCGCCTCCAGAAAGGCGATCACGTCCGAAATCTTGTCGGCCAGCGCACCATATTGCTCTGATTGCGGATTATCCTTCACAAATTCCAGGTTCCAACGATGCACGTTACGCAAGTCAGCGTAGCCACCTTTTGCAAATGCACGGATGAGATTCAGCGTGGCCGCTGACTGACCATAGGCTTTCAACAATCTTTGCGGGTCAGGTATTCTGTCCTCAGGCGTGAAGGCCATCGCGTTGATGTTGTCACCGCGATAGCTTGGCAAGGTCACGCCATCAATCGTCTCGGTCGGGGATGAACGCGGCTTGCCGAACTGGCCCGCCATCCGGCCCACCTTGATCACCGGCATCGCGGCTCCATAGGTCAGCGCGACAGCCATTTGCAGCAGAACACGGAAAGTGTCCCGAATATTGTCAGGGTGAAATTCCTTGAAGCTCTCGGCGCAGTCTCCTCCCTGCAAAAGGAAAGCACGACCCCCTGTCACTTCAGCAAGGTGCGCGCGCAAGGTGCGAATCTCACCGGCAAACACCAGCGGAGGATAAGATGTCAGCTCTTCTTCCACAGCATCAAGGGCCGCAGGATCAGGATAATCCTCCGGAATGTGTTTTTTGGGCTTGCTGCGCCATGTATCGGGAGACCAATTTTGTGAATTTCCGACCATTTTCTGTCTCATTTCAGTTATCATAAAGCGTTTTATGCCAAATCCGGCGAATAGCAACACACTGTAGCGTCAGGCCGTTAATGTAATATGGCCTCACCGCAAGATAGTAAGAGCAAACACCGACAGTCACGCGCCAGTGACTGGCCATACTAACAGACAGTCATTATGGTCCTGCACTTACAGGATAAAGAGGTATTTCATGAACAAGTCTGTTTTTGCCGCTGTTTCAGCCGCCGCTCTCACCATTTTTTCCCCCATGATGTCGGCCAGCGCCCATGTCACCGTTGTGCAGGGCGATGATGTCATTATCACGACCACTGACTTGGGCGATGGTCTTTACATGCTTGAAGGGCGTGGCGGCAATATCGGTATTTCTGTTGGTGAAGATGGCGTCTTCATGATTGACGACCAGTTCGGCAATATCGCTGACAAGATCCTGGCAGCTGTCGCTGAGGTCACCGACGAGCCTGTCAGCTATGTTCTCAACACCCACTGGCATGGCGACCATACCGGCGGGAATGCCGCCATGGCCGCCGAGGGCGCGACCATTCTCTCTCATGACAATGTACGCAAACGCCTTAAACAAAGCCTCGACGTGAAGGGCGAGTTGGAAGAAGGCGCAAGTTCCCTGCCCGTTTTAACATTCTCGGACACGACAACTTTTCACTGGAATGGCCACGAAATTCACGTCTTCCATTTCCCCAACGCGCATACGGATGGAGACGCACGTGTGCATTTCAGGACAGCTAATGTCATGCACATGGGAGACACACTGTTTGCAGGGCGCTATCCGTTTATCGACCTGGATTCTGGCGGCACAGTGGACGGCTATATTGCCAATCTTGAAGCTGTTGCCGCTCTTGCGGATGACAACACACAAATCATTCCCGGCCATGGCCCATTGTCAGACAAGGCAACAATCCTCACGACAGTAGAAGCGCTGAAAGCCATGCGCACGGCAGTTAAAACGCTGGTGGATCAGGGACTTGGCGAAGACGAGATCGTTGCTGCTGACCCACTTGCGAACTGGAACGATGATTATGGCTGGCAGTTCATTAATGGCGAACGGATGACCAGAACATTTGTCAGAGACTTGAAAAGCTAGGATAAAACTGGAAATGGCGGGTGTAATTTAGCACCCGCCGAGATTCAGCCCGGCAACGCCGTTCTAAAGCAGGAAGTCGTCAATGACTTCGTCAATCGTCGTATTCTGAATCGTCAGCGTGTCGCCAACAAGCGAGAATACGACGTCATTCCCTGTTTCGGTCAGAAAAACGCCGACAACGCCGACAGAAGTAAAACCGTAATCCGTGAGGTCGATTTTATCCTCACCATCGGCAAAGTCTGTAACCGTCACATTATCATCGCCCTGCGCAAACACAAAAATGTCCGCACCAGAATTGCCGGTCATCTGATCCGTACCGCGACCACCTGACAGAATGTCATCATCTGCACCACCTGAAAGCATGTCATCACCGCGCCCACCAAACAGTTGGTCATTACCGCTACCACCGAACAGCTCATCAGCGCCCCTCTCCCCGAACAGGATATCTTCCCCGGCATTACCGGACAGAGAGTCACCACCATCACCGCCAAAAAGTGTGTCATTGCCGTTGCCACCAAACAGCGTATCCAGGCCATTGTCCCCGAGCAGGCGATCATCATCCGCATTGCCGAAAAGCGTGTCATTATTGGCCCCGCCGCTAATCAGATCACTACCTGTACCGCCAAAGATAGTGTCAAAACCATCGTCTCCGTTCAGTTTGTCCGCATCATTGCCACCACTGATAATATCATCGCTATTGCCGCCAAAAATAGTATCGCGACCTTTGCCACCCTCAATGTAGTCAGTGCCGTTACCGCCAAAAATGATATCGCGACCATCGTTGCCAAACAGCATGTCGCCCTGATCACCCCCGTCGATCACGTCATCGCCAGACCCACCGCGGATATTATCCAGGCGGGCACCACCAAAAAGCTGGTCGTTTCCGGCATTGCCCTGAATAGTGTCGAGACCATCACCCCCATGAATGACATCATCGCCAAAGCCGCCAAACAGGCGGTCATCACCGGCATTACCGAAAATGACGTCATTTCCACCAAAGCCGAGAATGTCATCATTCATCTCTGTACCCTGCAGGGTATCATCGGCAGCTGTGCCGATGATCTGCGATGTAGACAATGCCAAGGGTCCACTCAGATCGGCGAAAAAGAGCGCGTCGTCATCATTCAAGTCGAAATCAAAATCAGTCATTGATAAACCTGTTACTTTCAAAGCCTCTGCAAAGTCACATTTTGCCAAGGCAATGACGCTATCAGCTATTGCACTGGCGTACAATCTTGCAGTCGCAATGCCTGATTACTGTTTGAAAATCTTCAGGGTAATTCCACCCGATTTGGGGTGATCAGACGTGCAAAAGCGAGCTCACGCTCCCTGTCACATGTGTAATCATACAATGGAGCGGTAAAGCTAGAACGCTATGTCATCCTGGAGGGCAGCTATGGTGATGTTGTCGATCACCAATG
Source organism: Parvularcula sp. IMCC14364 (assembly GCF_030758415.1). Classification (NCBI taxonomy): domain Bacteria; kingdom Pseudomonadati; phylum Pseudomonadota; class Alphaproteobacteria; order Parvularculales; family Parvularculaceae; genus Parvularcula; species Parvularcula sp. IMCC14364. The sequence goes on along the minus strand of NZ_CP132334.1, from coordinate 682,453 downwards.
TGTCACCATTCAAGGCAAAGGTGACATTGCCATCTGCCTCTGTCATCAGCGCAGTTACTTCGCTGATGTCGGTAAAACCAAATGCCGTCAGATCAAGCGTATCCTGGCCATCCTGGAAATCGGCAACCTGCACCTGCTCATGGCCAGCTTCGAATATGAAAGTGTCGAGGCCGCCCTTTCCGAACAGGACATCGTTGCCTGCACCGCCAGAAAGAATGTCATCATCGCGACGGCCATCCAGGAAATCATCCCCGTCACCACCAGAAAGCGTGTCATTACCCGCACCACCGACGATAATGTCGTTACCGGCCTCGCCATTGATCGTATCTGTACCGCCATTACCGCGCAGCTCATCATTGCCTGCGCCACCGAAGATTACATCCGTCAGACCACGACCAGCAACGAAATCATCGCCATCGCCGGCAAAAATATCGTCGCTGCCTCGGCGACCTGAAATATTATCATTACCATCGCCACCAAATATGTCGTCACCACCATCACCACCGATTAATTCATCATTACCAAGACCACCTTCAATAAAGTCCCGGCCACCACCGCCATCGATAAAGTCATCTCCGTCGTCACCAAAGAGATCGTCATCACTGCCGTTTCCGAAAATAGTGTCATTATCTGCACCACCAGAAATCGTATCAACGCCCGACCCCCCGGTGAGATTATCCTCACCGACCCCGCCAGAAAGGACATCCCGGCCAATGTTGCCAACGAGAGTGTCATTACCCTCACCGCCATTAAATATGTCATCATCCGACGCGCCGGTCAGCGCGTCATCCAAGGCCGAGCCCTGAATAATTTCAATGCCTGCGAACGTATCGCCTGCTGCGTCGCCGCCAGTTGCCGTTCCTAAAAGTAAATTGATATTTACCGCCTCAAGGCTCTCGCTGTAATCTGCCGTATCGATACCGAACCCACCATCCAGCACATCCGCGTCCGCGCCGCCAGTCAGAATATCATTACCGTTACCACCCGTCAGCGTGTCGATGCCTGCGCCGCCAACGAGCACATTATCATCATCACCACCGGTGAGGCTATCGTTGAAAACACTACCGGTAGCATTCTGAATATCAGCGTAGGTCTCTTCAATACCACCGGCAATGCCGGTACCGTTTAAGAGATCCACAACAACACCTGATGTAAAAGTATCATAAAGCAGCGTGTTTGTCCCTGTACCGCCGAAATAACGATCGCCGCCGCCGTTGCCACGCATCAGGTCATTGCCACCAGTGCCATAAATATCATCTGCGGTTGTATTACCTTCCAGAAGGTCATCACCTTCGGAGCCATAGATAACCGCATCAATATCGATCGTCGTATTCAGTGAGTTTGAGCCATTGGAGAGATTGCCCTGAGCAGGATTAAACAGCTCCACCAGGAAGCTGCCGCCTGAGAAATTGATGACACTCGTGCCACTATCAGCCGTCAGAACTTGACGCAAATCAACGAGCTCCAGGCCTGAAACATCATTCGGTCCTATGGTTGCACGACCACTGAAAGTTCCTGTTCCGGCTTCGTTTGTGATGCGATAACCGACACCGCTATCTGTATTCTGGAATGGACTATCTTCCGGTACAGTAAAGTTCAACAAAACCCCACCGTCGACTATGCTGGTCTGCCGATCCAGCGATATCGTCGGAAAAACAGTATCGCGGAAGGGGTTTGTAATCGACAAATCAGTTGGAACGGTCAGGTTATCATAGCCAATATCTGCCAAGACAGCCAGTTCAGCCAACCCAATTGTCGTCAGATCGCCGCTGACAACCGTTGGATTCATCAGGGCCACAGCAAGGTCATTGGGAACGTCAGGTGTTTTATTTCTCGTGAAATGGGAAATATCTGATCCGGGCCCGGACTGGTTTTCCAGCGCTACTTTCTCACCATAGACATCGATAATATTCTGTCCGGTGAAAAATGGCGTATTGTTTTCATCAAATTCTATAAAATCATCATATGTGGTAGCGATTTCACGAACACCAGTCGCACCGCCGAAGTCAAATGTAGGTTGGTTGCCATCAGCCTCAAAGAAGCCAGCGAACCCAAGCCCGTGGCCGATTTCATGGGTCAGTACGGAAACGAAATCGATAGCGCCCACTGGTACATCGCGATCATCATCTGTCTCGAAAAAGGCATTTGCACTTTCCAGAAAGCCCGTATTGACGTTTACATTCAGATCAGACTCGATACCATTTGTGTCTTCACCAGTTGTCAACTCAATCTGTGTGCCCGGCGCAAAGATGAATATACCGTTTTCATCCTCACCCTGAAAATCAAGATCTCCAGCACCAGCACTGGCGACAGTACCTTCACCCAACTCATCAATCGACACAGAGACTTCAATGGATGCGCCCGTCGCGCCGGTAATGAACTCGCCCCAGATAGCGAGAGATTTTTCTGTCACCGCAAGCACATCAGCAATGAAGGAGTCAAAACTTACATCTCCTGAATCATTTGAAACTGTAACAGAGAAATCGAAATTCCCTGAGAACATGGATTCAACCGGTGGTGCTGGTTCGCTGGCTACAGGTGCGAAAACCGGTTGCGGCGCTGCTTCGCCGTTAACGAAGGCATTGACCTCGGCAATGTCCCCTTCATCAAGAACGAGTTGCGCGCCGCAACATCCACAACAGCCGTCTTGCAACTGGAACTCGCCGTCATGGTTGAAGGATAGCCCATCCTGATTATCCAGCAGCGGTTCATAATACTGAAAGGCTGTTACTGAATCTTCATCAAGCTGAAAGGCGGTGCCCGTTTCATAAAGAGTGGTTACAGTTGAACTGACGTAAGTGGAGATCAATCCGTCGTTTTTTATGATCCCGTTTTCCTGACCAAGCACCAGTAGCATTATCGCCGCCTTTCAAATCCCAACCCATATTGGTGATAAATTATTAACCTATTGGGCCGGGTCTAACCACCCTTCGAGGCCCTTCATCCATCCCGAATAAATAGCCGCCTCGCCGAAAAGTTCCCCGAATTATGGGCGTTGCCCGCCCCTCGCACGAAAGCTAAAAGTTCCATAAGCCCCGCTCAATACTGAACGGGGCTTCCTGTTTCGGGTCGCGCAACCAAGCGCTGCAATCCGCCAGCCCTTAAAAAGCGGCAGCTTCCAGCGCCATCATGCTGTCAGCACCTGTTTTCAGCTTGGCGAGGTGCGCGTCAGCTTCCGGCAGGATGCGCTCGACAAAATAGCGCCCTGTGATCAGCTTGTTGGCGAAGAACGGATCACTTTCATCCTTTTGTTCAGCTGCCGACTTTGCCATCAGGAGCCACATATGGGCGAGCGATGTCAGGCCGAACAGGCACAGATAATCAAAGGAGCCGGCCCCGGCGTTATCGAAATTGGCCATGGCATTCGCCCCCATCCACTGGGTTGCGTCAGCCAGCTTGGTCTTGGTATCGCGCAAGCCATCGACAAACACCTGCAGATCTTCCTTGCCATCAAGGTCTTCCACAAGCTGATCAATTTCAGCAAAATAGGTCTGCCAGGCGCGGCCACCATCAGCCATCAGCTTGCGTCCGACAAGGTCCAGCGCCTGAATGCCGTTCGTGCCTTCATAGATGGTCGAGATACGACAATCACGGACGAATTGTGACATGCCCCATTCTTCCACAAACCCGGAGCCACCAAAAAGCTGCAGGCTGTCATTTGTCGCCTGATAACCGCGATGGGTCAGATAGCCTTTGATAACAGGCGTCAGCAAGGCCATGTAATCGCCCGCTTTCTGGCGGGTCGCCTCATCCTCTGCCTTGTGCTCAAGATCAGCCTGAAGAGAGGCCCAGAAGACCAACGCACGGCCAGCCTCGGTAAAGGCCTTCGTATCCATCAGCATACGACGCACATCGGGATGAACGATAATCGGGTCTGCCGGGCCATCAGGGTTTTTAGCCCCCGTAATGGAACGGCTTTGCAACCGGTCACGGGCAAAAGCTGCTGCATTTTGATACGCAACCTCGGAAGAAGCGTACCCCTGCAGGCCAACTCCAAGACGCGCTTCGTTCATCATGATGAACATGGCCCGCATGCCTTTGTGTTCTTCGCCAACAATATACCCCGTGGCACCATCATAGTTCATGACACAGGTGGCATTGCCATGAATGCCCATTTTCTCTTCCAGGCCGCCACAGGAAACAGGGTTTCGCTCGCCCGGCTCACCATTTTCATCAAGGATGAATTTCGGCACGATAAACAGGGAAATTCCCTTGATACCCTCAGGTGCGCCTTCGATGCGTGCCAGCACCAGGTGGATAATGTTGTAGGCCATGTCATGCTCGCCAGCGGAAATCCAGATTTTCTGCCCACTGATTTTATATGTCCCATCTTCCTGCGGCACAGCCTTGGAGCGGATAAGGCCCAGATCCGTTCCGCATTGCGGCTCGGTCAGGTTCATTGTGCCAGTCCACTCGCCGGACGTCATCTTGGGCAGATATGTCTGTTTCTGCTCGTCGCTGGCAGCGGCGTGAATGGCACGCCAGGCCCCACCGGAAAGCCCTGGATACATGCCAAAGGAATGATTGGCAGACGTGGTCATTTCCATTGTTGCGTAGGCCAGGAAAATCGGCAGTCCCTGCCCGCCATATTCAGGGTCCATGGCGATCGAGCCAAGGCCTTGTTCGCAGAACTGCTTGTAGGCTTCCCTGAAGCCCGTCGGGGTCGTCACGGACCCGTCATCATGGCGCGTGCAGCCTTCCTTGTCCCCCACCACATTCAGGGGTTGCACAACCTGTTCGTTGAACTTTGCAGCTTCGCCCAGCACGGCATCGATAAAATCGGGTGTCGCATCAGCAAAACCGGGCAGGTTTGAATAATTCTGTGTTTGCAGCACATCGTGAATCAGAAACTGCATCTCGCGCACTGGTACTTCATAAATTGGCATCTTGATCTCCAGATGATGTCATGAGCGGGCCACCTGCCCGGCTTCGTTGCCCGGAACATACTTGCGGCGCATGGCCTGCGACAAGAAAATCGTGCAGAAAGCGGCCATTCTTTCTGCAATTTCTGCACACTTGGCACTCATCGGGGCACAGATGCAGTTTTTTGGCACCAGACACTTCACCGAGGGCGCGAAGCACCTTACCGGATATATTGTTGAATCATATATAAGCAATAATCCGGGTTACCGGACGGCAAACGGCAAGGCTGACACGCATGAAATCGAATGTGCCGTGGAGTATCAAAGGAATCGACCCGGAGACCCGGGAGGTTGCGAAGAAAGCTGCCCGTGAAGCTGGCATGACGCTGGGTGAATGGCTCAACAAGAACATCACTGTCATGGGCACAGAGGAAGCCGATCAGGACCGGCGTGACCCGCCTGCTGATGTGGTTTCGATTGACCAACTCCAGCAGGTGGTCAATTCCCTGAACCGCCTCAATCAACGCCTGAAGAATAACGAACAGACCAGTCGGGAAGCCTTTACCAATCTCAATAACGGCTTGAGTTCAGTCCTCGACAGGGTGCGCCGCGTTGAAACTGAAAAGCCTGCCGGCAGTGATCCATTCCTTGCTGCACGGGTCGAGGAGCTGGAGAATGGCGGCGGCGTCAAGCAGTATATCGACAGTTTTGCGGCACTGGAAAAAGCACTCCAGCATATGGTCGCAGATTTTGAGGCCACACGGGACGAAACACTGGCCCGCGTTGATGCCCATGATGAAGTTATTCGCTCGCTCAGTGACCGTGTCGCCGAAGCAGACCAGAAAAATGCCGCCGCCATTGAGGAAGTTCGCGGTTTTCTCGACACCGTTACCGATCAGCTGCGCAAAACCGAAACAACGTCGAAAGCGTTGATGCTGGAAGCAAAAGCTGCCGCACAATCCGATGACGCGGAATTTATAGAGCGCACAAGCAACAAGCTGCGCATTCTGGGCACTGAAATCAAACGCTCCGGCGATCAGATTCAGGCGCTGGAAAGCAACATCCAGAAGATGACTGACAAGCTTGAGGGGGCAGAGCAGCGCTCGGCTGAGGGTATCACGCGCCTGTCGCAAAAAATCGAGGATTTGCGCACAGACCTGTCGCGCTTTGACGAAGAAAACGGACAGGCGGCGCGAGACGCCAGAGCTGCAATCTCTGCCACGACGGATGCGGCCAATCAGCGTATTCAGGACCTGCACGGCTCTTTCCAGAAGATGATCCAGCGCTTTGACGGTGTGGCCGAGGGTGCTGAGGCGTATCGCGACATGACAGCAGCCGGAAAACCGGCCGCAACGCCCCCCGAACAACCACGCAGCGCACTTCAGACCGCCATGTCTGGCGCCGAACGTCAGATGCCGGCGGAAGAAGATTTTGACGATGTGTTCGGCGATGAGGCTGAAGACCCCAGTGAAGTGCTCATCGAGCTGGACGTGGATCAGGATGAGGACGAACAGGCACCGCCACCGGTTTCTGAAAGCAAACAGCAACTGACGGCAAAACAGAAAGTCATCCTGGCTGCCCGCGCCCGGCGCAAGCGCCTTGAGAAAGACGCCGAGCTGGATGCAGAACAGGATGCTTCTGCCGACGCTGACACGCCGGAAGAAGCAGGCGAAGAAGTTACGCTTATCAACAAGCCAGCGCGCAAGAACGAAAAAATTTCAGCCTTGCGCCAGAAATACGGTACCCGTGACCGAAACAGACTGCCTCTTATAATTATCGGGGGTCTCGTTCTACTTGCTATAATGGCATTGATTTTCCTGTTGCTGCGCGGCAACCAGTCCGGCACGATTTCTGCAGTAGACGGATCACAGGTTCTGGGGCCTGACGCCAGCCCCATCGCACCAGGCAGATCGACTGGCTCCAGCGCCACGGAGCTGACGGCAGAAGGGCAGTTCATCCGCTGGCAGACGCTTTCATCTATTGCGACAAACGAAGAGGAAGAACGCCGCGCCCTGATTATTCTCAAACAGGCTGCAAGCCGCAATTACCCGCCTGCGCAATACGCCCTTGCCGAAGATTACCGCACAGGACGCTTTGGTGAGCAGAACGAGATCATGGCCCGCAACTGGTATCAGGCGGCAGCTGAAGGCGGAAACATCACGGCCATGCACAAGCTGGGATCAATGTACGCCCTCGGCGCTGGCGGCGCGCGCAATGAATCGACCGCCATCTCTTGGTTCGAACAGGCCGCTGCATACGGATATGTAGACTCTATCTACAATCTTGCCCTGATCTATGATCCGACCATTGATCTGGAGAGCAACTCAACAACGCCCAAGAGCACGCAGGAAGCCTATTACTGGTACGCCCTTGCTGGAAAACTGGGTGACGGCGATGCCAACAGCGAAGCAACACGCCTCGGCTTGCTCCTGCCAGCCGACCAGCGACGTGAGATCGACGCACGGCTGGAAAGCTGGGTCCCAAGACAGGCAATCGCGTCCGCCAACTGACCGGTTGACCTGCCCCCTGTTCGTGCTGTGATTATGTGTTACAGTAAGGGCCTTGGGAATTGGGGCATATGACTGAGTTGAGTAACACTGCAAAACCACAGGCACCTATGGGGCCACTGGAAGAACGAGCCACATGGCTGGCTTATGCCGGCTTGCTGCCTTTTCTGGGTACCGCTTTTTATATCTGGTTCAGCCCACTGGTCTTTCCGGCAAATTATGCTTACGCGCTGTTACGCTGGGAATTGCTATATGGTGCCATCATCCTGTCATTCATGGGCGGCATTCGCTGGGGCCTTGCCATGCTCAACAACAAGACCATTAGTGAGTATGTCACCCTCAATCAGTTGACCAACTCGGTCATACCGCCGCTGGTTGGCTGGCTCGCCGTTATCCCGGCCAATCTCATACCCGGCATCGCCCCGACCTATGTGGTGCGCCACCTTGTTCTGCTGATCGCCTTTGTGCTGTTGATGCAGGCTGACCGCAACGCCTCACGTGATGGCTTTGCCCCGGCCTGGTACGGCCCGTTACGCCTCAAGATCACGATGTTCCTGAGCCTGATTTTCATTTTGTCGATGATGCGGATGATGAGCCTCGGCTGGTAGTAATCCGCTAATTATCCGGCTTCAATTCTGCAGATGCAACCTGCCAGACCTGTTCTGATCCCAGCATCAGGGCAGCGAATCCCTCCGGGAAATATGGCTGGTAAGCGCTATCGCGGACATTCAGGCCGCCTGTATAGGCACCAAAAGCCGGCATGATCAGGCGCGCACCATCTGTCATGAAACAGCGCCTGCGCACGGCGCGCCCGCCACGGCGCACTTTTGCGGCTGGATGGAAATGCCCGGCCACCTGCCAGTTGCCACGCTCACATGGCTCATGGGAAAATGAGAGCCCCCCGACCGTGATCTCCGCACAGGCTTTGCCGGCAAGATATCGGGGCGGCGTCGGATCGTGATTCCCGAGGATCCATATCCAGTCATATTTCTCCGTCAGCTGACAAAGAAGGTCGCGGTCATCTTCGCTCATACGCGCTTCAGCGCCGCCATCGTGAAATGCATCGCCAAGGGAAATGATTGAATGCGGTTGCCAGCGCTCAATGACCTCCAGCATGGTCATCAGTGTGCGGCGCGTGTCATAAGGCGGCAGGAAAAGTCCCTTGCGCCCGTATGAACTGCCCTTTTCAAAATGAAGATCAGAAAAAACCAGCGTCTGCGCATCAGGCAGATACAGGGCCCCCGCGCAATCATAGGCAACGGTTATGCCAGCCAGAGAAGACGCAATGGTCGTGTTATGTTGTTGCGCTGTCAGGGCCATGTGAACAGATTACGCAGAGTCATTGAAAAAGGCGAGAGCCAGATGGCGCGCGCCAGTTTCGATTAACAGCGCTTGATAAAGACAGGCCCTAACCCTGAAAACGCACGATCAGGAAATTATTGTCGATACGCACCGGCTTGTCATTGCGCGCGCCGGGCAGGTAACGCCGGGTAGACAGCGCAGTGCGCGCACGGTCTGCATAATCATCAACCACCCCTTCGCGGCCCTGAGCATCCAGAACCTGCACATTGACCGGGCGACCTCTGTCGGAGATGTCGTATGTCAAGGCCACACATGCCTCACCATCTCCATCAGTAATCAGTGGGAGTGATGCGCCATCATAGCCACTGAGATATTGTGGCGGGTCAAACTCGACATATTGCTGGGCTGGCCTGAAACCGTGCGGTGCCTGAATAAAGCCATCACCCGGAAAAGCACAGGCAACCGGCACAACTTCCGGCTCTTCCGGTAGTGGATCAGGCTCTGTCGGGGGGAGAATTTCAGGCTCTGGCTCAACCCAGGGCTCTGGTGCCGGGTCTTCTACGGGATCTGGCTCAGCCGCAGGAACATCCAGCACTGCGATGTCGCTTTCTTCCTCGCCATCATTGCCGCCAAGGAACCACATGATACCGGCCCCGCCAGCCACTAGCAGCAATATCGCTACTATGGCAATCAGCCGACTGCGATTGTCATCATTATTACTGGCCATTGTTCCCCAACTCCCAATGCTCAAAGAAGATAATAGCAAATTCAGTCCTGGCTGTCAGCACTACTCTCACCGTCAGTTTGCGGTTCTGCGCGCATGGCCTGAATCACTTGCAAGGGCAACAGTTCCGGATCATCGATCCAGTAGTCATTGGTCGCGCCAAGGCGCACAACAACCAGTCCCTCTGAGGGGATGATATGGGTGTACTGCCCCTGAAAGCCACGCGCCGAGAATGTATCTTCAGGCAGGGCCGCCAGGGTCTCATCCTTTTCGCGCTGGGCATCCGTGATAATCCAGAACGACGCCCCATAGCCATTGGCACCAGACTGCTCTGTATGCGTGGTCACATAATCAATCCAGTTCCCAGGTATGATCTGCGCACCGCCAGCACGCCCGCCATCAATATAGAGCTGCCCGAACCGCGCCCAGTCCCGCGCCGACGCCAGCATGAAGGAACTGCCGATAAAAGTGCCAGACTGGTCTGGCTCCATCACGGCATGGGTCATGCCAAGCGGAGCAAAAAGGTTTTCCTGAATGAATGCCAGTGCCGTGGCAAGGTCGCCCCCAATCGCTTCCTGCAGGGCACGCATGGCCAGCACGGTGCTGCCACTCATATATTCGTAATACGAACCAACAGGCTGATGCAGCTCCCGCGTTGCTGAATAATGCGCGCCGTCCGGCTCGATAAACAGCATCTGTGAATTGGGGTCCCGCCCGTTGTTACGTTCAGTCATCAACAGGCCACTGGTCATGCGCAGAAGGTGATCGACGGTGATATCCTCCTGCGGTGCACCGGTGCCACGCCACTCCTTCAACGCCCCGGCCCGGGACACATCCAGCCTGCCCTGCTGTACCAGAATACCGGCAATGGTAGCTGTCACGCTTTTGGTCATGGACCAACCCGGCAACCGGGTTGTCGGTGTAATACCATCCGCATACCGCTCAGCTACCAGCTTGCCATCATGCAATACCGCCACAACCAGCGTATTGCGTGGCAGGCTGCGGGTGGGCGACTGCGCGAAGGCTTCATCCAGTGCAGCTTCTAGTTTATTGCTGTCAAAGACAGCATCACGATGGACCACATCCAGCGGCATCTCAGGTGATAACGGCTTTGCACCGGGGGCGCTTTGCAGTCCGGCTTTTGGGTCATGCACCAGCGTACAGCCATAGCCGGCCCGGTGTTGCGCTTTTTGGCGCACAAAGCCCGGCACATTGGCCGTGACACTGCCTTCCGAATAATCCGTCTCGACATTCACAGGGATCGGGAACTGTTCCAGCAATGGATCAAGATACATCGCCTTGGCCCGCGCCTCTTCAATCTCCGCGACAAAAACCAGTGAACAGAGTTGCTTGGCTGTTATGCCCGCCCCTGTCGGCAACATACGCTGGCCAACCACAGAATATTTCAGTCCGGCATAGGCAACCAGCACCACACCAAGCAGAATGACAGCAATAATACGCAGGAACCCCATGAATACCCCCATAACTCAAAGTCTTGACAGTCTAGCCTGCGCTGACAGGCTTGTCATCAGATGAGCAGTGGACTTATTCGGCGGCTTTGGGGCTGAGCAGGGATTCCATCTGGGCAATATAGTCTATCCATGCCGCCCGCCCCTTTTCCGTCAGGTGGCATAATGTCTGGGGGCGCCGCTCCTTGAAGCGTTTTTCAACATCAATATATCCGGCATCTTCCAGCTTGCGGATATGGATCGAGAGATTGCCGTCAGTCACCCCAATGCGTTTGCGCAGGTCAGTGAACTCCGCCGTACCAGCTCCCGAGAGAAAAGCCATCAGCGCCAGTCGCACACGCCCATGGATCAGGTCATCAATTTCCCGATAGTCGTATGTCTCAGCCGTATCTGTTGGCCCGTCATCACCGGGCGACTTATTCGACATCAGGTCATTCCCTGTGCAATCTGCCCCTGTGCTTTCCTGTTTTTGTCCAGCATGATCAGACCGGGCACAACCGTCGTTGCGAGGACGCCGATTATGGCCGCGACAAACTGCCAGTAGCTCATGATCAGCAGCATTGTCAGAGCAGAAAACAGGAATGCCAGAATGACGAAAGGGCGCAGCCACGGTGCCCTGCCGGCAACAGAAGTGGCCGCGAGGCAGATCGCATAAAGCCCGAACACGATTGGCGACATCATGCCAAACAGGACACCATACTCGAGTCCCATGGCCTCAAGCCGAGGTCCCGCATAAATCGGCATACTAAACAACATAATTGCAATAATGGAGAGAAAAACGCCCGCTATTGTCCAGACCATGGCCTCGACCTTACTCCCGATACTTTCGCTCAGCGTTGTCCCCTGTCCCTGTTTTGACCATCTTCCAGACATTACCCCCCCGAAGGTCGAAACTGCGCCCCAGAAAATCATCACTGAATAGCCAGGCAGGTCCAGAAGGCCGGAAACAAGCAGTCCCGTAAAGGCAAGGCCGATAGATGAAATGATACCCCACATCACAAGATACTTGCCGCCCTGCAAGGGCTGCATCCGCCCCTCTTCCGCCAACTCGCGGATCATTGCCAGATCATCAGCCGGTGACGACAGGCGCTGTTCTGCCTGTGCCGGGCTTATCGTGTTTTCGGACATAGCTGACCTTTCATACAATATCAGAGGGCTGATCTTTCAACATGATGAGCCCTGGCGCGAGAACCACCGCATAGGTTCCCAATGCCGAAAGCAGCAACATCATGTCTGTCATCAGTGTTAAAATCAGAATGACTGAAATAGTCCATGAACCAACAGACACCCATTTGTACCAGCTTTGATTGGCCGCAATGGCTGTTACGTAGAAAGCGACGCCATAAATGCCGAAGGCAACCGGAAACATCGTCGCAAACAGGAAGCCCACCGGCGCAAGGTCGCCGCGATACAGAAAATAGGCAGCCACCAATGACAGCCAGTACAAAGAAATGAAAATGCCGCAAGCGCTCCAGACGGCTCCCACGATCCGGTTGCCAACACTACTGGCGCCCGGCGCTTGGTTGCTCCGGTTACTGACAACAGTGCCAACCGTCCAGCCCAGGACGAAAGCAGTTGACCACAGTGCAATCATATTTACGCTTGGTAGAACCCCCAAGGACATGAAAAACTGGATCAGGGCCGTTGTGCCGATAATACCCCCCCAGACTATAAATGAACTGCCGCTTACCAGCGGTACGTTACGCCCCTCTTCCGCAATGGCGCGCACATATGCCAGATCGTCTTCGGCATTTGACTTCTTCATCTCACCTGTCTCCATGGAACATGTAAATAACTTTATATTTCAAAGCGCAAAAGTCAACAAAATCAGGACTGTCGATTAACATGGCCTGATTTGCCAACATGATCCATGCGTAAGCACTGATGAGAGGTGTTACGACTCAAACTCAGTGTTCGCGCTGAATGATTGCTGACAAAACCTTTATGAGGAAATAAAATGCGGGGTGCCATCGAGGGGGAACGAGGGGATATTTGGCACCCCGCTGATCGAGGTTTGAGCCTCAACCAAGCAAACAAGGTAACCTTTAATTACGCCAAGAAAAGGGCCGGGCATGATTTTTCTGATTACATTCCTGTTATCAGTCCCTGCCTCAGTCTTTGACAGCCTCGGGTTTGTTGAGTGGCACTGGATCAGGTGTCAGGTTTATCACGGCCTTGTGATCAGCCGTGTAAGGATTAACGATTATAATGCGCCTGCCGGACGGACCTTCGATCTGTAAAGCAAGGTCGTTCCCGTCCAGCGTCATATTGGTAATCTCCTCATCAAGCGCCAGCTCCACAGCCATTTGCGGCAACTGGGCTGATTGAGGCGCCTCATCCGTATCCATCAGCAACAAAATGGAGAAAAAAGCCACGGCACATCCGACCAGTATCACCCCTAGAAAAATGACCAGCACTTTCATGGCAATCAGATTGTCCACTGGCGGTGCGTCGCCCTCCGGTATGACCGTTTCAGTGTTCGATGGGGTCTTGTCTGTCATCGCGACCTCCTGATTGACTTCGCGGCACGCCCGCGTCAGGCAATGCTTATGACAATACCCGAACAAGACAACAAGCAAAACGAACTGTTGGCCTTCAGCGTTGCTGAAGAAGACGCAGGCGCCCGCCTCGACAAATGGCTGGCAGACTGCGTGGAGGACTTGAGTCGTTCCCGCCTCAAGGCCCTCATCGCGGATGGCCTTGTCAGGCGCGACGAAAGCATCGTGCACGATGCCTCGGCCAAAATTCGCGTTGGCGAGACTTATCAACTGCAACTGCCTGCCATTGAAGAAGCAGAACCTGAACCTGAGGATATACCCCTCGATATCCTGTTCGAAGATGCCGACCTCATTATCATCAACAAGCCAGCAGGCATGGTTGTGCACCCCGGTGCCGGCAACCAGACCGGAACACTGGTCAATGCCCTGCTCCATCACTGCCGGGAAAGCCTTTCCGGTATTGGCGGCGTCGCCAGACCCGGCATCGTGCACCGGCTGGACAAGGACACATCGGGCGTCATGGTGGTGGCCAAGAATGATGCAGCCCATCACGGCCTGTCAGAACTGTTCGCAACACACACAATCAGCCGCACTTATCTGGCGATCGTGCATGGCTCCCCCAGACCCGGGCTCGGCACCATCGCAACGGGTATCGCCAGAGCAAGCCAGGACCGCAAGAAAATGGCCGTCGCGGATATCCATGAGCATCAGTCCGCCCGCGAGGCCATTACGCACTACAAGGTGCGTGAAACATACGGCCAGGGCCGAGCCAAACTACCGGGGGATTCGCTGGCCGCACTCGTCGCCTGCCAGCTTGAAACCGGTCGCACACACCAGATCAGGGTGCATATGGCCCATATCGGTCATCCCCTGCTTGGCGACCAGACTTACGGGCGGGGGCCTGGCCTCTCCGGTTTGCGCCCTGTGGATGAAGAAGCGATAACGGCCATAGACCTGTTACGCAGCTTCCGGCGACAGGCCCTGCACGCGACCGAACTTGGTTTTGATCACCCCGTAACAGGCGAGCCTCTCTCCTTTACCACAGAGCCACCTGTAGACTTTGGGGAACTTCAGGCCGCCCTGCGCACTTTATAGTTATTGAAACTACTCAAGCTGTCGTGATCCGGCGAGAGGCATATTTTTTGCCTGCTCCCTTCTCATGACGCATAGGAGCCCCCATATATCGTATGTGGCGGGGCGCAGAAGGGCTTGTGTCGTCGCCAGTCGAGAGGGACATCTACATAATGGCAAATGCACTTACCACAATCGGTACAGCGCTGACCCCCGAGGGCGGTCTTTCGCGCTATCTGTCAGAAATACGCAAATTTCCCATGCTGGAGCAGGGTCAGGAATATATGCTGGCCAAACGCTTCAAGGAGCATGGCGATGCCGGTGCGGCACAGGAACTCATCACCTCACACCTGAGACTGGTGGCGAAAATCGCCATGGGCTATCGCGGTTACGGCCTGCCCGTTGGCGAAGTGATTTCAGAAGGGAATGTCGGTCTGATGCAGGCCGTGAAAAAATTCGACCCCGAAAAAGGCTTCCGGCTGTCCACCTATGCCATGTGGTGGATCAGGGCGGCTATTCAGGAATATATCCTGCGCTCATGGTCGCTGGTAAAAATTGGGACGACGGCGGCACAGAAGAAACTCTTTTTCAATCTGCGCAAGATCAAGGGACAAATTGACGCCGTAGATGATGGCGACCTGAAACCCGAAGAAGTTGAGCATATCGCCACCAAGCTGGGCGTGAATGAAGACGAGGTTGTCTCCATGAACCGCCGCATGTCCGGCGGCGACAACTCACTGAACGCCCCTATGCGTAACGACGCCGAAGGGTCCAGCGAATGGCAGGACTGGCTGGTTGATGAAAACGCGGTCAATCCGGAAGCACAGCTGGTCAAGGATGACGAGTTTGATACCCGCATGGAACTGCTTCAGACAGCGCTGGGCGAATTGAACGAGCGCGAGCAGCATATCATCACGGAACGTCGCCTGTCAGATCAGCCAAAAACGCTCGAGGAACTCTCCACGGAATATGGCGTATCGAGAGAACGCATCCGGCAGATTGAGGTGCGTGCTTTTGAAAAGCTGCAACGGGCGATGAAAAAACTCGACAAGGAAATGCGCCAAGTCGCCAGTTAGGTCAGAACCTGAGCGCTGAATTTGCCTGAGTGCCGGGCTATCAGCTGCCCAGCTTTCCGGAAATCGCCTTTAACGCCTTATCGGCATCCTGCCCGTCAGGGCCGCCGGCCTGCGCCATATCCGGTCGCCCGCCGCCGCCCTTCCCGCCAATGGCCTCAGCGCCTGCGCGCACAAGATCAACAGCACTTACATCCGTAGAGAGATCATCTGTCACACCGACTGTGAGGGAGGCCTTGCCCTCATTCACTGCGACAAAAGCAACGACCCCTTTCTCAAGTTTGGCTTTGGCTTCATCTACCATGCCCCGCAATTCTTTTGCCGGCACGCCCTGCAGCACTTTGCCAATAAATGAAATACCATTGATCTGCTCTGGTGCATTGGCATCGGTGGCGCCTGCACTGCCGCCCAGAGCCAGCTGCTTGCGCAAATTTGTCAGCTCACGGTCAAGCTTCTTGCGCTCTTCCAATAAAGCGCCAACGCGTGACGGCAGTTCTGCCGGCGGTACTTTCAGAGTTTCCGCCGCTGTGCGGGTTCGCTCCGCCTCGGCAATGAGGTGTTGGCGGGCCGCTTCACCGGTCATGACTTCGATACGGCGAATGCCTGAAGCAACGGCGCTTTCCGAGACGATGGTAAAAAGGCCAATATCCCCTGTGCGCTGCACATGGGTGCCACCACACAATTCAACTGAATAGAACCGCTCACCATCATCAGGTTCATATCCCATACTCAGGACACGAACATCTTCTTCGTATTTCTCGCCGAACAGGGCCATGGCACCGGCATCAACCGCTGCATCATAAGACATGATTTGTGTCTGGACAGCTCCGTTCTGGCGGATAATCCCATTAACCTCCCGCTCAATGCGCGCAATCTCTTCACGCGACATGGATTCATCGTGAGAGAAATCAAAACGCATTCTGTCATCGGCGACCTGCGAGCCCTTCTGGGTAACGTGATCGCCCAGAACATCACGCAGCGCCTTGTGCGCAAGATGGGTCACAGAGTGGTTGGCACGGATACGACTGCGCCGGTCTGTATCAATTTCGAGTGTGACAAGCTCATTGATGTTGAGAGTGCCGGACTTGATTGTGCCGAGGTGGCCGTGCAAGGCACCCACACGCTTGCGCGTATCTTCCACCTCGATCACAGCGCCACTATCCGTCCGGATAACGCCAGTATCGCCAATCTGCCCCCCTGACTCCGCGTAGAAGGGAGTCTGGTTGACAATAATCTCCACACGGTCACCTGCGCTCGCCTGCTCAACCGTCTGGTTATCACGAATGAGCGCACGCACAACGCCCTCCGCACTATCGTGGAGATAGCCAATGAATTCAGTGGCACCATCCCGTTCACGTATGTCGAAGTAAACCGCTTCAGAGGCAGCATCGCCTGTGCCTGCCCAGTTGGCCCGCGCCGCCGCTTTTTGCGCTGCCATGGCGGCATCAAAACCATCCGTATCCACCTCAAGCCCTTCGCGCCGCAAGGCATCCTGCGTCAGGTCAAGCGGAAAGCCATAGGTGTCATAAAGGCGGAACGCTGCCTCACCGGGTAATTTTTCTCCTTCCCCCAGGTTTTCAAGCTCGTCACCCAGAATACGCAGGCCGCGCTCCAGGAGGCCGCGAAACTTTTTTTCTTCAGAATTGAGTGTCTGGGTTATCAGACTTTTTGCGCGCTCCAGCTCAGGAAAAGCCTGCCCCATTTCCGATGTCAGCACAGGGATCAACTGTGCCATGAGCGGATCTTTTGCCCCAAGATTATAGGCATATCTCATGCCACGGCGCATGATACGGCGCAGCACATAGCCACGTCCCTCATTCGAAGGCGTGACACCATCAGCAATGAGAAACGCGCAGGAGCGCAAGTGATCGGCAACAACGCGATGCGCGACAGCCATATCGCCATCAGGTGCCTGACCTGTCAGATCGGCAGAGGCAGAAATGATCTTCTGGAACAGGTCAATATCGTAATTATCGTGTTTACCCTGCAGCACAGTCGCAATCCGCTCAAGGCCCATCCCGGTATCAATCGACGGGCTTGGCAAATCGGTTTCACGCCCGTCGGCATGGCGTTCGAACTGCATGAACACGAGGTTCCAGATTTCAATGAAGCGGTCACCATCTTCATCGGGAGACCCCGGAGGGCCGCCCGGAATATCTGGCCCGTGATCGTAGAATATCTCGGAGCATGGACCACACGGACCAACATCGCCCATCGACCAGAAATTGTCCGATGTGGAAATGCGGATTATTTTCTCCTCCGGCAGGCCTGCAATTTTTTTCCAGAGCGCAAATGCTTCATCATCAGTGTGATAAACCGTGACGGTCAACCTGTCCGCAGGCAGGCCATATTCACCGGTGATCAGCTTCCAGGCTGATTCAATCGCCTCTTCCTTGAAATAGTCGCCAAAGGAAAAATTGCCGAGCATCTCGAAAAAAGTGTGATGACGCGCCGTGTAACCGACATTGTCGAGATCGTTATGCTTGCCCCCTGCCCTGACGCATTTCTGCGAGGAGGTGGCACGGACATAATTTTTTTTCTCCGCACCGGTAAAAACATTTTTGAACGGCACCATCCCCGCATTGACGAACAGCAAGGTCGGGTCATTCTGCGGAACCAGTGGGGCGGATGTCACAACTTCATGGCCGCGACCGGCATAGAAGTCGAGAAAAGTGGATCGGATATCGTTTACGCTCTGCATGGGAATGAGGATTTAGGTTGCTGTGCCGTCCCGTGCAATGGGCAAGTGCGGAGGCACTGCCCTGAAACGCAAAAAAGACCGGCGTGGAGGACTTTGACGCCCCGAACACTGCCGGTCAGTTTTGAGGCAGGCTAACACCTCGTGCAAAACCATGACTGAGAATGCGACGCCCCAGGGAAAGACACCCTTGGGAAAGACCTCTTTGGACAATCAGGCTTCCAGCGCGCTGTCGTCATCTTCATCCTGTGCTCCCGGGCTGACCAGCAGGTCATCCGCGATCAGGCCGGCATTTCGACGGATGGCATTTTCAATCTCGCCCGCCATCTCCGGATGGTCACGCAGGAACTGTTTGGCGTTCTCACGCCCCTGCCCGATCCGTTCGGAATTATAGGAATACCAGGAGCCGGATTTTTCCACGACATTGCCCAGCACACCAAGATCAATCAGTTCGCCCATCTTGCTGACCCCCTCGCCATACATGATGTCGAACTCGACCTGCTTGAACGGTGGGGCGACCTTGTTCTTGACCACCTTCACACGGGTCTGGTTGCCAACCACTTCATCGCGCTGCTTGATCGCGCCAATGCGGCGGATGTCGAGCCGGACAGAAGAATAGAATTTCAGGGCATTGCCGCCTGTTGTCGTTTCGGGTGACCCGAACATGACCCCGATTTTCATCCGAATCTGGTTGATGAACACAACAAGGCAGTTCGACTTTGAAATGGAGCCGGTCAGCTTGCGCAGCGCCTGACTCATGAGCCGCGCCTGCAATCCCGGCAGACTGTCGCCCATTTCCCCTTCAAGTTCAGCACGCGGCGTCAGCGCGGCCACAGAGTCAATAATCAGAATATCCACCGCGCCGGAGCGCACCAGCGTGTCTGCAATTTCCAGCGCCTGCTCCCCGGTATCTGGCTGGGAAATAAGCAGTTCCTCAAGATCAACCCCCAGTTTTCGGGCATAAATCGGATCAAGCGCGTGCTCAGCATCAATGAAGGCCGCGACGCCGCCGGATTTTTGCGATTCCGCCGCACAATGCAGGGCAAGTGTCGTTTTGCCGGAACTCTCTGGCCCGTAAATCTCAACAATGCGTCCCTTGGGCAGCCCCCCAATACCAAGCGCAATATCAAGCCCGATGGACCCTGTGGAAACTGACTCAATTTGAACGACTTCCTTGTCGCCCAGCTTCATCACCGAGCCTTTGCCGAAGGCCTTGTCTATCTGAGACAACGCTGCATCGAGTGCTTTTTTCCTGTCCATGTTGCCGCCTTCAACTACTCTAAGATTATTTGCCATGTCTGCCTCTTATCTCTGTCACACTCAACCGAGTCGTGAAACTGAAATCATATGTACGCATTTTGTTCTCAATTGTCAATATGTCCAAGATATTGATTTTACTTACATTTTGAAATTTGTTCTCCCCGTGTTCGCGCCGCGACAGAACACTTATATTCTCTGACACATCACAGGTGAGGTGATTCTGTGCCAGAAAATATTCAGATGATACTTCGGGGTGTTGTGACGCCGGAATTATTGTGGTGCCGTCGTCACAGGTAGGCCAGCGGCGCGCGAGTTTCAGATTGACAAGCCGCGCGCGTTCGCTTTTATACCCTTCCTCACGACTGCTGGCATTTGCGGCAATCGTGCTTTGTGGCGGAGTAGCTCAGGTGGTTAGAGCAGCGGAATCATAATCCGCGTGTCGGGAGTTCAAGTCTCTCCTCCGCTACCAATTTTTTTTCAGAGCAATGGAGCAGGTATCATGCGTTTTATCATGACACCTGAACTGTATCAGCCTGATTTTGCGCCTATGAAAACTGTGCAGGCCCCAGGTTGGTATCTGAATAAGCAGGGAGAGGGACATGCCCTCCCCCAATTCTGACGCTTAAAAGGTGTTTTCCACCACAATTTCAGACAGAGGCACCTGCCCGGGACGCGGCCACGGTTCTTTTGTCCCCTTGCCGATGGCAATCATCGGGCCCATCACGTGATCTTCCGGCAAGTTGATCAGCTTGGCGACCTCTTCAATATCAAAACCGATCATCGGGCATGAATGATACCCCATGGCTGTTGCCGCAAGCATGATGGTCTGCATGGCCATACCGATCGAGCGCTGCGCCTCATCACGCTGCAACCATTCGCGTCCTTCATGGAATGGGCCCATCCAGTTGACCAGCAAATCTGCGACCTCGGTCGGGGCGTTTGTCCAGTAGCGCTCAGGGGATTTTTTCCATGCGGACGCATCCGCTGTCATCAGAATAAGCAGCGACGCATCCGTCATCTGTGCCTGATTGTTGCCGAAATCTTTGCGGATTTTGGCACGCAGTTCCGGGTCACGCAGGATGACAAACCGCCAGTGCTGAATGTTGAAACTGGTCGGCGCCTTGATGGCAGCCTGCAACAGTTTCTCTTCTTCTTCCGTCGTCAGCTGATGGCTTGCATCATACTCTTTGATGGAGCGCCTTGCCTCAATCGCCTCGAATGTATCCATTATCATCTCCTCTGACCTGAATCACCCGGACACAGGTGCCGCATTTTCATGGAAACAACAACCGGACCGGACCAGAGGATGGCATGACAGCGATCACATATTGTTGAGAAACCTGCCCGAGCGACCAGTAGCTGCCCCTTAAAGACCGGCGCAGAAAATGCCGGATTGGTTAATCCAAACCCGTGCCCAGTGGTTGCCGACCCTGACTGAGGCACGGCCTCAAACATGGTTAATATACGGATTTATAATTCCCAGTATATACCTCGACAAGAGACTGTTTTATACAACTTGTTAAACAATTTTTGATACAAGTTACTACATGGAACGATTATGTAGGAATTTTTTTAATGGTTGGTTCATCGGCATAGCTCTTTGGACCTGCTCACTCATGTATCTGGTCGGACACGACCTCTATCTCTCCCTGGGAGCCTTTATACTGAATGGGCATACAGAATATTTTGCCCAGACGGCTATAGCAGCTGTATCTATTGTGGTTCTCATCTTCATCTCCGTGCCGTTTATATCGGACAGCGTATCCAATTCCATCCTTGCCCGTATTATCGGTTATTCCGAGCGCAACAGAAACATCAGGTTATTTTCCTTCAGAAAACTGAGTTTGCTCGGACTGTGCACGGGCCTTGCGTTTGGTATCGTCACGACACCGCTCTTTGCAACGCTGTATGGCTGACACCAGACAGCGCTCACCGGTCACACTTTATGACGCAACAGCAGCAGCGCGCACAGGCCGGTGACGGCTTCGAAGAAAATGAACAGCCAGAAGTCTGGTGATGGTGCCCCTTCCAGCAGAATGGCAGCAACACGGGCGAACAGATAGCCGCCCATATAGGTGATCAGAAAAATAAGGGCCGGGCGTGCATAATGCTGCACCCGCATTGCCCCGGCCAGACAGAGCACCGCTATCGCCATGCTGACGCCGCCATAGATGCCACGCATCTCGAAGCTGCCATTGCGGCCGCCGATCTCCATGCCCATGCGCGCCGCCAGTTCAATCGGCTGCAACAGCATGGTGATACCAAACGCGAGAAAGATCAGCGCCTGAAAGCACAGGAATAGTCGCAACATTTTTCATCTCCTGAATTACGGTTCACTTGATATAGCAGGCAGACATGAAAAAGCCCCGCAGGTTCTGGCGGGGCTTTTCTCTTTTTGATCTCTCGACCCGAACAGGCGGCGCCTATTCTTCTTCGCCAGCATCCGTTTTCTTGGCTGCTTTCTTCTTGGCGACCTTTTTCTTGGCCGGCTTTGCTTCGGCAGCAGGTGCTGCCTCGTCTTCGTCCGGGTCCTTCATCAGATCTTCCTTGCTGACGGTCTTCTCCGTCACCTCGGCGCGCTCGATGATATAATCGACAACACGGTCCTCGAAAAGCGGCGCGCGCAGTTGCGCCAGTGCCTGCGGGTTGCCCTGATAGAATTCGGCAAGCTGCTGGATAGGCATACCGAACTGTTGCGCCTGCATTTGCAGGGCCCGGTTCATGTCTTCCTGTGGGACTTCCACTTCGGCGCGTTTGCCGATTTCTGCGAGCACCAGACCAAGGCGCACACGGCGCTCGGCAATCTTGCGATATTCTTCCTTGAGTTCTTCCTCAGGCTTTTCCTTATCTTCGTCATCAAGCTCGGCCTGCTGAACCTGCTGCCAGATCTGGTCAAACTCGGCATTGACCATGCCCGGTGGCAGATCGAAGTCATGCAGACCATCCAGCTTGTCGAGAATATGGCGCTTCATATGCAGACGGCTCTGGCCGGAAAAGGACTGCTGAAGGCGCTCCTTGACGCTTTCGGTCAGTGCGGCAAGATCGTCGAAGCCAACATTCTTGGCCATATCATCGTCGATCTCGACGGTTTCAGGGGCCTGAACCTCTGTCACGTCCACTTCAAACACGGCTTCCTTCCCGGCAAGATGCTCTGCAGCATACTCGTCGGGGAACGTCACGGTCACATCTTTCTTGTCACCAGCCTTGGTGCCAACAAGCTGCTCTTCAAAGCCGGGAATAAACTGGGCTGAGCCGAGCACAAGTTCTGTGCCTTCGGCTTTTCCGCCTTCAAACTCTTCGCCATCCAGACGGCCAACAAAGTCGATAATCAGCTTGTCGCCGTCTTTCGACTTGGCTGTCTTGCCACGGGCCTTGTAGCTTTTGTTCTGGTCAGCAATGTTCTTGAGGGTTTCGTCAATATCTTCCTGCGGCACATCGGCAACCATTTTGGTCAGCTTCAGTGAGGCAACATCTGCCGGTTCAATTTCCGGCAACACCTCGACATGCATGTCATATTCAAGGTCAGCCTTACCGGCGACAACATCATCAATCAGTCCATCGCGAAAATGCGGATGCGGCGGCATGGCCGGTTGCAGATTGTTGTCATCAAGCGCTTTCTGGCTGGCCTCATTCACTGTCTCCTGAATGAGTTCCCCCATCATGCCCTTGCCATACATCTTCTTCAGGAAGGAAACCGGCGCCTTGCCCGGACGGAACCCCTTGAGGTGGACCTGGCCTTTCATTTCTTCCAGCTTGGCGGAAAGTTTTCCATCCAGCTCTGTGAATGGCACCTTGATGGTGAATTCGCGTGACAGGCCTTCGCTGCTCTTTTCTATGACTTCCATTTTCGTCGCTTCCTGACTTCAACCGGTTCGTCCCTGCCGGGACCGTTAATCTGCGGGCATCAACACCCAAAACTCTCTTTCACCCTGTTCTGCGCATTCAACCTGTCAAACCGATCCACCGGATCAATTTTTTGGCCAGAGACCAATCAGGCTTGAATGGTGCGGCTGGGGAGACTCGAACTCCCACACCTCTCGGCGCCAGAACCTAAATCTGGTGCGTCTACCAATTCCGCCACAGCCGCAAAAATAAACGGCCTCAGGTCGGGAACACCCGTCCAAAGGCCACCCTTCAAGGCGAGCGCGACTGTTTAGCAGAATTGCATCGGTTGTCGAGAGAGGATTGACAACGAATAGCAACGGGTTTCGTGCGCCGCTTTTTTGCCGGAATAGTTCAGGACAGTTAGCACGAATGTCTGGTAAACTATCGCTGCGTAGAAAGTATCCGAGTTTGTGAAACGCCTTTTACTCATTCCTGTCGGTATTGTGCTCCTGGTTATGCTGATCGTGGCCGGGCTCTATCTCTGGCGCCTTGATATCGCAGAGCATTATGCCCGCCAGGCTCTGGAGGCACGTGGCCTGACCCCGGCAGAACTGACGGTTTCCGGCCTTGGACGGGATGGCATCATTATAGAGAACCTGTCTGCCGGTACGGACCAGGCCGGCAAGCCCCTCCTCACGCTGACACGCGCCCGCGCTGACTGGACCATCGCTGACCTGAGAGCGCGCAGGATTGAGCGCGTCACGCTGAACGGCCTGAGCCTGCGGGTCACGCAGACAGAAGATGATGTGACCATCGCCGGTCTGCCCCTTGCCGAATTGCGCAGCGGCGCCGATGGCGGTGACAGCACCAGCTTCACGCTCGATCAGGTCACGCTGTCGGATATCAACATTCTTCTGCAATCAGACTTCGGTGAGGCCAGTCTGCACCTGCAGGCCGAATATGACCGGCGTGTTGGCGGACAGGCAACACTATCCGCCACCTCAGGGGTTTTCCGGTATGGTGACACAGCGCTGAAAGAGACAGCGCTTGAAACCAGCATCACCATGCGCCCGGATCGCAGCTTCAACGGTGCCGCCGCCGCTGCGCTTTCGGTTGAAAATGGTGGCCGGGTCTATCCTGACCTGCAGGCGACCCTCTCCTTTTCCGGGACAGATTTCCTCTCTCTCGCGCAGGATCGCGATAACACCGAGGCACGGGCAACCTTCAACCTCACAGCACCTGCCATGCCACTCGATGTTTTTTCTCCCTATAAAGATTATGTGATCTTTGCCGCAGGAGAAATGCCCGTCACCAGTGCCGTTTCTGCCCGCGGCCTCATCACGCTGGCGGGCGGGATCATCAGCCTTGAAAACATCAATGAGAACTATGTCTCCGCCCAGACAGATACCGGCCTCGACATCGTGATGAGCGCACCAGCCGGCACCATTATCGGGCGCTGGTCTGACACCCGTTCATGGGTGAATCTGGACTATGGTATCAACGGCCTCAAAGCATCCCCCGCCGGGGGCCATATTGATATAGCGCGCGAAGGAGATGGTCCGATCCGGGTAAGGACGGATTTCACGACGGCTGAATGGAAGGCAGACACATTCACCCTGATACCAGGCTCAGCAAGTTTTTCAGGCGAGATTGACGGACCGCTGGTCAGCGGGGATGTGAGGATCAGCGGCGGGCCCTCACGCCTTGAAACCAACAACATGGTTCTGCGCAATCTGCCCCTTTCGGGCGATTTTTCCGTAGAGGCCAATCTAGAAACCCGCACAGCAGAAGTAACGGTGCCGCGCGGCTGCATCGAACTGGCGCGCCCGGCGGCCACACTGCGCAATGGCGCATTCCGCTTTACCAATGCCGCCTTCTGTCCCCCTGCTGCCGGACCGATTGTCCTGACGGCAGCGCTGGATGAGACAGGCGCGCTGGTGGCAAGAGCAGACGGTATCATCACCGCCAGCACGCTGAACACAAAGATCGGCGAAACTACAATTACAGGGCGACCGCCGCGCGCTGTCGTCAGTCTGGATATCAAAGACCGCACGGCCACCGCACGCGCAGGCCTTTATGGCGGCAGCATTGATCTCAATCAGCTTATCAACCTTTCTGCCATGAACGGGCGCGGACGGGCGGTCTATCAGGACGGCAGCATCAGCATGAGCGGCGACGTAAACACCGTCACGCTGAAAGACCTGCGCATACCGACCGCCTTCTCACCGCTTTCCTTCAGCGGAAACTTTACCGTCAGGGATGCACAGGCCAGTTTCAGCGGTGATCTGGCCATTCCGGGGGCAGACAGTTTTTCGACATTGCAAGGTGACTATGACCTGACCGCGCGTGACGGCGAAGCCCGGCTCAATTTCGGCCCGCTCACGCTGAACCCTGAGGGTTTTCAACTGACCGATGTCTTGCCAGTCCTAAAAGGTTACGTGGAAAATGCGGGCGGCAACATTTCCGGTAATGTCCAGCTGCGGCTGGCGCGTGAAGGCCTGCAGACTGGCGCAAGCGTCACCCTGGACGGCCTGACTTTCAACGGCCCTACCCGCGCCGTCACCCGCACTGGCAATCTCTCCCTCGACGCA
Source organism: Parvularcula sp. IMCC14364 (assembly GCF_030758415.1). NCBI lineage: Bacteria > Pseudomonadati > Pseudomonadota > Alphaproteobacteria > Parvularculales > Parvularculaceae > Parvularcula > Parvularcula sp. IMCC14364. The sequence continues at coordinate 656,573 of NZ_CP132334.1, read as the reverse complement.
GAGTTTGACGGGCTTTTGCCCTTGCGCACACGCGGCGTCCAGACTGCAAAAATCGGCCTGGTGGACCTTGATGCGCTGAAACTGGAAAACGGCGACATCCGGTTTTCTGCCCCAGGTGATGGCACCATGCAGGTGCTTTCCGCCGTCTGGCCCTGGTTTGGCGGCACACTGAGCATCACGGAAGCCGTGGTGCCCCTGGATGGCAGCACCATCAGCGTGCCCTTGACGGTCAGTAATATAGACATTGCCCAGTTGCTGGAATTTTTTGGCGTGAACGGCCTCTCCGGTGCCGGACGCCTTGATGGCACCCTGCCTGTGGTCATTGAAGGTGGCAGTGCGAAAATCAGCAACGGCACCTTGCGCGCCATTACGCCCGGCAAGATTGCCTATGAAAGCGTTGCCCTGCAGCGTGCCGCAGAAAACGCCGGTGCCGGCGGCAAGCTGGCCTTTGAGGCTCTGCGCTCCTTCGATTTCGACCAGCTTGTCCTGACCATCAATGGCGACCTTGCCGGGGATGTCAGCCTTGGCCTGCGCCTTGAGGGCATCACAGACCTTGAAGGCATTACCAGCCAGTCGATCGACGACACCGGCATTCATTTCAACATCAATATCAACGCCCCTCTTTCCGGCCTGATCCGGCAGCTCAATCAGCAACGCCAAAGCAAGGAAGCTATTTTCGATGACTTGGTGGGGGAAAAGGGGTTAGAATTGGAATTTGGAGATGCGGAGCGCGTGAAGCCCTGACATATTAGGCACGTTCTCGCGATTTTGTGACCAGCCTGCCATGATCTCGACACGAGCCCGCGGCATTCTGGCAGAAGGAGAATAATTGATGGCCCTGTCCAGACTGACTGACACAAAGTTTCGTGCGCCCGTTGCCCTGTTAGCGGCCAGCGCCCTGATGGCTGGCTGTGCAACCGTGAAGCTGGAAGCACCAGACAAGCCGATTGAGATCAACCTCAATGTCAACATTACCCAGGAACTGCTGATCAAGGTCGACAAGGATGTCGAAGACCTGATCTCCAGCAATCCTGACATTTTCTAAGGGAGAAGACCCATGCGTATTTCTGTAAAATCAACCCTCGTCGCCGCAGCTGCGGCGCTCGCCCTCACCGGCGGTCTCGCCATGGCGCAGAACAACGTCATTGAAAGCGCCAAGGACCAGTGCCTGATTGGCGAACAGTCAGATGGCTATCTGGGTGTAGTGGATGGCAAGACAATCTCTACCGAGACAGAGCGCGAAATGCGCTCGGTCAACAATCAGCGCAAGACGGCCTATGCCAATATCGCCGAACAGCGCGGCATCACCGTGCAACAGGTCGGCCAGATTGCAGCTGCGAACCTGATCGAAAAAGCCAATACCGGCGAATGTGTCGAGGCAACCGACGGCTGGGTGCGCAAGCCATAAGGCCTAATTGAAGAAGTGTGGTCCCGTTTTCTTCCTGACTTGCCAGGATCAGTTTCTTCAATATACGCATTTTATATTCAAAGCTGACCCAACACGTTCGGCAACCCCTCTACCAAATCTCCCGCGATCGTGCCGGGGCCGCTGAGGTGACCTGCTTCCGCGTGGAGCCAGACAGATGCACAGGTTGCTTCAAAAGACGGCATGCCTTGCGCTACCAGCCCGGCGATGATGCCTGCCAATACATCGCCTGATCCGGCCGTTGCCAACCATGGTGAGCCATTGGCGTTGATGGCGGTCTGCCCTGACGGTGTGGCAATAACCGTGTCATCGCCTTTCAGCAAGACAACGCAGCCTGCGCGCCTTGCGGCCAGCCGGACCGCGGACAGACGGTCGCCGGTTTCTACCAGCAAATCGCCGAACAACCGGGTAAATTCTCCCGGATGCGGGGTTAACACATCCTCCGCCCGCAGAGCAGAAAACAGCATCTCCGGATCATCCTGAAAACTGCTGAGGGCATCTGCATCCAAGACGACGCGCTCCTTGTGCCGGAGGGCTGCCAACACTTTCTCGCGCGTTATCTGCCCGACCCCCAGACCTGGTCCCGCAAGCAGTGACGTGATGCGCCCGTCAGACAAGATCTCGCTGATATCTGCCGCACTGTCCGCACGCTGCAGCATCACTTCTGTCAGGTGGCAGGCATTCACCTGCATGGCTGCCCCCGGGCAGAGCATCTTCACGATCCCCGCCCCGCTGCGCAAAGCTGCCATGGCTCCAAGACGGGCCGCGCCGCTTTCAAACGGACCACCGCAGAGCACATAAGCCGCGCCCCTGGCATATTTATGTGCTTTTTCGTCCGGCTTCGGAAAGACTTTGCACCACAGGTCCGGCTCATTCAGGAAAGTGTTCGGGACAATCTCGGTCAGGGTGCGTGCCGGAATTCCAATATTCCGGATATGAACTTCACCACAAAGCCGCTTGCCCGGATGCAGATAATGCCCGGGCTTGGCGCGAAAAAATGTTACCGTGTGCAGAGCATCTATTGATGCACCCCTTACACGGCCTGTATTGCCGTCGAGACCGCTTGGCACATCCACGGCGATCACCGGCAGGCCGAGCTGATTGACCTGCGCGACAATCTCTGCGCCAGCGCCCTCCAGCGGGCGGCTCAAACCGGCACCGAACAGGGCATCCACGATCAACTGCGGCACAGACCAGTCGATTGCCGCCGGGGTCAGCACCTGGCCCTGCCAGTCAGCTTCGGCAAGCGCTGCGTCGCCCTTCAGTAAAGAGGTGTCTGTTAGTGAGGCGAGATGCACTGGCCACCCTGCCGCGCGCAACCTCTGTGCGATGACGTAACCATCACCACCATTATTGCCGGGACCACAAAGCACAAGCACCGGACGAAGGCTCCAGCGCTGTCGCAGGAAGTCCGCCACCGCCTGCCCGGCCGCCTGCATCAGGGCGTAGCCGGAGGTTCCATCAGCAATGGTCAGTTGATCGGCACGGGCCATCTGTTCGGTTGTGAGCAGTTCAAACATTTCCCTCAAAACCACTTGATTTTTGGAATAAAATCGCGCCTGTTATGGCACTTGAGAAGTCAGGTTGCCCCTGTCGTATAACCTTATCTCGTGCCCCAACAGGCACAATACCGGGAAAACATCGATGAAAAGAATTGAAGCCATCATCAAACCGTTCAAGCTGGATGAAGTCAAGGAAGCCCTCCAGGAAGCAGGTTTGCAGGGCCTGACCGTCTATGAAGCACGCGGCTTCGGACGCCAGAAAGGTCACACCGAACTCTATCGCGGTGCGGAATATGTGGTTGATTTCCTGCCCAAAGTGAAAGTGGAATTGATCGTAGATGACAGTGCCGTTCAGGCAGCGGTCGAGACGATCGCAACAGCCGCCAAATCCGGCCGCATCGGTGATGGCAAGATCTTCATCTCCCCGGTAGAAGAAGCGATTCGCATCCGCACTGGCGAGACCGGCCGCGAAGCCCTGTAAAATACACACCACGCAATAATATGCCAATAACGTGTGGCCCGGCCCGGTTTTGGCATTTTCGTGCTATATTTTATGCTAAAACTATCCGTTGCTGGCGCATATTTGCCTGATAGCTGCAAATAATTGCTGCAGTGCAAAAATTTTCCTTGATCGAGAGGCTGTTTTTGGCAGACTGCGCACAAGCGTTAACCAAATCTGACGCTCATGACCGATAACACCAAGCAAAGAGGGGTTCATCCCGATGTCAGCCGAACAGGTTCAAAAACTAATCAAGGAAAAAGATGTCAAATATGTTGATCTGCGCTTCACCGACCCGCGCGGTAAATGGCAGCATGTCACATTTGACCTCTCAATGGTGGATGATGATTTCTTCACAGACGGCCAGATGTTTGACGGCTCCTCTATCGCCGGCTGGAAGGCCATCAACGAATCCGACATGATTTTGATGCCGGATACGGAAACGGCCGTTATGGATCCGTTTTTCGCGCAGCCGACCCTGTCCCTGTTCTGCGACATTCTGGAGCCTGCCACTGGCCAGCCCTATAACCGTGACCCCCGCACCACAGCCAAGGCTGCTGAAGCATATCTGAAAGCATCCGGCATTGGCGATACGGCCTTTTTTGGTCCGGAAGCAGAGTTTTTCGTATTTGACGATGTGCGCTGGACGACAGACCAGAATGGCACTGGCTTCGCAATTGATTCAGGCGAAGGCCCGTATAACTCCGGTACAGATTACGAAGGTGGCAACCTCGCTCACCGCCCTGGCCCGAAAGGGGGTTACTTCCCTGTACCGCCAGTAGATTCAGCACAGGATCTGCGCTCCGAAATGCTGACTGTCATGACGGAAATGGGGCTGGAGCCGGAGAAGCACCACCACGAGGTGGCTCCCTCGCAGCACGAGCTGGGCATGAAATTCTCTACCCTGACAACCATGGCCGACCGGATGCAGATGTATAAGTATATCGTGCACCAGGTCGCAGCCGCCTATGGCAAGACAGCAACGTTCATGCCCAAGCCAGTCTATAATGACAACGGCTCTGGTATGCACGTGCACCAGTCCATCTGGAATGATGGCAAGCCCGCTTTTGCCGGTGATCGGTATGCGGACCTCTCAGAGACCTGCCTGCATTACATTGGCGGGATCATCAAACACGCCCGTGCTGTCAACGCGTTCTCCAACGCGACCACAAACTCCTACAAGCGTCTTGTGCCAGGCTTTGAGGCGCCGATCATGCTGGCCTATTCCGCCCGCAACCGCTCCGCGTCCGTGCGTATTCCATGGGTTTCCTCACCAAAAGCCAAGCGCCTTGAGACACGCTTCCCGGATGCTTCCGGCAACCCGTATCTCATCTTCTCTGCCCTGCTCATGGCGGGCCTTGACGGCATTGAAAACCGGATTGATCCGGGCGAGGCCATGGACAAGGACCTCTATGACCTGCCGCCGGAAGAAGTTCAGGGTATCCCGACAGTCTGCGGCTCCCTGCGTGAAGCGCTGTCAGCTCTCGATGAGGACCGTGACTTCCTGAAAAAAGGCAACGTTTTCAATGATGACCAGATCGACGCCTATATCGACCTGAAAATGGAAGAAGTCATCCGGTACGAGACGACACCGCACCCGGTCGAATTCGCGATGTATTACAGCGTGTAAAGATCGCATATCAGATCATGAACAGGGCGGCGCCATCAGGTGCCGCCTTTTCTTTTGCGCAGGTTTATAGCAGGCTGATGTCAGTAAATCTTTTTTCAGGATAATCTGCCAGAATGCGCCCCATGAGCCTGACAAAATATGCTGCCATCCTGCTTGTCCTGGTATCGGGCCTGACAGCCTGTGCCTCCGCACCGCCTTCCGACCAGACCAACGCCTGCGCCATCTTTGATGAAAATCGCGGCTGGTATCGCTCGGCCAGCCGGGCTGAACGCAAATGGGGCGTGCCCATTGAAGTGCAGCTTGCATTCATTCGGAAAGAGTCTTCATTTGACCGCAAGGCCCGCCCGGCACGCGGCACGTTTCTGTGGGTGCTGCCGGGCCGTCGCCCCTCCTCAGCACTTGGTTATGCGCAGGCGCTGGATGGCACCTGGGATGAATATCGCCAGAAAACCGGCAACCGCAGCGCCAGCCGCAAGAATTTCGCCGACGCCACGGACTTCATCGGCTGGTATGTCGACAGCTCTGCCCGCCGCGCCGGTATTTCCCGGGATGATGCCTACAGCCAGTATCTTGCCTATCATGAAGGCGCTGGCGGCTATATACGCGGCAGCTACAAGCGCAAGCCGGAGGTCCGCCGCCGGGCCAGTGTCTTAGCGACCATGGCATCGAAATATGAGGCGCAGCTGAAACGCTGCGAGGGCCGTTTCCGGCGCGACATCCCGTTTGTGCCATTTATCTGACCCGCCACTTACTCAGGCGCAGATTTATTTACGCCCGTCGCTCGCTCGCAGACTTGCTGCCCTCCCACGAAACCCTCTAAGAGACTGCTTTCTGTGACAGTTGAGGGTCGAGTCTATGGCGCGCGCAGCCGCTAATAAATCCAGCAAGAAAACAACAACCGGTGATATGTTCGGCGGCGATGAATATACCGCCAAGGACATTGAAGTTCTTGAAGGTCTGGAGCCAGTGCGCAAACGCCCGGGCATGTATATTGGCGGCACAGACGAAAAAGCACTGCATCACCTCTTTGCAGAAGTGCTCGACAATTCCATGGACGAAGCCGTGGCAGGCCATGCCAGCCGCATTGAAGTCGAATTGCACGAGAACGGTCATCTGACCGTCACCGATAATGGACGCGGCATCCCGATTGATCCGCACCCGAAGTTCAAGAAAAAATCAGCGCTGGAAGTCATCCTCACCACGCTGCACGCAGGCGGCAAGTTCTCGAACAACGCCTATGCCACATCCGGTGGCCTGCATGGTGTCGGCATTTCGGTCGTCAATGCCCTGTCAGATGACCTGACCGTGGAAGTCGCGCGCAACCGCACCCTGTACCGCCAGACATATGCCAAGGGTCTGCCCACCTCCCCCCTGAAAAAAGTCGGTGACGCCCACAACCGGCGCGGCACTTCCGTCACGTTCCATCCGGACCCGGAGATATTTGGCAATAAACTGGCATTCAAACCAGCGCGCCTGTTGCGCATGGCCCGCTCCAAGGCCTATCTTTTTGGCGGTGTCGAAATCCGCTGGAAATGCGCGCCCGCCCTGATTGCAAAAGATGATCCGACCCCACCGGAAGAAACCTTCAAATTCGTCAATGGGCTGAAGGATTACCTTGCTTCCATTGTCGGCACAAAACCCACAGTGACAGACGAAATCTTCGCCGGCAAGGTCGAACGCGAAGGTGGACATGGCACGGTGGAATGGGCCGTTGTCTGGGGCGGCGCCGGTTTTGCCATGCCGGGCGGGCAAGTGGCAGACGGCTTCACCAATTCCTATTGTAACACGATCCCCACGCCGGAAGGTGGCACCCACGAACAGGGCCTGCGCTCGGCCCTCACCCGTGGCCTCAAGGCCTATGCGGATATGGTGGGCAACAAGAAAGCCTCGAACATCACCGCAGAAGATGTCATGGGCACATCCGGTGCCATGCTTTCCGTGTTCATCTCAAACCCGGAATTTCAGGGACAGACCAAAGACAAGCTTGCCACCAATGAAGCCCAGAAACTGACGGACACAGCCATACGGGCAGAATTTGACCACTGGCTCGCGGGGCATCGTCAGCAGGCAGACAGCCTGCTTAACTGGACACTCGAACAGGCAGATCTGCGTATCCGTCGCCGCAAGGAAAAGGAAGTCGCCAGAGCCTCCGCCACACGCAAATTGCGCCTGCCCGGCAAACTTGCTGACTGCTCACAACAGGCTGCCGAGAATACGGAGATCTTTCTCGTCGAGGGTGATTCCGCTGGCGGCTCCGCCAAGCAGGCGCGTGACCGGAAAACGCAGGCCATCCTGCCCCTGCGCGGCAAAATTCTCAATGTCGCCTCCGCCACGCGGGACAAGATCAACGCCAATCAGGAAATTCAGGACATCACGCAGGCGCTTGGCGCTGGCATGGGGGCCAATTTCGACCTTGAAAATCTGCGCTATGAAAAAGTTATCATCATGACCGATGCGGATGTTGACGGGGCGCATATCGCCGCCCTGCTCATCACTTTTTTCCAGCGCAGCATGCCGGAACTGATCCGTGAAGGCCGTCTTTATCTGGCGCAGCCTCCCCTGTTCAAGCTGTCTTCCGGCGGAAAGGCCGTTTACGCCACCGACGAAGACCACCGCGAGAAACTGATTGCTTCAGAGTTCAAGAAGGGTGCGAAGATTGATGTTTCCCGCTTCAAGGGTCTGGGGGAGATGATGCCCGCGCAGTTGAAAGAAACCACCATGAATCCGGCCACCCGCATCCTTGCCCGCGTGGTTATTCCCGAAGACAAGACCGACGACGTGCTCGATCTTGTGGAACGCCTGATGGGCAAAAAAGCCGAGCCCCGCTTCATCTTCATTCAGGAAAATGCAGAATTTGTGAGCGAGGAACTGGATATTTAATTATCAGTACCCTGGATAATAATTGACAACTTGAATCGTCGATGTAAACATTTCTTGCGAGGGATGTTTATGAAAAGCTTGATATGCACGAATTGCAAATCCGACCAAGTTTATTTAGGGTGTGGACTCAATTGATCCAGCATTTTGCTGCGAAGAGATATATCATGTTGATGAAGTTCCTTCGAGATTTCTCGAACCGTGTAGCCAGCCGTCTCATGTCTTTCATTTTGCAGAAGAACCGCTCGACAATATTACGCATGGCGTAAAGGCTGGTGTCATGCGGGACCGGATTGCGCGCATTGGACTTGGCGGGAATAACCGCCAACGCACCTTCATCGGCGATATCGCGCCTGATCTTCGCACTGCCATAGGCTTTGTCCAGGACCATCGCCAGAGGCGGCATCTCCCAGTCGAGGAAGACATTCATCACCTGGCTGTCATGAACATGGCCGCCAGTGACCTCAATGCGCAATGGCCTGCCATTTTCATCTACGGCCACGTGAACTTTGCTTGTGCGACCGCCCCGTGAGCGTCCAATATCTTCCGCCAGTTCCCCCTTTTTGAGCCACTCGCTGCGCGGTGAGCTTTGACAATCGAGGCGTCTATGAAGATCAGACTGTCCTCACATTCTTCAGCGAGCGCATCGAATATGCCCTTCCAGACGCCGCGCTCGCCCCACCTGTTATACCGATTGTAAGCAGTCGTGTACGGTCCATATCGTTCCGGCAAGTCCCGCCATGGCGCGCCTGTGCGCAAAATGTAAAAGATGCCGTTCAGGATCGTACGATCATCTTTGCGCTTCGGGCCGCGGCTAACCTTTGGCAACAACGGTTCAATCACCGCCCATTCTTCATCCGACAAATCAAACCGCGCCATTTAAGACTCCCTTTCGGAAATCCCTGAATCACGCTTTGCACAAACAAATCAATCAGTTAAATTGGGTACAGACCCTAGACGCTTGGGTTCGGTGGAATAAGTACAGTAATGAATTTGAACTGGATGAAATCTTTGACAGTAGCTTCTGTCACAAATGCCAAGAAATAGAAATAACTGAATGGCATAGTGAAAATCTCGTCACTGAGGAAATTGCCCTCACATCGATGTCTATTATGGACCTCACCAATGCAAAATTTTATGATAATAGAAAGAGACTTTACATATGGCTTAGTGCTGAGGCAGGTATTTGTGCTGCGAGAGAGAACGCCTTACTCACGGCTCCAGTCGCCAATAAGGCATGGGATATTGCAAAAAATTATGGCTTTAATGATTCATTCGATTTCGAATTTTTACCTATCTTCCTTACACTCCTAATGGACTTCTGTGAAGCTGGACCACCAAAAAACATGCATGATGAAGTATTACTTCTCATATCACGCTTATCTTTCAAGAGGTGGGAAAGTAACACCTAGGCTCAGGACCTATTAATCTTGTGATCTGATACGAACGGTGATTCAAGATTGCAAAGGAGGCTTTGCAATGAGCGATTTGATTTGGTTATCGAAAGAGCAGTTGTCACGGATTGAGCCGTATTTTCCTTTATCCCATGGTGTTCCGCGCGTTGACGACAGGCGTGTATTGTCCGGGATCATCTTCGTGATCCGCAACGGTTTGCGCTGGCGTGATGCGCCGAAGGAATATGGTCCGCACAAGACTTTATACAATCGCTTTATCCGCTGGAGCCGCTTGGGCGTTTTTGATCGCATCTTTTCGAACCTGTCTGCGCAAGGGGACGTTTCCGAAACGCTGATGATTGACGCCACGCATTTGAAAGCCCATCGCACCGCGTCCAGCCTTTTAAAAAAGGGGCTTTTCCCAGGCACATTGGACGCACAAAAGGCGGCTTGAACTCAAAACTTCACGCCGTTGTCGATAACATGGGACGCCCGCTGATCATGTGTCTGACGGCTGGACAGACAAGCGATCATATCGGCGCAAAGCTGATCTATCCGGCGCTGCCGGAGGGCGCGAAAACCCTGATCGGCGACAAGGGTTACGATAGCGATGAGTTTCGCAGTGCTCTCACCGCTAAAAACATTCAGCCCTACATCCCACCGCGAAAAGGACGGCGTCATCCAGCGGAGTTTTGCGAAACTCTCTATAAACAACGCCACAAAGTCGAGATCATGTTCGGAAGGCTAAAAGACTGGCGGCGCGTCGCCACCCGCTATGACCGCTGTGCTCACATATACTTCTCAAGCATCTGCATCGCAGCTACGATGATCTTCTGGATCAATCAATGAGTCCTAAGCCTAGCTTTGTCCAACTTACTCATCACGCACGGGCGACATTTCGACCCTAACGCTCGTGTTTATGAGCAATAAGATATGTCAGAAGAAATCTTTTCTCCCAACATGTACCATTGAGGTATTCAAAAGCTGATACAAATCTGACACTATATTAAAGATGGCTGAGGATAATGTAGGGCGCGTCTGGACTGATCAGCAAAACGATCTAATCGTTGCTGATTATTTTAACATGCGAGAGTTAGAATTAACGGGAGTGAGTTTTAATAAATCTGCATACAGACGAAATTTGAAATTACTAATTCAAAAATCTGATGGCGCTATCGAGTTCAAACATCAGAACATTAGCGCAGTTCTTTTTAAACTAGGCATGCAGTGGATCAAGGGGTATCGCCCTCGCCACAACTTTCAAACGTCTTTAATTGACGCAATCGAAAGATACCTCACCGCGCACAAGAATATATTTGAAATCACGCGTGAACCAGATTCTGGATTATCTGAAGTGCCTCAAATTTATATTGAGAGCCCCCCTCAATTCGTTCCTCGAGAGCGCAACGATGACGAAAGCATTATACGACTCGTCAGGAAATTTGACCCTGCAAAGAGAGATGCTCGAAATCGTAAACTGGGGCTATTAGGTGAGCAATATGCTTTGCTTATGGAGCGCCGGTCACTGAATGATAATGGCCGTTCCGATTTAGCTAACCGTGTAAGGTGGGTTTCCCAAGAGGATGGTGATGGTGCAGGTTACGATATTCGTTCATTCACACCCCAAGGCGACGATAGACTGATTGAAGTGAAGACAACAAATGGCCACAAACTAACACCGTTTTATCTGAGAGCCTGATCCAAAAGTATCTGGGTGATTTCAACGACTTATGATTCTCTTTGTTTGCTTAAGACACGGAGGATCAGATGAGTTGGAATGAAACCACCCGCACATATTATGACCGCAGTTTCCTGCGCTATGCAAGTGATCTGACGGACGACGAATGGGCTTTGATTGAACCTGAAATACCTCTTCCAAATCGGATGGGGCGTCCTCGCAAGTGGCCGATGCGGGAGATCATGAACGCCTTGTTGTATATCGCGTCTACTGGCTGCCAATGGCGCATGTTACCAAGGGATTTCCCGCCTTTTTCGACGGTTCAGAAATATTTTTATTGGTGGCGTGATGACAGATTGCTGGAAAAGATCAATCACCGCCTGCTGTTTGAATGCCGCGAAGCACACGGCAGAAGCCCACACCCCAGCGCAGGTGTGATCGATAGCCAGTCGGTTAAAACCACAGAAAGTGGCGGTATTACTGGCTTTGACGCGGGCAAAAATATAAAAGGCCGCAAGCGGCATATTCTGACGGATACGGAAGGCTTTCTGGTGACAGCACTTGTGCATGCCGCGGATGTACAGGATCGCGACGGCGCACCAGCGGTGTTGATGGAAGCGCGAGACAAATTTCCATGGCTTCGCCATATCTTTGCCGATGGTGGCTATACGGGAGATAAGCTAAAGCGCAAACTTAAAAAAGTCGGTCCATTCCGGATGGAAATCATCAAGCGATCCGATAAAATGAAAGGCTTTAAAGTCCTGCCCCGGCGATGGGTCGTAGAACGCACATTCGCATGGTTAGGGCGATCACGCCGTCTCGCCAAGGATTGGGAACGATGCTGGACCTCAGCTATCGCATGGCTATTCATGGCTCACATCCGTATCGCAACAAGACGACTGGCAAGAGCATGTTTCATATGAAAGACTTTTGATTCAGACTCTGAGCGAAAACGAAAGATGTTTCTCAGAAGAAGAAACCACACGATTCAAACTATTACGATTATATGATTTTTCATCCGGTCCGAAAGCATTCGAACTCACACCTCCGTTAGCAGAAGCGGTTGCTTTGAACCCGGTGAACTATCGCGCCGATTTCCAATAAACCTGTTCCGATCGACACTCACTTCATTACCGAAAAAACTTATGTGCCCCCTTGTGGCATGACCTATTATCCGATGCAGACCTGCTCATAAGAGGGTGAAGCAGATCGGCTACCAATCCGGTAGGTTGATGGCCGCCTGCCGGACGATGGTGACAAAACGAAGGTGACAAAACGAAAGTGACCGGGGCTGCCAGGGTCTTGTCTTGCCCATCATCCGGGTCTTTTGGGTCGCGGGAACACGGTTCTCTGCCCGTGGCGGTGATTTGCGCCTGTGCCCCGGGATGGTGTAGGACTTGTCTATAAAAAATACATCATGCAGGAGGATTGCAGGTATGGACGGATCAATCGCAACGTCACTCGACCATCTCCAGACGGTTTTTGACCGGCAGAAACAGGCTTTCTCCTTTGCCACCGTGCCGTCACTGAAAGAGCGCAAGGCCATGCTCAAGCGCCTTGAGACGCTGTTTGCCGGCCACAAGGATGAGCTGGTTGCAGCCATAGCGAAAGACTTTGGCAGCCGCTCGCCTATGGAAACGCTGAGCGCCGAAGTCGCCATGTCGGTCATCAACGCCCGCAGCATCCGCAAGAACCTTGACGACTGGGGCCGCAAGCGGCGTGTCTGGAACCATTCCTCGATCCCCGGCAAAACCTATGTGCGCTATGAACCAAAGGGCGTTGTCGGCGTTATCGCGCCGTGGAACTATCCGTTCCAGCTCGCAGCGATCCCCCTAACAACAGCGCTGGCTGCTGGCAACTCAGTCATGCTGAAGCCTTCAGAAATTACCCCCTACACGGCAGATTTCATGAAAGAAATGTTCGCCAAGGAGTTTGAGGAGACGCAGGTTGCCGTGCTGACCGGCGGGACGGAAGTGGGCGAAGCATTTTCCAGCCTGCCATTCGACCATCTGTTCTATACTGGCTCCACGCAGGTTGGCAGACTGGTCGCCATGGCCGCTGCCAAGAACCTGACGCCGGTGACGCTGGAGCTGGGCGGCAAATCTCCCACCATTCTGCTGGATGATGCGGATATCGAGAAATCCGCGCAGACCATCGCCATGGGCAAGTTCTATAATGCCGGGCAAACCTGCGTCGCGCCGGACTATCTGCTGGTCCCACAGGGTAAAGGCGACGCCTATGCCAGTGCAATCCTTGAAGCGGTGGGCAATTTCTATCCGGATATTGCCGGGAATGAGGATTATTCCGCCATCGTCTCTGACCGGCATTATGTGCGTATGACAGACATGATCGACGAAGCAGCGAAAAGCGGTGCGCAGGTGCGGCAAGCAGAAGCCGACGGGCAAAAAATGTCCGCAGGCAGAAAAGTGCCGCCGACTGTCATCCTCAATCCGTCAGCGGACTCAAAGGTCATGCAGGAAGAAATTTTCGGCCCGGTCCTGCCGATCATCGAGGTCGGCTCAACGGATGAAGCTATCGCCCATGTGACCGCGCGCGATCATCCGCTGGCACTTTATGCCTATTCAAGAGACGAGAAGGCAGCAGAAGCCGTGCTGGACAGGACGACATCCGGCGGTGCCTGCATCAACGGTACGCTGATGCATGTTTCTGTCGATGACATCCCTTTTGGCGGGGTCGGCAAGTCCGGCTATGGTGCCTATCATGGCGAGCGCGGCTTCCGTGAATTTTCCCATGAGCGCAGTGTGCTGGTGATGCCCAAATGGCTGCCCCCAAAACTGCTGACACCACCTTATACGAACTTCTTCAAGAATATGGTGAACAAGCAGATCGGCAAGTAATTTCATTGCTGGATTGCGCTTAGTCAGGTCAGGCTTTTTTGTCGCCGCTATCCTGAGGGGGGCCAGCCTGACTGGACGCTCCCTCATCATCCGTTTCTTCAGTCGCACGCGGGTCCATCTCGAATACGCCGGGGGACGTGCGTGGCACAGCCACATAGTCTTCTTTCTGTTCGGCGCTCGCCCCTGCCCGCTGCGTCATCCGGTAGATGCCAAAGACAATAACAATAAGGTACACGGAGAAACTAAAATAAAATAGCGCTGCAGGACCGAGGAATGTCATCACCTGCGAGCCGATATTCGGCCCAATGACCGCCCCGACGCCATACAGCATCAGCAACCCGCCATTGACGCTCACAAATTCCTCCGCTTCGGCAAAATCATTCGCGTGGGCAATACCAAGACCAAATAGCGGCATGTGAAAAAACCCGAAACAGCCACCCGCCAGCACCAGAAGACCAAGGGTCATGCTGCTGCTGATCGACACAAACAGGGCAGAAAGAGCCGCAAGCATTGCCACCACAATGATAACAATTCGTCGGTCAAACTTGTCAGAGATCCAGCCTATCGGCCATTGCGCGATCGCTCCCCCGAAAATCATGGCGCTCATAACCGGCGCGACGGCTGAAATATCATAGCCGATATCCTGCACAAATACCGGTGCCAAAGACCAGAATGAACTTCCGGAAAGGCCCACACAGAAAATTCCCACCGCTGCCAGTGGCGAAACCCGAAACAGCTTCGGCAGATCAAGCCGCGCAGATTTTATCGGCATTGGCTGGCTGGCCGCCGTGAGCGCAACCGGCACCAGCGAGAGCGAGATGAGAATCGATACCACCGCGAAGAGAACAAATCCGGCTGGGTCCGCAATGTTCAACATGAACTGCCCGGCCGTGACCGCGCTGAAATCAGCAATACGGTACACGGAAAGAACCTGCCCGCGATTTTCATTAGTCGCCTTCTCGTTCAGCCAACTCTCAATAATCATGTGAAGGGCCGCGAAACAGAACCCCGCAATGAACCGCATGACGAGCCAGAATATCGGCTCGACAAACAGGACATGCATGAGTGTCGCAGCAGACGCGACAGACGCAAAAGCCGTAAAAGCCCGTACGTGACCTGATCGACGGATGAACTGCGGGGCATATCTGCAGCCCAATGCGAAGCCACCGAAATAAGCCGACATCATCAAGCCAATTGCCCAGAGGGGGAAGCCCTCGACATAGGCCCGCACGGACAGAAGCGTTGACTGCAAGCCATTTGCGCCAAGCAGAATAGCCGCCGCCACCAGAAGGGCGAACACAGAGATAATGGCTTGCCGCATATCTAAAAGCTCTCTTGCCGGAAAAAAAATGCAGACCGCGCGACAGGTCTGCACACACTGACACGTTTTAAGAACAGATCGACGGGAAATGCAATTGCCTGTTCGGTTCAGAGCTGGGGGTCAGCTTTTGATAGAAAGGATTGAACAATGAAGTTTACATTTCTCAGTATAGCCATGATTACCGCAACACTGGCTGCCTGCACAACACCAGCAAGCGCAGCAAGTCGCGCGCAGGGCCAATGGGTCCTTGACGCGGCGCGATGCCCCGACCTTGTCGAAGACAGGCGGGACAGGCGAGAATCACGCCGGGATGAAGCGTTTGACAGGAATCGCCGTGACGTTATCAAGGACAGGCTGGATCGCCGGGAAAGCCGCCGCGATGAAATGGTGACCAGATGCCCGGCCTCCGCCTGGGTCTGGCAAGGGCCTGCCTGGCGCAACTGCGTTCACCCTGCCCGCCCGGCCAGCGTCCGGGTGTATTATAAATCAAAATCACGCAGTTATTATCGGTATGGAAATCAAAACAGGCGCGTTGTCGTGATCAAACTCTGACAACGCCCAACATTGCCCCTGCCAGTTGCCACCCTTTTGGACCTCCCCTGGCAGGGGCAAGCACACGTGCTCAAACCGGCAGGGCCGTGGTGTATTTTATTTCTTCCATGGAAAAACTGGAACTGACATCGCCCAGCGGCGCTATACGGATCAGTTTTTTATAGACGCGGTCATAATCTTCAATATCCCGGACATGCATCTTCAAAACATAATCAAGTTCACCGCTTAGCCGATGAAATTCCACGACTTCGGGTATCTCGCTGATCCCGGTCGAGAAGGTTTCCAGCCATTTATCGTCATGCTGGCTGGTCCGCACGAAAACAAAGGCTGTGACTGGCAAGCCGACAGCCTTTCTGTCAACCAGAGAGACCTGAGACACGATGATGCCAGCTTGCTGCAACCGCCTGATTCGGCGCCAGCAGGCATTATGGGAAAGGCCAACCCTGTCCCCCAGCTCCACAACCCCAACAGCAGAATCAACCTGCAACGATTGAAGGATTTTTCGATCCAATTCATCAAATTTTTCC
Organism: Parvularcula sp. IMCC14364; assembly: GCF_030758415.1. Taxonomy (NCBI): domain Bacteria; kingdom Pseudomonadati; phylum Pseudomonadota; class Alphaproteobacteria; order Parvularculales; family Parvularculaceae; genus Parvularcula; species Parvularcula sp. IMCC14364. The sequence goes on along the minus strand of NZ_CP132334.1, from coordinate 640,309 downwards.
ATACTATATGATTAGCACGATAATTTTTCACAGGAAATACTATTTCCAGACCCATTATCGTGAAACATTCACGCATTAGATTATCTAATATGTAAGGGAGATTTCATTATCGAACATGGAGACACAGGGCATGATCAAGAAGGTCTTTCTGGAGCACCCCAAGACGGTTAACGAAAGCTACACAGAGCATCTTGGTAATGCATCCCGCTTCGGTTTTTCCATGATATTTGCCGGTTTTGCCTGCGTCATTCACGGGCTGATTCCCTGCCTGTTCAAAAACACAGGCAGTAAGATGATCTCTGAACTGCATCATGACATGGTGACACACAGAACTGCCGCGAAAAAAACTGCTGAGAAGAGTTTTCAACACTCTTAAGCATTGAATTTATTCCCCTTTTTTAAGCCTGCGACACAAACATGCGACGCAGCCCGAAGTGTTGCAGTGATGTGACAGTAATTTGACACGCGCTGTCATATAAGCGCGGGCAAATTCAATAATAAACGGGACGGAAATCGTCGGGCGTCAACGCACAGGCAATTTTATCAACACTGGGGTACCTTAACTCATGAAAAAATCCAATCTGAACCAAATCACACGTGCCAGTTTGCTGACCACAGCGAGCGTAGCTGCACTGGGTCTGACTGCGGCCCATGCGCAAGTGGGCGATCGTGATACAATTATCGTGACAGCGCAAAAGCGGGCTGAAAACATCAAGGATGTGCCGGTTTCTGTCGGCACCGTTGGCGGAGAGGAACTGGACGTTCTGCAATCTGCCGGCGTAGATGTGCGCTTCCTGTCTGCGCGCGTGCCTAGCCTGCAAATCGAATCGTCTTTCGGCCGCACGTTCCCACGCTTTTATATCCGTGGCCTGGGCAATACAGACTTTGACCTGAATGCCTCTCAACCGGTTTCATTCGTTTATGACGACATCGTTCTGGAAAACCCTGTCCTGAAAGGCTTGCCGCTGTTTGATATTGAACAGGTTGAGGTCCTTCGCGGGCCACAAGGCACCCTCTTCGGCCGCAATACACCAGCTGGTGTTGTGAAGGTCGCTTCTGCGAAGCCTACAGACGAATTTGAGGCCTATGCCAGCGCTTCCTGGGCACGCTTCAATACCGTTGGTACAGAGGCAATGATCAACGGCCCACTCAATGACCAATGGTCTCTGCGTTTGTCCGGTACTTATCTCCATCGTGACGACTGGGTCGACAATCTGGCCGATGGTCCTGAAGATGAACTTGGCGGTTATGATGATTTTGGCTGGCGCGCTCAGTTGCTCTACGATAATGAAGGACCACTGACAGCCCTGTTTAATGTACATGGCTGGGGCTCTGATGGCACGGCTCGCCTGTTCCGGGCCAATATTATTCAACCTGGTACAGACAATATCCAGCCTGCTTTCAATCGTGATGAAGTCTTCTATGACGGTGTAAACAAGCAAAAAGTGCGCGGTTACGGCGCGACCATGACGCTTGACTATGACCTTGGTAATCACACTCTCACCTCAATCACAGGCTGGAAAGACGTCGAAGTCTTCTCCCGCGGCGATATTGATGGTGGTTTCGGCGCTTCCTTCATCGGCAATGATGTGCCTTCTCCAATCCCGTTCACGGCTGAAAGTGCTGATGGGCTTCCTGAGCATGAGCAAATCACCCAGGAGATCCGTCTGACATCCAATGATCTGGGTGCTGTTGATTACATGGTGGGCTTCTTCTATTTCGATGAGAGCTTTGAAATTGACAGCTTCAACTTTGACTCACTGGCTCCGGGCAATCCGCAAAACGGTTACGCCTTCCAAAGCCAGGATACGCAAGCCTGGGCGCTCTTTGGCAACGTGAATTACGAAGCAACTGAAAAGCTGACCCTGCAGGCTGGTCTGCGGTATTCTAATGACGAGAAAGACTTCTCGGCAGAGCGTGTACAGTCACCACTGGCATTTCTTGGCGTACCAAATGTTGCTCAACCGGCTGACCGGTCCAGCGACGATGACTTTGTAAGCTGGGATGTCAGCGCAACATATGCCGTCAATGATGACACAAGCGTGTTTGGCCGTGTTGCAACTGGCCACCGTGCACCTGCGTTCCAGGGTCGCCTGTTGTTTGGCGATGTGATCACTGAAGCTGAAACAGAAGAGATCATCTCCTATGAAGCTGGCGTGAAAGGTGATTTCGCCGAAGGTCGCGGTTCATACAGCCTGACGGGTTTCGCGTATGAAATTTCTGACCAGCAACTGACTGCTGTTGGTGGTGGTGCAAACTTCAACCAGTTGGTCAATGCTGACACGACGAACGGTTACGGCTTCGAACTTGAAACCCGCTACGCGGCTTCTGAGAACGCAGCCTTTACAGCCGGTCTCAGCTACAACAACACAGAGATTGACGATCCAGACCTGTTCATCCAGCCATGCGATGGCGGCTGTACCGTACTTGATCCTGCACAGGTGGACTCAACAGGCGCGCCAACCGGCCTTGTTTCTATTGATGGAAATGATCTGCCACATGCGCCAGAGATCATTGCCAACGCTACAGCGCGTTTCTCACAGCCTCTGCCAAATGGTGGGCAAACATTTGTCTTTACCGATGTAGTCTACGAGAGCGACAAGAACTTCTTCCTCTATGAGAGTGCAGAATTCCAGAGCGATGATCTGCTGGAAGTTGGCGTGCGTATTGGCTATGTCAGCCCGGATGGAGATATGGAAGTTGCGGCCTTCGGTCGCAACATATTCAACGATGAGTCACTACGCGGCGGCATCGACTTCAATAACCTGACCGGCTTTGTGAACGAGCCTCCGGTCTTCGGTTTTGAAATCAAGAAAAGCTATAATTAATCCATAGCGATCAGGTATAATCTGGAAAGCCCGGACATTGTGTCCGGGCTTTTTTATTGTACCGTATGCGCATGGTTGAGCGGGCCGTTGCCTGCCCCGTAACCAGGTGCGCGCCTGATCGCTTCCTGCGTATAGTCGATCGCAAGACGGCTCGCATCGCAAAGCCTCTTACCTTGCGCCAGACCTGTTGCAAGCGCTGAAGCAAGTGTGCAGCCAGTGCCATGGGTATGCCGCGTTTCCCTGCGGGGGTTGGCGAAAATCTCGACTTTGTCAGCAGTATACAGTGCATCCCTGATTTCTGCGCTATCGCCGTGACCATCCTTCAGCAGGACAGCTCCGGCCCCTTTTTCCATAAGGAATTGTGCGGCAGCATTCCTAGATGTATCGTCAGTTATCTCAATACCTGACAGCAAAGCCGCCTCCGGCAGGTTTGGTGTGACGACGGCGGACAATGGCAAGAGCTGCGAGGTGATATATTCTGCTACATCATTACCAGACAGCGTGTCACCGCTGGTTGCCACCAGCACCGGGTCAAGAACAACCGGGATATCCGGCACAGTCAGCAGCACCTCATGAATAACTCTGGCAACGTCTACAGAACCGATCATGCCGAGTTTGATAACATCAGCACCAATATCCTGCAGACAGGCTTCCGCCTGAGCCTTGATGACAGAAGCCGGGATCGGGTGAACATCTGTAACGCCTGTTGTGTTCTGTACCGTGACAGCTGTGATTGCCGTCATCGCATACCCGCCAAGGGCAGTGACCGTCTTGATATCAGCCTGAATGCCCGCGCCGCCTGAAGGATCAGAGCCCGCGATAATGAGTATGCGCCCTTTCATTACTCGGCAGGCAGCTTTTTGGAGGCACGATAATACCAGCCCATCATTAGCATCCCAATCATTAGTTCTGCTACTCTTGGCAAAAGAGTGAAATTCCAACCTGTGGCTTGATAGGAGTCTGAAAATGTCGCTGAATGGTCACCCATCATATCACTCAGCGCCACGATAACTCCTGGCAATAAAACCGTGAGAGCCACAACACCCTTGATTGTAAGGTAAAGGCCTATGAGGAAAGAACCGCTGAGTATGATCGTGCGCGCCGTGAGATCACCAGTCCTTATGTCAATATCTTGCACGCCCGACGTCAATAAACTCGCCAATGATGGAGCAATAGCCCACAGCAAGATCGTCAGAAGAAAATTTAAGGCTGCATACACATAGTAGGATGATGAGAGATCCTCTGAAGGCCAATAGGCAATGCCCATAAATGCTTGTATGCCTATCACCAGCACATTCAAAGCGACTAAACGTATGCCGATGACTGCCAGCCCTTTGAGCATACCTCTGCCTCTTTCCTGTTACGTTACCGCTTCAAGTTCACGAACAATGTCACCAACAACCCGCTTGACCAGAGCTTCATCTTCGCCTTCCGCCATGACGCGGATCACCGGCTCAGTACCGGATTTGCGGATCACGACGCGGCCCTTTCCATTAAAGGCGGCCTCGCCTTCCTTGATCGCTGTCTGCACAGTCTCTTCCGCCAGCGGATCACCTGCTCCATAACGCACATTCTGCAACAGACTTGGATATGGTTTGAAACGATGGCAGACATCACTGGTTGGCTTGTTGCCTTCTGCCAGCACTGCCAGAATTTGCAATGCTGTTCCAAGCCCATCGCCGGTCTGGGCATAATCACTCAATATAACGTGCCCGGAAGGCTCGCCGCCGATATTCATGCCTTTCGCGCGCATGGCCTCAACCACATATCGATCACCCACCTTTGTACGGATCAATTCCAGCTTTCGCTCCGTCAGGAATTGTTCAAATCCCATATTGGCCATGATCGTTGAGACGACCCCTGCCCCGCGCAAACGCCCTTCGACTTGCCAGGTCTCTGCGATTGTCGCCATGATCTGGTCGCCATCAATCAGGCGACCTTTTTCGTCGGAAATCGCTACGCGATCTGCGTCACCGTCCAACGCGATGCCGATATCCGCCCGATATTCCAGCACAGCTTCAGTCATGTTTTTGGGTGCCGTAGAACCAACAGCCCGGTTGATATTGAAGCCGCTTGGTTCGACGCCAATCGTTTTCACGTCTGCACCCAGTTCCCACAATACTGTCGGGGCCACTTTGTAGGCAGCGCCGTTGGCACAATCGAGAACAATCCGCATACCCTCAAGAGACAAGCCCCGCGGGAATGTGGATTTTGCAAACTCTATGTAGCGCGCGCCTGCATCTTCAATGCGTTTGGCACGGCCAAGGTCACCAGCTGGGGCGAGACCTACATCCGGTCCGTCAGCCATCAGGCGTTCGATCTCAAGCTCCACCATATCAGACAGTTTGTACCCGTCTGGCCCGAAAAACTTTATGCCATTATCATGGAACGGATTATGCGACGCGGAAATCATGACCCCGAGATCAGCCCGCAATGACCTGGTCAGCATGGCCATGGCAGGCGTCGGCAACGGCCCTAGCAGGAAAACATCCATGCCCGCGGAGGTGAAGCCGGCGGTCAGGGCTGGCTCAATCATATAACCTGAAAGCCGTGTATCCTTGCCGATCACTACCCGATGGCGATGGTCGCCCCGGCGGAAAACCCGGCCTGCTGCCATGCCAAGGCGCAATATATTCGCTGGTGTCATGGCACCTGTGTTAGCCATGCCGCGCACGCCATCCGTGCCAAATATTTCCCGCTCGGTCTTGCTGTTGTCATCACCGCGCATCGTCATTCTCCTGAGCTATCATCTTCTGCTCTCGTTCTGGTATTATCCCTTAGCCTAGCACAACAGGGACAGCTAACAGTTAACACTTTTCATTGCCGAATATGTGGCAAGCGCCTGCCGGGTTTCTGCTACATCGTGAACACGAAAAATTTCAGCCCCCTGTGAGACACCAGTCAACGCGGCAGCTATGGATCCGCCGAGGCGTCGGCCAGCAGGCGCATTCTTGTCTATCATACCGATAAAGCTTTTACGTGACGCCCCCAGCAGAACCGGGCAGCCCAAATCTTTCATCTCCGACAGTCCGCCCAGAATGGCAAGATTGTGCTCAAGTGTTTTCCCGAAACCAATACCCGGGTCAATGATGATGCGCTCTCTGGGCAGGCCGTTCTCCTCGCAAAAGTGGATACGCCGGGCAAGCCAGAGCTTTATATCCTGCACAACATCCGTATAGCGTGGATTATCCTGCATGGTTTCGGGTGTACCCTGGGCGTGCATCAGGACAACGGGTACTTTCAGTTTTCTGGCCACGCCAAGGCTGCGCTCACTGAAGCCAAGGGCAGAAACGTCGTTCCACATCCCGGCACCTGCCTCCATGGCAGCCTGTGCGATTTCAGGTCGTCTTGTGTCGATAGAGATTATTTTTGTGGTTTGCGCCGCAAGTTTTTCGATCACGGGAATGACTCTGGCATATTCTTCGGCCAGCGGAACTGTTTCAGCGCCGGGCCGCGTGGACTCTCCGCCAATATCAAGGATATCCGCCCCATCATCAGCAAGGCGTAATGCGTGGGCTATGGCTGAATCGACCGTCGCATGTTGTCCGCCATCGGAGAAACTGTCCGGCGTGACATTGACGATCCCCATGATCCTGTAGGTCATTGCTTACCTGTTCTGTCAGCTACGTTGCGAGACAGACAGCACATTATCATCCGGATCCCGAAACCACGCGATGCGTGCCTTGCCATCAGGTGTCGTCCAGATGCCATCCGCATCATGGTCTATGCCGTCAAACCGGGTAAATTCAACGCCCTTGGCGGCCAGCGCTTTCATGGTGGCTGCGATATCCTGAACGTGCCAGTCCAGCACCGTCCACGGGAATGGCGTGAAGCCGGCTACCTTGGATAACCGAAGTTCTGCGCCTTCCAGGTCGAAGACAAGTCCATACGGGTTATCCTCTGTCATGGTCAGGCCCAGTGTATCCCGGTAGAAAACCCTTGCCTCATCCGCTTTGGCGGTGGCCAGAAAAACAGATACGCGCGATGAGGCAAGAAGGGTCATCCTGGATCATGCTCCTTGCGGTTCAGCGTCAGGTGCATCACCTGTCGGAGCGCCAGCCGTAGGCACTGAGGACGGCGGATCGGAAGGTGTTTCATCCAGGTCTTCGCGGATAATTTTTTCGCCGTTGAGGAGTTTCTGGATTTCTTCACCTGTCAGCGTTTCATACTCCAGAAGGCCTTCTGCCAACCGTTCCCATTCCTCGCGACGCTCGGTCATGATTTTTTTGGCGGTGTTGAAGCCCTCATCCACAAGTCGTTTGATCTCGAGATCAATCTTGCGGGCGGTTTCCTCAGAAACATTCTGGGTGCGGGACACAGAATGGCCCAAGAACACTTCATCCTGGTTATCACCATAGGCGACAAAGCCAAGCTCGTCGGAATAGCCCCACTGGGTAATCATCCGGCGCGCCAGTTTTGTCGCCTGCTCAATGTCCGAGGATGCCCCCGAGGTTACCTGATCCTTGCCGAATTTCAGTTCTTCTGCGACCCGGCCCCCCATCATGATGGCAAGACGTGACGTCATCTGCACATAATTCATGGAGTATTTGTCCTGCTCAGGCAGCTGCATGACCAGCCCCAACGCCCGCCCCCGGGGAATGATCGTCGCTTTGTGAACGGGATCAGCTTCCGGCACGGTCAACGCGACAATCGCATGGCCAGCTTCGTGGAAGGCTGTGTTGCGTTTTTCTTTTTCATCCATCACCATGGAGCGGCGCTCTGCGCCCATGAGGATTTTATCTTTCGCGTCCTCAAATTCCTGATTGGTGACGAGGCGTTTATTGCGCCGGGCAGCCAGAAGGGCTGCTTCATTGACCAGATTGGCAAGATCAGCACCGGAAAAACCGGGCGTGCCCCGTGCAATGGTGCGGATATTCACGTCCGGGCCTAGCGGCACTTTCTTGATGTGAACGGCAAGAATTTTTTCGCGCCCGACCAGATCCGGGTTGGGGACAACGACCTGACGATCAAAACGGCCTGGACGCAGCAAGGCGGGATCAAGAACATCCGGACGGTTGGTGGCCGCAATCAGGATAATCCCTTCATTGGCTTCAAATCCGTCCATTTCGACCAGAAGCTGGTTCAACGTCTGCTCTCGCTCATCATTGCCGCCTCCAAGACCGGCGCCACGTGAGCGACCAACCGCATCAATCTCGTCGATGAAGATGATACATGGGGCATTTTTTTTCGCCTGCTCGAACATGTCCCGGACACGCGAGGCACCAACGCCGACGAACATTTCAACAAAATCCGAACCGGAAATGGTAAAAAACGGCACGTTTGCTTCGCCTGCAATCGCACGCGCCAGAAGGGTTTTACCCGTACCTGGCGGGCCAACCAGCAGCGCCCCTTTGGGAATTTTACCGCCAAGACGCTGAAAGCGCATCGGGTCTTTCAGGTAATCAACGATTTCCTCAAGTTCTTCCTTGGCCTCATCAATACCGGCCACATCATCAAACGTGATCCGGCCATGACGCTCGGTCAGCAGTTTCGCGCGGGACTTGCCAAAACCCATGGCCTTGCCGCTGCCCCCCTGCATTTGACGCATGGCAAAGAAAATGATCCCGAGGAGAATGATGAATGGCAGAAGCTGGAAGATGACTGCCAGCATCAACGGCAGCTCTTCTTCCGGCTTGATCGTGGTCTCAACGCCATTTTCGGCAAGACGATCAGCGACGTTGCTTTCCAGCGGCACATTAACGACAAAGGTCGAGCCATTCTGCAATGTGCCTGTTACACGGTCACCATCAATAACGGCTTCACTTACTTCTTGATTGTCGATCATCCCGACAAATTCAGAATAGTTCAGCTGCCGGGTGTTCGTGTTCGTGCCGGATGAGCTGATATACTGCACCATCAGCAACAACATGATGAGCATGACACCCCAGAGAAGCCAGTTACGTCCGTTCATGAAAAAATCCTGTTCTGCGCGCCGCCGGTTATCCTGACAGGGAAAGATTACAGTAGTCTTGCCCGCCTTCCTTAAAAACGTACGACCTGACGCTTAAGCCGTTCTTTTATAAGCAAGTTCATATCTAGGGTAGTTGTCTGCCCGTTCCAAGGTGCGTGCGCAGGGTGCAGCATGTTTTTTACGTAAGCGGGCACAGCAATAATCTCACCGTCCAAACTCAGTGCCGGCATGGTGCTGGCCAGAAGGCGCAGCTGCTCTGGCCCCTGCGCACTGTCACCAAGCGGCACAAGCCTGGCGCTGCCGGTCAGGTCAGTATTTTCCGGCATGGTCACAATCAGGCGATTGTCCCAGAGGATTTTTTTTTCGCGCACACTCCTCTGATAAATTGCAACACCCGGCTGATCCCGGCGGCCGAGCAAGGCGGCTGGTTCGCGCATGACATACAGGTTTTCACCAACCTGTCGGATCAGGGCACCGCCGCAGGTGGTGGCAGCAACCCTTTGGACAGCATCAACAGCTTGCGCAACGCTGCTTTGTGAGGGCTCATAATCGCCTGCGCCGGCAGCATATACGAGCCGGGCCAGCAGGATTTTTTTTTCGGCATTTTCCAGAGCCTTGAAAGCAGAAGCTGTAAGACACAGAGCGCCGCTGCCATGCACATAACATCCTGTCTTGCGCATCACTGCGGACAGGTGATGCGCCTGCTGCTCAGCCGTGACGCGCATTTTTTCAGCCAGATGCACCAGCATTTTTTTTTCAAGAAGATGCTGCGCATCGATGGCGGCCAGAAAAGCCCGGCGGCGCACACGCTCAAAGGCGCCGTCTTCATTCGACGGGTCGTCAGAAAATGGCAGGCTTTGTGCCTTCGCCGTGGCGCGCAGGCGGGACCGGGGCAGGTCAAGCAGCGGCCTGACCAGCAACATGCTCGCCCCTGCTCCGGCAGCAACAGGTGTTGCCTTGTCCATGCCGCGCAGACCCGCTGGGCCGCTTGCGCGGGCAAGGCGTGCGAAAACCGTCTCTGCCTGATCATCAAGGTTATGCGCCGTGCATAATGTTTTGACCTGCTCTGTTTCGCAGGCGCGGATGAGCAACTTGTAGCGGTTGCGCCGGGCAGCATCCTGAAGACCGCTGACCGGTTTTTTGCCTTCCCAGATAAGTGTTTGATGGCGAATATTTTTTTCTCGGCACCAGGTCGCAACGATACCTGCTTCGCGTGCAGACCCCTCGCGCAAGCCATGATCAACCGTGAGTGCGAGAATGTTCGATGCCGGCATCAAACAGGTCAACAACCAAAGCAACGCCATGGAATCAGCGCCGCCAGAAACCGCAACTGCAACCCTGTCTGTTGATGAAATGACCGGACGCAGGTGCTCTTCAGCCTCCTGCGCCGAAACCGGCTGATGCTCTAGCAACCGGCAGAGCCACGCTCAACCGCCAGACGCTGGCGTATTGCCGGGGCCGCATTCGGATATTTCGATGATGTCACATCAAATATCCGGCAGGCTTCCTCTGTTTTGCCAAGACGAGAATAAGCCGTGCCCAGCTTGAGATAGCTTTCCGGTGCACGCGCATCACCCGGCCAGGTGCGCACATGATTGAGGAAAGCTCTCGCCGCATCGAGATTTGCCCCTGTTGCGAGAAAAATTTCGCCGAGACGGAATTGCGCATCCGGCGCGCGCGGGTCTTCAGGGTACGTATCGAGAAATGCCTGAAACTTGCATTCTGCCTGACCATAGTCACCATTGAGCAGTGAATCGAAGGCCTGATCATAAGTGCTGTTTGCATCGCCAACAGGGAAACCAGCACAAGCTGATGCGCGCGCAGAAGACTCTGCGGATGGCGCGCCTGAGACGGCACCTGTGGTGGAGAGGTCAGTTGGGCCGCCAGAGATACCTGAGTCAGCGCGGCCGGTAGATTGATCTCTATATTGATCGTTCAGGCTATAGGTATTGTCGTCATATACCTCACCATAGACCTCACCGCCCAGGGGATTGGAGACAGGTGCCGAGGCACCCGGAGACGACAGTGCCGCTGTCAGTGTATCCAGACGGCGGGAGTTCTGCTCTATCTGATAGGCAACCTGCTCAATGCGCCCGGTCAGGTTCTGCAGCTCACGTTCAAGCTGGCCGACGCGCGTGGACATATTGCCTGTGTACGAATTATCCGCTGTATAATCCTGATAGATCGAGTCAGGTGACGCATAGGCAGTCTGCTCGACCGAGTAGACAACGCCCTGCAGGTCCTGGATGGCACTTTCCAGCCGACTGATCCGGTCAGCCGTGTCACGATCATTACCATATTGGGCAAATGCCGGACCAGCCATGGTCAACGCGACTGTCATAGCCAGGGCAGTCTTGAACTTCTTGGATAAAGACATCTGATACTTCCTCTATTCGCCTTTATTGTCCGGGATTTACCATAATCTCGCAAGGCTTTGCGTTAAATTCAGGGCAGAATTGAACATGCTTTTGGGCTCGGCCTGCCGCACGGCAAAAAAAATGCGCTGGTTTGTGTCCCAGCGCATTCTGATTATTCGACATTCAGACCCTGAAATCAGGAACCGGAATTTGTTGTCACGAGCAATGTCGTTGCGTTCCGGTTCTTGGACCAGGCTGCCTCGTTAGAGCGCGGATCAATCGGACGCTCCTTGCCGTAGGAAATTGTTGAGACGCGGGCCGGATCAACACCCTGAGACGCAAGGAATGCCTTGGCTGCATTGGCGCGACGGGCACCAAGCGCAAGGTTGTATTCACGGGTGCCGCGCTCATCGCAATTCCCGGCCAGACGGATGCGCGCATCCGGATATTCTTTCAGCCATGCTGCCTGACGGCGCAGAACAGCTTCTGCCTGAGTTGTCAGCGTGTACTGGTCGTAATCGAAATAGACCATGTTACCGGCATTCTCCTTGAGATCCTCAAGAGAGCCAGGCACAGGGCCTTGTGGTTTCGGCGCTGCCGCCTGACGAGGGGCGATCGGTTTGTCTGCCGCCACCGGTGTCGTTGTGTTAGACGCACACGCTGCGAGTGCAGATAACGCTGCGACCATGCCTGCCTTGATCAAGATTTTCTTCGCTTGCATATTACTTAAGCTCCATTTGCCATTTACCCAGGCGGAAAGGTGCTCCCCTTCATGCCCCAAACTCATGATCCGCTCCCCGTTATGCCGACCACTATTTGGTAGGCTACTCCCAGAAAACGCATCTTTCAACATTCCAGTGAAATTTGTTGCCAAATCTTTGCCGGAAATTCACAAAATCCTATCGTATCCGCCGTCTTTACGGCAACATTGGTGACCAGGCGGGGTCCGATGCGTCCCCCGGCGTTGGTACTTTTCGTAAATTCTGTCCTGTCAGGTCGATAGACCAGAGCGACACAGGCCCACCGGGACGCGTTTCACGGAAAAACATGATGACACGCCCATTGGGAGACCAGGTTGGCCCCTCGTCCAGATAGGACTCTGTCAACAGACGCTCGCCTGTGCCATCAGGCCGGATCACGCCAATATAGAACTTGCCGCGATACTGGCGCGTGAACGCAATCAGATCGCCACGCGGGCTCCAGACCGGCGTGCCGTAACGGCCATCACCAAACGTGATCCGCCTCTGATTGGTGCCGTCCGTGTTCATCACGTAAATCTGCTCCGAGCCACCCCGATCTGAGGCGAATGTAATCTGCCGGCCCTCCGGTGACATGGAGGGCGATGTATCAATCGCCGGGTTGGTGGTCAGCAGGCGTTGCTGGCGGGTGCGCAGATCCATCATGGCAATATCGGAATTGCCATTGATCTCCACACTCATCAGGACATTCTGCCCATCCGGCGTAAAGCGCGGTGCAAAGGTCATACCACGGAAGCTGCCGATCTCTTCCTGTTCGCCAGTGGCAATGTTGAACAGGTAAACCTGCGCCGGGCGATCATCAAACAGGGCCAGATAGGTGATCTGCTGCTGGGTTGGCGAGAAGCGCGGCGTCAATACATCATAATCAAGACCATCGGTAAGGGGCACTGGATTGGCCCCGTCCTGATCCATGATCATCAGGCGCTTGGTGCGATCCACCTTGGGTCCGGACTCGGCGATATAGACCACGCGCGTATCGAAATATCCGTCTTCGCCCGTGACCGTCTTGTAGACAAAATCGGAAACCTTGTGCGCGGCACGACGCCAGTTGTCTGCCGGTGTCTTGAACGCGATTGAGGCAAGTTGTTCGCTGCCATAAATATCCCAGAGGCGCGTGTTGACCTGAATGCGGCCATCATCAAGCGGGATCACCTCCCCGGCAACCAGCACCTGCGCATTGATGAGGCGCCAGTCAGCGAAACGCGGGCGCTCGTGAATGGAACCAAGATTCTGAACATAGGCACGCTGATCAATCGGTGCGAAAAGGCCAGAGCGCTCAAGATTGCTGATGACCACCTGTGTCAGGTTGCGGCTCAGGGCCTCTGATGTTGATCCGGCGGACAGATAGTCAGGAATGGCAACTGGCATCGGCTCCGAGACACCCCGGGTGATGTCTATTTCGACACGTGCCATTGCCGCACTGAACACACTTGCGCCAAAAGCAAGCCCAACAGCCAGTATCTTCAACACGCGCATCGTCATCCTCATTTCACAGCCTTTATTTTCGTATTTTGCCACATTCTCGTATCTGTGCGTGGGGTACGCCCACAGCAAGGCAAAATCATGACACTCTCTAGTCGTTTTTGCAAAGCAGGACCACTTACAATCCTGCCATTTCTGACGGGTTGAAATTCAGGATAATTTCTCGCCATGCTTCATATTTGTTCTCGGGCAGGAAGTCATAAGGGGCGCATTCGCGTACGGCTGTAATCGCCGCCCGCTCTGCCACCCGCCAGAACGGATTTCCCGAAATAGCAATCTGGGTCTGGTTCAGGACCTGCGGATTGCCCACCAGCGTCCCGTCCCGGTTCAACACAAATTCGACCCGCACCACCAGCTTTTCCGGCTCTGGCGCGCCGATGAATGACTGGGTGTTCCAGCAGCGCGATTCAATGTGGGCCTTGATGCGATCATACTCTGTTGCCGTTAATTGCTGACCGAGGCCAATCCTGTCCTGATTGCGTTCTCCGGGAACGGCATTGGGTACCTCGCGCGGATCCGCGCCGGGCTGATCTGGTGTCAGGTCTTTCAGCGCTTCTTCCAGAAAATCGAGGTCAAGATTATCCGGTTCCGGCTCTTGTTGCGGTTCCGGTTGGACAGGTTCCGGTTCAGGTGCTGGCTCTGGCTCAACAGGCTCAGGCTCCGGTTCAGGGGCTTCCTCAACTGGCTGCTCTTCCGGCTCAGGCAAAGGCGGCACCGGGTCTTCAGGTTCACTGACAGGCTCAGGCTCTGGTTCTGGCTCGACAGGTACTGGCACCGGGGCCTCTTCAGGTTCAGGCTCGGGGTCCTGTTCAGGCGCCGGTTGCGCAACTGTTTCGGGCACGGAGGTTTCTTCAGCTATCTCCGCCTCGTTCAGTATCTGGACAGGAATAATGACTTCCACCAACGGATTGTCACGAAAATCCGGCAGCGAAAGATAGGCGAGCATGAACGCGCCTACATGCAGCAATACGGAAGAGACAATCGCGAAACGCATGGGCCCCTCAAACGGCTCCTTTAATCGGTGACAAGCGCCAGTTTGTTGAAGCCGGCAGCATTGATACGCCCAAAGACTTTTGCCACATCATCATAAGTGGCCCCCTTGTCCCCCCGGATGTAAATCCGCTGCTCGTATCCGGCCTCCGCCACAGCCTGCAAATGAGGCACGAGATTGTCATAGGCAATTTCGGTTTCCTGAACGAAAATAGTTCCGTCAGATGTGATGGAGACAGACAATGGCTCAACAATTTCACTGATTTCACGGGCGTCCGTATCCGGAAGGTCCACCTCAACGCCTGCTGTCAACAAGGGGGCGGCAACCATGAAGATGATCAGGAGCACCAGCATCACGTCCACCATGGGCGTGACATTGATCTCTGCCAGAGGCCGGTTTCGCCCGCGCACACCGCGCCCGCCACCATTGAGCTGCATGGCCATTACTTCGCCCTCTCATCAAGCTGCCGTGACAGGATGGCGGAAAACTCGTCCGCAAACCCCTGCAGGCGCACGGCATAGGAATTGATCGCCCCGGAATAGCGATTGTATCCGATCACGGCCGGGATCGCGGCCACCAGACCAAGGGCTGTCGCAAAAAGCGCTTCGGCAATGCCGGGCGCGACCGCCACCAGGCTGGTATCCCCCTGAATGGCGATGGCCTGAAAGGAATTCATGATCCCCCATACCGTCCCGAACAGGCCAATGAACACGGCAGAAGAAGCGATTGTGGCCAGCACGCCCATCTGGCTCTCGGTCTTTTCAAGTTCCCGGTTGATGGTGACATTCATCACTTTATCAATCCGGTCACGGGCACTGACCACCAGGCCGGTATTGCTCATGCCTTTTGTGCGGTCCCATTCTGCCATGGCGACGGAGAAGACCTTGGCCATCGGATGATCGGACCGGTCCTTCATCTTCATATATAACTCATCGAGTGGCTTGCCTGACCAGAACAGGTCTTCGAACTTGCCGGCCTTCTTTTTGAGCCGGGAAAGCGTGAATGACTTGTCGATCATGATCGCCCAGGACCAGACCGAGGCGATGGCGAGGATGATCATCACCCCCTTCACGATGATATCTGCCTGCATGAACATGCCAAGCACACTGAAATCAGCGCCCAGATGGCCATTGATTGTTGTTTCTACATTCTCGATCTGCATGGAGCGAAACCCCTCACCTGCTGTTTTTTCCCAAAATTAACCATAACCGCCCGGCGCAGGAATGACCATTGCCGGAAAGCCGCAATTCTCCAGTTTTTTTCAGCCAGCACGAAAATGACCGGCGTTCCGTTTTTCCACACTAGCCGGATTTGTGGCAGGAAACAGGCGAAATGGCCCGCATAACCGGGATTTAATCGCCGTTCCTGCTGATCTGCGCATGATGATAGTCCACAACCTGTTGCGGCAGGCGGGCGGGCCGCCCCTCCAGCGTGATACAGGCGATTAACACCTCGGCTGTTGCCAGCAGCGCGTCGCCATTATGTATTTCCTGACTGAACACCATGCGCGCGCCTCTCGCTTCCGTCACAACGGAGGTGACGGTCAGGAGATCATCTATCCGGGCGGGCCTCAGATATTCAACCGTCAGGCGGCGTGCAGCGAATGCCAATGGCGGCGTCATCTCCAGAAGGTCTGCATGTCCAAGACCGGTCTGGCGAAAGGCTTCCGTGCGTCCCCGCTCAAAGAATTTCAGATAGTTGGCATGGTAGACGATGCCTGACATGTCCGTATCTTCGTAATAGATGCGGATCTCGATCTGGTGCTGATTCATTTTCTGTCCTTCGCCGGTGTGACAAGTTTGAGGCAGGGATCTGCCTGAATATCCTGCCTCCGGCATGATTACTTTCCGAACATGTCTGCTTCTGTTTTCGGCATGGCGAGACCAAGATGCGCCCAAGCCCGGGAGGCAAGCAGACGCCCTCTTGGCGTGCGCTGTATCAACCCCTGCTGCAACAGGAATGGCTCAATCACATCTTCCACCGCATCACGCGCCTCGGCCAGTGAGGCCGCAATGGTTTCCACGCCAACAGGCCCGCCACCGAAATGCTCGGCAATCAGCCGCAAATAACGACGGTCCAGCATATCAAGCCCGAGATTGTCGACCTCAAGGCGCGTCAGCGCCCTGTCGGCGACGGCCCTGTTGATGACCGGCGCATCTTCCACCAGCGCCACATCACGCACGCGGCGCAAAAGACGCCCGGCGACGCGCGGTGTCCCGCGCGCCCGGCGTGCGATTTCCAGTGCGCCATCGGCCAGCATTTGCACGCCCAGCTTTACCGCCCCACGGGCGACAATGCCGGATAATTCTTCCTCAGTATAAAAATCAAGTCGGACCGGAATACCGAACCGGTCAAGCAGCGGCTTGGTCAACAGTCCCGACCGGGTCGTCGCCCCGATCAGGGTAAAGCGGGGCAGGTCTATCTTGACTGAGCGCGCTGATGGCCCCTCTCCGATCAGCAGATCAAGCTCGTAATCCTCCATCGCCGGATAAAGAACTTCCTCGACGCCCGGTGTCAGGCGGTGAATTTCGTCAATAAACAGAACATCTCTTGGCTCAAGGTTTGTCAGCAGGGCAGCGAGGTCACCAGCCTTGGTAATCACAGGCCCTGACGTTGCCCGAAAATTCACCCCGAGTTCATTGGCAACGATATGCGCAAGCGTTGTTTTGCCCAGACCCGGCGGGCCATGAAACAGAACATGGTCCATGGCCTCTGCGCGCCGGGCCGCTGCCTCGACAAAAATGCGCAAATTGTCCTTGGCCTGCGCCTGCCCGACAAAATCATCAAGACGCTTGGGCCGCAGCGCCGCATCAGCGTCTTCCGGCCGCCGTGCACCATCTATGACGCGGTCATTTTCTCCAGCCGTCATCATGCTGTGGACAGTCCTTTCAGGCTGGTCGTGATCAGTTCCTGCACGGAAGCTGCGCTGTTCTCCCGCACCGCCTGGGCCACAGCCTGGCGGGCTGCCACGCTGTCATACCCCAGATTGACAAGGGCGGAGACTGCGTCTGCCTTCACGCCCGTATCGCTCGGGACTTCATCTTCTTTCACACCCATACCTGCCTGTGTCCCCAATGCGCCGGCCAGCGCCTGATGCCCCGAGACCAGTGCCATCAGATCGGGTGTCTTGCCTGCCAGTTCTGACGTGATGCGTGTGGCAATTTTCTTGCCGACACCTTGCGCCCTGGCGATGGCAGCATGATCATCAACAGAGATGGCGTCCAGCAGGGCTGCTGGTGTCAGCACCTGAAGAATTGCCAGAGCGGCTTTTGCGCCAACGCCCTGCACTGTTTGCAGGAGACGAAAACTCTGCCGCTCAGATTCGTCTGTAAACGCATAAAGGCGGATAAAATCTTCCCGGACCATCGTCTCGATCGCGAGAGACGTGGCCTCCCCCGGCGTCAACCGGTCAAGGGTGCGGGCCATGGCATTCACCTCATAGCCGACACCCGACACGCTGATGACGGCTGTTTCCGTCCCGACACTGAAGACCGTACCCTGCAAATGACCAATCATGCAGACCTCCTGTGGGCAAATGCTGCATGATGGGCATGGCAGATGGCAACGGCCAGCGCGTCAGCGGCATCAGCCCCCTGCTTGCCGGACATCGGCAAGAGCACGCGCACCATGGCCTGCACCTGCTCCTTGCCGGCATGGCCTGCGCCGACAACCGATTTCTTGATCGTGTTTGCCGGGTATTCTGCCACCGGCACGCCTGCCATGGCAGGCGCCGCCAGGCATACGCCCCGCGCCTGACCAAGTGTCAGGGCGGCGCGCGGATTTGAATTGACGAAGGTTTCTTCCACAGCGGCCATATCGGGCGCTTCACGCTTCACGATATCCTGCAAGGCATCGCACAGGCTTGCCAGACGCTGCGCAAGGGTTTGCTTCACATCCGGCTTGATTGTTCCGCTTGCCACAAATCCGAGGCGCCCTGAGTGCACTTCAATCAGGCCCCAGCCCGCACAGCGCAGGCCCGGATCAATTCCCAGAATACGAATCGTTTTTGACATGGGCCGACCATACCGGGGTTCGAACGCAACGCGAACATTTTTAGCGAAAAAGTCCGGTTTTCAGGCCGCAAGCCTAATCGCGCAATGTGCGTCTTGGCCGGGACGATGGCTCTTCCTGCTCTTTTTCGGCTTCCTCTTCCGGCTCGGCCGCCGCTGCTGCACCAGCAGATGAAGGTGCAGATTGTGCCAGCTGCTGGGCTGGCCGCGTCGCCACCGCCTGTGGCGGGGGATCATTGCGCGCCAGAATCTGCGTCGGCGCGCCCGTGTTCTGTCGCGTATAAATCATTTCCTGCAACTGATCGCGCAGGCCAATACGCTCCGCCTGAATTTCTTCCGGCTCCCCCGCAGAAGACGCAACCGCACGCTGCGCCCAGGCATAAGCCTGATCCAGATCACGCGCAGTGCCCGTACCTTCGGCCAGCGCTACCGAATAGAGAAACTGCCCTTCCGGGTCACCCGCTTCTGCCGCCTGACGGAACCAGTCCGCCGCGGCCTGATCTGACTGCGGCACCCCGCGCCCATTATACGCCAGCAGCCCCATAGAGGTGAACGCTGGCAGGACGCCGTTTTTAGCCGCTTCCTGCATCCAGTAGGCCGCCTGCTCCGGCTGCGCTGCGCCCGCCAGTCCGCCCTCAAGAATGAGCGCCAGATTATATTGACTGTCTGCATCGCCCTGGCGCGCGGCCTTTTCAAACCAGCTTGCCGCATTCTCGTAACTGAGCGGCTTGCCCGTGCCAGTCAGATAAAGCAGGCCGAGGTGATATTGCCCGGCTTTTTCGCCCCTGTTGGCGGCCTTTTCACACAGTTCTGCGGCACGGTCAGGATCTCTCGGCAGGCCCTGCCCCTCGGCATACATGTAACACATGCGCACCATGGCAAGCGTGTGATTGGATTGTGCGGCCTTGTTATACCAGCCGGCGGCGCGGTGAAAATCCTGCTCTACGCCGCGCCCATGATAGGCAAGCTCGCCCAGAGTGTACTGAGCATAGGCATGACCGGCCATGGCCGCTTTGACATAAAGGACACGCGCGCCAGCCTGATCCGCCTGCCCGCCAAGCCCATCATGATACATCATGCCAAGAAGATATTGGGCATCCGGGTCTCCCGCCTCTGCCAGTGGTTCAGCGATGATACGGGCACGGCGATAATCGCCTGACTGCCAGGCATCAATGGCAGGCTGCAGACTGCCGCCGCGAATGAGACCGGCGCTGCCAGTGCCTTGCGCCTGTGCTGCAGAAACCGGCGGAACACTGGTCAGGCCAGCAGCTATCAAAGCCGCGGCAATCAATCTGCCGGGTGACGTCCGGCGTGAAGTAAAAAAGCCCATGGTGTCCTGACGATATCGTATCTCAGTTCTTGTCCGGCAGGATACGGGGCTTCCCCCTCAAGCGTCAACTTACGGAATGGTTTGGCCATGTCCCATTTTGACTACTGACCCGTCCCTTATAAACGCGGCCACGAGTCATGAAACAGATGGCTGCCGCCAAGGACGCTTTACACGCCGATCAAAGGTTCTGATTATGGATCAACAAAAATCTAAAAAAGCTGTAGTAAGAAAACATCATTCGAAAAGAGGCTAGTGATGCACCCAAAAGTTGTCCTCTCAAGTGTGCTTTTTATAATTTTGGCGGCGTGTCAAACACCCATCTCAGAGTTTGTAGAGAGACCCAGATTCGAAGCCATAGCGACAGGACAGGATTTTCCTGTGGCTGTTCCAGCTTCTTTCAATGCAACATTGGGTTGGCTCATCGTTCCAGAAGATCGAATCGACCCTCAATCGACGGATGTTCGATTACCAGTCGCAATCATACACTCCAAATCAGAGTCTAATAAAAGTCCGGTCGTGTACCTCGCAGGTGGCCCTGGCACCGCTGCAATGCGAACAGCTGCTTTTCCAGGTGCCTATCCTTGGCTGAAAGATCGAGACTTTATCGTCATTGGGCAACGCGGCACTCACTATGCGACACCAGCACTGATGTGTCCCGAATATCGTGATGCGGTCGCCACGAGTTCTGATCAAGTCACCTCAGTCCGCGCATGTAAGACGCGATTAGAAGCATCAGGCGTTCGCCTCGGGACTTATAATAGCATTACCAGTGCGGCTGACCTCGAGGCCCTTCGTCAAGCTTTGGAGATTGAATCTTGGAGCTTGTATGGAGGGTCCTATGGCACGCGATTGGCGCTCATTTATGCCAAGATCTACGGCAGCAGTGTAGAATCTATGGTGCTCGACTCGCCGCTCCCGCCAAATGCAAAATATGACGACGAAAGCGCCCAAAATTTTGAGAATGCATTACGTGCGATCGCCAGAGACTGTGCAGCTCAACCTGATTGCGCTGAAGCTTTTCCAGCTTTGGAAGAACGCTTTTTCCAGACTATAGCAGAGGTTTCAGCCTCGCCGCTCAAGATTGATACGTTTGATGAGACTGTGACCGCCCCAAGTCTTGTATCGCTCATCCAGATTACTTCGGAGAGCGGCGTTCGTCGCGCTCCAATGATGATGGATCAGGTGGCTAAGCTGGAACCGGAACTCTTCAGTGCATTAGCTGACCCACCGCAAGCCTCCGACTTTGCATGGGGTATGCGGTTTTCGGTCTGGTGTAGCGAAGCTTTACCCTTCAGCGAAAGAAGCAATTCTGAAAATCCAGGCAAGGTTCTCGGTGGCTATGAAAGCGCAGCTATTGATCCAGAGTTATGTGACGCCTGGGCTGTGCCAGCAATCGACCCGAGGATCACGGAACCCGTTGTTTCAAATGTTCCAACCTTAATTATTGCAGGAGAGTTTGATCCCCTCACCCCTCCAAAATGGGGTGAGTTGGCAGCTAAGACGCTTCCGAACAGTATGGTCGTAACAATACGAGGTGGCAGCCATAGCTCCACGCAGCAATGGGGAGGTGATGGCTGCGCGATGTCTATCAGTGCCGACTTTTTGGATGCGCCTGAAGCTTTTCTGATGACCAGCGCTTCCGAAAACTGTGCATCTAGTCGCGCCGCTCCGGCATACCAAGTAACGCGCGAATAATTTAATGAGCGTCCGTTTCAGGGCGACTTAAGATGACCAAGAAGAATTTTGTCACTTTAGGATGGTGCACATATTTCGTGGAGCGTCGTTTAATGCATTAACCTAAGGTATCGTTATACTGATCGAATTAATACAGCATTTACTCATCAGAAGCACTGTTGTTTTGGATCAAGTCCCATAAGTTTCCGTATAAATCCTCAAACACAACAACGCGCCCGTAGCTCTCATTTCTCGGTTCTTCCCGAAAATTCACACCCGCATGTTTGAACCTTGAATAGTCTCGCTCAAAATCATCGGTATGAAGAAAAAGGAAAACACGACCACCAGTTTGGTTGCCAATAGCTTTATTCTGATTTTCACTCGCTGCTTTTGCAAGCAGAAGCGAGCTGCCTTGTGCGCAAGCGTTAGGTGGCGCTACTCTCACCCACCTTTTATCAGCACTTAGTGGCATATCCTCCAAAAGATCGAAGCCGAGCTTAGTGACGTAGAACTCTATAGCTTCATCATAGTCGGCTACAATAAGCGATATGGCTGATAAAATCTGTTTCATCTTGATGAATTTAGCGGCCCATTGTTTCCAAATCCAGAGACGTCAGCCTATCCACTCAGTAATCGCTTTACGGCGACTTTAGCCCCTCGCCCTGATGGTTGAATAAGGCAGAAACGGCCAAACGTGGCCATAAATATTCCCCCTGAAGCGCTGCCAGTTTTTTTCAGTCAGCACAAGACGCGTTCACAGACCGCGTTAATCCAGCACTGCTGCGAACGCTTCCATGGCCACGGCAGGCCCGCCCGGATGATGCCAGATAGTGCCGGACACAGCGAGAAAATCAGCCCCGGCGGCAACCAGCGGGCGCGCGTTTTCAGGCGTTATGCCGCCGATGGCTACGCAGGGGACCGTAGTCATCTGGCTCCAGGCCGTGAGGATTTCAGGCTCCGCCTGATGGCTCACCTCTTTGGTGGTGGTGGGGTAAAAGGCGCCAAACGCAACATAGTCGGCGCCCGCTTCCCCGGCCTGCATTGCGAGATGGCGCGAGGCGTGGCAGGTCACCCCGATGGACGCCTCAGGGCCCAGCATGTCACGCGCCCGGGCATATGCCATATCCGACTGGCCGATATGGGCGCCATCGGCCCCGGCTGATTTCGCCAGATCAGGCCGGTCATTGATCAGAAACGCGCAGTCATATTTGTGGGCAACGGGCAGAATTGCCCGTGCCATCGCCAGAACGGTTTCATCCGGCACGTTTTTCAGGCGCAACTGAAGACAGGCAATTTCAGCGGCTGTGCCCTGCCCTGCCACAAGCAGGTTTTCCAGTTCAGCACAAAAGCTGCCAGCATCATCAATCTGTGCGGGTGTAATGAGGTAAAGTCGGCACGCCTGGTCACGCATTCTGTCAGCCTCCGAATAATCGATCCTTGAGGAACAATCCCCACAAGCCGAAAACAGCCACGAAATTTATCATGAAGACCATGCCGCGCAGGATCACCCCGGACGTGAGGGTGTGAATGGCCGTATGCAGCAACCGCCCGGCAATGAAAAGCCAGGCCAGCACAAGCTGCGTCAGGCTGATCAGGTTTTCCGTCCAGAGAAGAATGATGATCGCATAAAAAAGCAGGGGCGCTTCAAACTGGTTGGACAGGTTGGCGGAAATGCGCGCTTCAAGCCCTGCCACGGCTTTGCCTGCCCGCTGCTCAAAACGCACGAGGGACAACCACGCATAGAGAAAGACCAGCAGAAAAAAGTGAGCCGCAACTGGCCAGAAGATCAGATCACGGCTCATTTCCGACATGGAGGACAAGGATCAGGCTGCCTGTTCGAGACCCTGCGACCAGTCACCCAGTTGGGCAAGGCCGTTCATTTTGGCCCTGTGGGCAAAAGCGGCCTGCGCAGCGGCAACATTTTCCTTTTTTCCACCCCACGCCTGTAGCGGCGCCGCCTGTAGGGCACGGCCATAAGAGAAGGACAACTGCCAGGGCATTTGGTCTTTGTATTGTGCATTCATGGCATTAAGATGCGCTGTGGCCTCCCTATCAGACTGACCGCCTGAGAGGAACACAATGCCGGGCACCGCTGCCGGAACAGCATCGCGGAAACATTTTACCGTTTTCTCGGCGACCTCTTCAATGCCGGCCTGTGTGGGGCATTTCTTGCCGGAAACGATCATGTTTGGCTTCAGAATCGTGCCTTCAAGAGCAACATTGGCATCAAACAGTTCTGCATACAGCGTTTTCAACGCCCAGTGCGTCACATCATAGCAGCGGTCTGCCGTGTGGTCCCCGTCCATCAGGACTTCCGGTTCGACGATTGGCACAATGCCTGCTTCCTGACACAGCGCGGCATAACGCGCGAGCGCGTGCGCATTCGCCTTGATACAGCCCCAGCCCGGCATGGTTATGTCGCCGCCACGGGAGATGTCAATCACAGCGCGCCATTTTGCAAAGCGCGCACCAAGGTCATGATACTCAGCGAGGCGTTCGCGCAAGCCGTCGAGACCTTCTGTGACTGTTTCACCCGGAAAACCCGGCAGGGCCTTCGCGCCCTTGTCGACCTTGATGCCTGGAATGGAGCCGGCATCCTGAATGAGTTTCACCAGCGGCATGCCATCTGCAGCTTTCTGGCGGAGCGTTTCATCAAAGAGGATGACACCTGAAACATGGTTCTCCATGGCTTGCGTCGTGCGGAACAGCATCTCGCGATAATCGCGGCGATTTTCCTCTGTGGATTCCACATTGATTGAATCAAAGCGTTTCTTGATGGTGCCCGTTGACTCATCAGCTGCCAGAATGCCCTTGCCAGGCGCGATCATCGCAACAGCGATGCGGTTCAATTCCTCAAGACTCATTTGTCGTCTCCTTAATACTCGAATAACTGTTCTGTTTACGGTTTATTTTCTCAGCGCTTCAACACCCGGCAAGGACTTGCCTTCCATCCATTCCAGGAAGGCTCCACCAGCCGTTGAAATATAGGTAAAATCGTCTGCGACACCGGCCTGATTGAGAGCTGCTACCGTATCCCCCCCGCCTGCGACCGCGACCAGCTTGCCCGCACGGGCCAGTTTGCCGGCGAACCTGGCAGCCTCAACAGTTGCGACATGAAACGGCTCTGTCTCGAAAGCGCCCAGCGGGCCATTCCAGACCAGCGTTTTGCAGCGTTCCATTTTTTCAGCAATCTGATCGACACTGGCCGGGCCAAGATCCAGAATCATTTCTGTGGCAGCGACATCATCGGCCGATTTCGCGTTGGATTTAGCCCCGGCGACAAACTCCGTTGCCACAACCACATCTTGCGGCAACAGAATTTCACAGGCATTGGCCTTGGCTTTTTCGATGATCTCCTGTGCCTTGGCGACCAGATCCGGCTCAGCCAGGGACTTGCCAATGGTCCGGCCAAGAGCCAGCAGGAAAGTGTTGGCCATGCCGCCGCCCACGACAAGATAGTCGGCCTTGTCGATAAGGTTCGTCAGCACATCAAGTTTTGTGGACACCTTGGCGCCACCGACAACAGCCATCATCGGGCGCTCTGGCGCACTGAGCGCAGCGGCGAGATAGTCCAGCTCCCTTTCCATGGCCCGGCCTGCAGCGGCCGGCAACAGATGTGCCACGCCCTCCGTAGAAGCGTGGGCACGGTGCGCGGCGGAAAAAGCGTCATTGATGTAAAGATCGCCATTTTCAGCGAGCTCTTGGGCAAAAGCCGGGTCATTGGCTTCCTCGCCGGCATGGAAGCGGGTATTTTCCAAAAGCAGCACTTCGCCGCCCCGCATTGTGGACACGGCAATCTTGGCCGCATCGCCAATACAGTCCTCAGCAAAATGGACTTCGCAATCCAGCAGGGAGCGCAGTGCTTCTGCCACCGGCGCGAGCGACATCTCCGGCACGCGCGCGCCCTTTGGTCGCCCGAAATGCGACAAAAGAATCACCTTGGCGGAACGTGAGACCAGATCACGGATGGTCGGCAATGCCCGCTCAAGCCGGGTGGCATCGCTTACCTTGCCGTCAGCCATCGGCACATTGAAATCTACCCTGACCAGCGCTCTTTTACCTGCGATGTCGGATATGTCGTCAATCTTCCTGAAGCTCATTGTCTCTCATCCGTTTTCAGTATCGCACATGCCGCACGCAGGTCTCGGCCTACAGGAACGATGCCATGACCCTGGCCGTGTCGGCCATGCGTGTTGAGAAACCCCACTCGTTGTCATACCAGCTCAGGACACGCACCAGTTTTCCTTCAAGGATCTGGGTCTGTGGTGCGGCGAACAATGAGGAATGTGGATCATGGTTGAAGTCCGCAGACACCAGCGGCGCTTCGATATAGCCGAGCACACCCTTCAATGGGCCTTCTGATGCTTCCTTCATGGCATTGTTGACTTCCTCTACTGTTGTGTCGCGCGAGGGCGTACAGACGAGGTCCACAACAGAAACATTCGGTGTTGGCACACGAATTGAGGAGCCATCCAGCTTGCCGTTCAGGGCCGGCAACACAAGGCCAACCGCTTTGGCGGCGCCGGTTGAAGTCGGGATCATGGAGCTGGCCGCAGCGCGTGCACGATAAAGGTCCTTGTGCAGTGTATCGAGTGTCGGCTGGTCACCGGTATAAGAGTGAATGGTGGTCATGTAGCCACGCTCAATGCCGACTGTATCATGCAGTACCTTGGCGATTGGCGCGAGACAGTTCGTGGTACAGGAGGCGTTGGAAACAACCACATCTTCCGCGCTCAACTGGTCGTGGTTCACGCCATAGACGATTGTCTTGTCCGCGCCGGATGCCGGCGCAGAAACCAGAACGCGCTTGGCCCCACCTTCCAGATGGGCAGACGCTTTCTCCTTGCTGGCGAAAATACCTGTGCATTCAAAAACAATGTCCACACCATTCTCACCCCAGGGCAGTTTGGCCGGGTCACGTTCTGAAAAAACCTTGATCGGACCTGTGCCCGGATCAATCGTATTGCCGGAGACCTTGACTTCATTCCTGAAACGCCCGTGGATTGAGTCATATTGCAGGAGATGTGCATTGGTTTCCACAGGCCCGAGGTCGTTGATTGCGACAACCTCGATATCGCTGACATTATGCTCAACCAGAGAGCGCAGCGCCAGACGACCGATCCGGCCAAAACCATTGATACCTACACGAATTGCCATGAGAGATACTCCTTAAGTTAGTAACGCCTTTGCCTTTTCGACAACGGCCTCCGGCGTGATGCCGAAATGCTGAAACAAATCTTTTGCTGGCGCACTGGCGCCGAAACTGTCCATGCCGACGAAATCGCCCTTGCCACAACCGTCCGTATAAATGAACCGGTCCCAGCCCTGGCGGATACCTGCTTCAATGATGATGCGTGGCCTGTCACCGAGCACACTGGACATATAGTCACGCCCCTGCGCAACGAAAAGCTCCTGACAGGGCATGGAGACAATGCGGGATCTTATACCGGCATCCGCGAGCTGCTCTCTGGCAGCCATGGCGATGTCAATTTCCGAGCCTGTCGCAATGAGCGTCACTTGCGCATCTACGTTCTCAGACAGAACATAGCCGCCTTTGGCACAGAGATTTTCTGATGTTGCATCGAGCCTTACCTGCTCCAGTCCCTGACGCGAGAGCGCAAGAATGCTGGGCGCATTTTTCAGGGAAAGCGCCGCCTGCCAGCATTCTGCTGTTTCGATAACATCGGCGGGCCGAAAAACATGCAGATTAGGGATCGCCCGCAAAGCAGCCAGATGCTCCACCGGCTGATG
Source organism: Parvularcula sp. IMCC14364 (assembly GCF_030758415.1). Classification (NCBI taxonomy): domain Bacteria; kingdom Pseudomonadati; phylum Pseudomonadota; class Alphaproteobacteria; order Parvularculales; family Parvularculaceae; genus Parvularcula; species Parvularcula sp. IMCC14364. Next base: position 613,217 of record NZ_CP132334.1, on the reverse strand, counting down.
GGTTGGCCCGTCTTCCCCAAGGCCAATCGAGTCATGCGTCATGACATAAATGACCTGCTGCTCCATCAGCGCAGACAGGCGAATGGCCGGGCGGCAATAATCTGTAAACACCAGAAATGTGCCCGCATAAGGTGTGACGCCGCCATGCAACGCCATACCGTTCATGGCAGCTGCCATGCCATGCTCGCGGATACCATAGTAAAGGTATCGCCCTGCCGGATTGTCGGCACTCAGAATATCGAGACTGCCCGTCTTGGTATTGTTGGATCCCGTCAGGTCCGCAGAGCCACCGATGGTTGTGGGCACAGCCTGATTGATCACGTCCAGCGCGAGTTGAGAGGCTTTGCGCGTTGCCACTTTTTGCGGCTCGGCCAACAGTGCCTTGATATGTGCGTCGATGGCCGCAGAAAGGTCAGCGTCGAAATCATTTTCCCAGGCGGCATTGAACAGCGCTGCATTATCCGATGTCTCGAGCCGGGCGGACCATGCCTCATGCTTCGCGGCACCACGCATGCCTGCCTCTCTCCAGCTTTCAAGAATATCCGCTGGTACCTCAAATGGCTCATGCGGCCAGTCGAGACTATCGCGCGCAAAAGCAATTTCCTCTGCCCCCAATGGCGCACCATGCGCTGCTGAACTGCCTGCTTTTTTATTGGCGCCGCGCCCGATAATCGTCTTGCAGGCGATCAGCGACGGCCTTTGTGTCGTCTGGGCCTTCAGGATCGCAGCTTCAACGGCTGCCATGTCGTGCCCGTCAACACGGTCAACCTGCCAGCCAGAGGCTTCAAACCTCGCCAACTGATCCGTTGAGTCAGAAAGCGAGACAGCCCCATCAATAGTGATGCCATTGTCATCCCAAAGAACAATCAGCTTGCTGAGCTTGAGATGCCCGGCCAAAGCAATGGACTCCTGACTGATGCCTTCCATCAGGCAGCCATCACCAGCAATGGCGTATGTGTAATGGTCTACGATGCCATCACCGTAGCGCGCGCTCATATGGGCTTCGGCAATCGCCATGCCAACCGCATTGCCAATGCCCTGACCCAGCGGGCCTGTGGTTGTCTCGACGCCCGGCGCGTGCCCGACTTCCGGATGGCCGGCTGTTTTTGACCCGAGTTGCCGGAAATTCTTCAACTGGGCCAGATCCATGCCCGCATAGCCGAGCAAATAGGCCAATGAATAGACAAGCATGGACCCATGACCGGCAGACAGGACGAAACGGTCCCGATCCGGCCAGTTCGGTGCGCTTGCGTCAAATTTCATAATTCGGGAAAACAGAACGGTTGCCACATCCGCCATGCCCATGGGCATACCTGGATGGCCGGAATTGGCCTGCTCCACCGCGTCCATGGACAAGGCAGCTATTGCGGCAGACATTTTTTGATCTATGGCACTCGGGAAGGGCTGTGAGGTCACGGCAGGGCCTTGAAGATATTACATGAATTTTGCCCGCTACATGCACCCAGCCTTTCACAGGGTCAACCCTGCGCACCGGTATCGTAAAGCCTGTCGCCGGTCTGTCTGGACGGGAGGTGCGATGCCCGCTATTTTACTGTTGAGGTTAGTATTTATGTCAAAACTGGAAAAATCGGTGCAGGAACTTGCTATTGCTCTGGAAGAGCTGAGTGTGCGCGTGGAAAAGAATGTCCTGGCCGCCGCAGATCATGGCGAATCGCTTGCAACTTCCAGAGGTCAGGCGCAGGCAGCACAGAAACATGCCGGCAAGGCAGCGCGGGAACTGGCCAGTGTCATCACTGACCTGAAAGCGATGATCGAAAGTCAGAAATCGGGCCAGCATTCAGGCCGGAAGGAATAAGTCGATGGCGCAAGTCACTGTGTCGATAAACAACCAGAGCTACACCATCACCTGCGATGACGGACAGGAAGACCGGCTGCTGGAACTGGCCAGTTACTTCGATACACAGGTGCAGCGCATCGCCACCAATGTTGGCGCCATTGCTGACTCCCGGCTGATGCTGCTGGCCGGGTTGACGATCTGCGATGAGTTGCGTGAGGCGCAGATGCGTATTGAGGAACTTGAAACAGCCAGCGGCATGACCAGCGAAGACGGCGCCGCACGGGTTCTGAACGCTGCCACGCAAAAAGTGCGTGAAGTGACACAACGCCTTGAAGAAAGCTCTTCAAACACCTAACTACATCTGGCTGCCCGGCACGTCAGGACTCATTTCCCCGGGGCCGTAACTTCTCTATCGGGAGCTGCCTCTGCGCTCGACCGTGGTCTTGCATAAGCGGCGCCCACCTGAACCTTCGGGTCCAGGGCGAAAATACATGTCCAACGGCCAGGGTGGCATTTTATGGTTTTGGTGATCTCAGATGATTTTTCCGGAGCTTGATTTACGAAAATTCGCCGACCCCAAAGGCGTCTTGCGTCAACATGCGCGCAAATTGCGTGAAGAGTTGGCGACGCAACGACCTGATGCGCCACGTCATGCAGCAGCGCAGTTCATCAGAGCCCTGGCTCCTCACCCTGGCCAGACAGTCAGCGTCTATTTTCCAGTGAACAACGAGTTGGATACCTGGCCGCTGGTGGAAGCCCTCTGGGCTGATGACATCACCGTTTGCCTGCCGGTCACGGAAAAAAGAGACGCAGCGCTGGTCTTTCGCGAATATGGTCCGGATACAGAACTGTGCGAAGGGCGTTATGGCATTCTGGTGCCATCGCCTACTGCGCCTCTCTGCTCGCCGGATATCATCCTCTGCCCCCTGCTCGCATACAAGACCGACGGCACCCGCTTGGGCATGGGCGGTGGATATTATGACCGCACCCTGAACACCCGCCGCAAGACTGGCCCGGTCACGGCCGTGGGCTACGCCTATGCTGACCAAAAGGCACAGCTTTTACCACGCGATGCGCATGATGCGTTCCTCGACTGGATCGTGACAGAGCGATCAGCTTTTTCAGTTGCACATGCTAAACGCATACTATAATTATCCATTTTCGTTTATTATTATACATTTACATTGAAGGTTTAGATGCTCAGATTCATCACAAAAAAAGAGTATTGGAAAATCATTCAAGATGGAATTGAAGAGCAACTTCACCCAAGTGGCAAACCTTGGCATCTGAAAGATATTCAGGACGCTGTTGCTGCGCATTATCTCTTACCCACAAGAGGTCTTAAAATTGCAGAAATTGGCGGCGGGAAAAGCCGCGTGCTCCAAAGTTTATCTGAAAGGAATGACGTATACAATATTGATAAATTTGATGGCAGCAATAACGGCCCCAAAAAGAAATTTTAATAGAGAAAGTGAACAATATTAACTGTTTTGTAGGGGAATCAAAAGAAAAAATTGATGATAATTATTTTGATATCGTATTTTCCATATCCGTCATGGAACACATTGGATCTAATGATCTCTTAGAGTCTGAATCAAAAGTCTTTCATATGAAACATGCTCTTGCCAGTCGTCTTGTTGCGATACGGATGTGAGCCATGAATAGCCATGCGATAGCTGAGGTCCAGCATCGTTCCCAATCCTTGGCGAGACGGCGTGATCGCCCTAACCATGCGAATGTGCGTTCTACGACCCATCGCCGGGGCAGGACTTTAAAGCCTTTCATTTTATCGGATCGCTTGATGATTTCCATCCGGAATGGACCGACTTTTTTAAGTTTGCGCTTTAGCTTATCTCCCGCATAGCCACCATCGGCAAAGATATGGCGAAGCCATGGAAATTTGTCTCGCGCTTCCATCAACACCGCTGGTGCGCCGTCGCGATCCTGTACATCCGCGGCATGCACAAGTGCTGTCACCAGAAAGCCTTCCGTATCCGTCAGAATATGCCGCTTGCGGCCTTTTATATTTTTGCCCGCGTCAAAGCCAGTAATACCGCCACTTTCTGTGGTTTTAACCGACTGGCTATCGATCACACCTGCGCTGGGGTGTGGGCTTCTGCCGTGTGCTTCGCGGCATTCAAACAGCAGGCGGTGATTGATCTTTTCCAGCAATCTGTCATCACGCCACCAATAAAAATATTTCTGAACCGTCGAAAAAGGCGGGAAATCCCTTGGTAACATGCGCCATTGGCAGCCAGTAGACGCGATATACAACAAGGCGTTCATGATCTCCCGCATCGGCCACTTGCGAGGACGCCCCATCCGATTTGGAAGAGGTATTTCAGGTTCAATCAAAGCCCATTCGTCGTCCGTCAGATCACTTGCATAGCGCAGGAAACTGCGGTCATAATATGTGCGGGTGGTTTCATTCCAACTCATCTGATCCTCCGTGTCTTAAGCAAACAAAGAGAATCATAAGTCGTTGAAATCACCCAGATACTTTTGGATCAGGCTCTTAAACTTTCTAAACGACTGTTGGCGAATATTACGCCCGGGTGGGTTAATGTATCATGTATTTGATATGTATCTATCACAAGAGGATTATATATATAAAGATATTCCTTGGACAAATAGAAATAAAAAAACCTTGGAAATTTGCCGATCTCTATATGCTGAAAAATTTGCCCCCCTAGAAGATGTTCAAATCTTAAAAACTAACAATCTGCAATTTCATCCTAAATATGCATCGAACCCTGACAACATGATTCACAACTGGAATACTCTTGCTCCGAAGTTTTCTGATGTTAGGGAGAATGCCCAATCCGTCGGTATATTATACGGTGGGCAAAAGTTATGAACTACAAAATATTACTTTTGTAATTGGCTCAGGACTCATTGATTGATCCAGAAGATCATCGTAGCGGTGATCCAGATGCTTGAGAAGTATATGCGCGCGCATCGATCATAGAGGGTTGCGACACGCCGCCAGTCTTTGAGTCTTCCGAACATGTGACCTTCTCCAGAAATCTATAGTCTCGCCACCAGTAGAAGTATTTCTGTACCGTCGATAAGGCGGGAAGTCCTTCGGCAACATGCGCCACCGGCACCTATTGACACAATGTCCAGCAACGAATTCATGATTTCACGCATCGGCCATTTTCGAGGCCTACCCATTCGATTGGACGGCGGGTACTATGACCGGACGCTGGACGCGCGTCGCAAGATTGGCCCGGTCACGGCCGTGGGCTACGCCTATGCTGACCAAAAGGCACAGCTTTTACCACGCGATGCGCATGATGCGTTACTCGACTGGATCGTGACAGAGCGCGGCTCCTTGCAGGTGTCACGGTAACTTATTGCGCGCCTGCAATATCGTAGGCTTTTCCGCGCTATGGCGTCAGCGCGGGTGACCCCTGAAACAGGGCGATGTATTCCACCGCGTCAGCAGTATTCCCCTGCACCTCGAACTGCTGAAGATGAGTCAGGAAGCCACGCGACTTCATCAACCGGTCAGAAGACCTATAGGGTGACCCCTCGGCTGCCAGGTCAAAGATGGTGACGGGGGAGGTTCCGGCCACTTTTTTCAGGTCCCGAATACCCCGCATATAATAGAGATAAACATCATCATTATTGGCAGGCAAAAGGGTGTATGCTTCATTGTTCGGTGGCACCACAACAGGGGCCAGCATTTCGCTGGGCATCATGGACAAAGAGCCGTCTGCGTAGAGTCCGGCCACCGTCACGACTTCATCTTGCTCATTCATTGCTTCCAGACGCATGGCAAGTGGTTGTGCCTCATTCACCGGCACCTGAATACCATGGAATATGCCCCACAACCCGTAGAACTTTTCCTCCGGTCCAGCGGCCTTCATTGTGGCCTGAATGTTCGATAGAATATTACTATAGCGACTGCCCAGCTCATCTTTCTGCAGCATCGACAAGGCAAGCTGTGCGTTGAATAATTGCACCGGTATCCAGTCAGAAGGATATTGCTCGAGTGACTTCTCATTATAAGGGGGGAGATCCGGCTCAACCCCAAGAGCTGTTTGAAGGTAGGATTCTATCTCGCTCAGGTTTGCCTCGTCCTGTTGTGCCGTCATGAGTATCAACAAACGCTTGGCAAAACTGGTATCATAAAGTCTGTCCACGCCAATGAAATATATGCGGTTTGCAGCTGGCAACGTTTCATTCAGATCACGAATTCTCTCGATCTTCGCAAAGAACTCCCTGTTGCCCCACTGGAAAGAGTTATCTGCATAATACTCAAAAACGTCTCTGAGATATGTATCATCACCGAGCTCCAGGAATATGTTGACTGCCATAGCCTGGGCAGGGTCCATCTCGGCAAGATAATACCTCACCCCGACCTGCTCGTTGAGATGTTTGAGCAGTTGGAAATCAAGTTCCTGCGGCGCAGCGTAGCCGTGAATTTCCGATAAAAGAAAAATTCTATGCTGATAAAAATCTGACGAAAAGCCGAATTCGGGGTTTTCCCCCGAAACGGCAAAATGGTTATCTTCAAGATACTCAACATACGTACCGGAAGACATCTCATCCTGCATCACCGCAAACCACGGTGGAATAAAAATTAATCCCAGCAGAAGCAGGATGATCGCCAGCAGGCCAATACCAAGCCATTTCAGGATACTCACGACAACACTCATACAAACCCCTAACGTATGATTACTCTTCAGTTTACAATTTGCCCAGCACCCACTCAGCCGGCTTTCTGATCTGCCACCCAATCTTGCACGACCTGTTCCAGCACAGAAAGCGGTATCGCACCACTGCCCAGTACCGTGTCATGGAAGGCCCGGATGTCAAAGTCATTCCCCAACTCTGCTTCCGCATAGGCACGCAGTTCCCTGATCTTCAGCTCACCAATTTTGTATGCCAGCGCCTGCCCCGGCCAGGTGATGTATCTGTCGACCTCTGTGGTGACGTTATTCATGGAAAGCCCGCTGTTTTCAGCCATGTAGTCAATCGCCTGCTGCCGGGTCCAACCTTTGGAATGCAGACCGGTATCAACCACGAGGCGACAGGCGCGCCACATCTCGTATGAGAGGCGTCCAAAGTTTGTGTAAGGCGTATCATAGAAGCCGACTTCAAGGCCGAGCCGTTCCGAGTACAAACCCCAGCCTTCCACAAACGCCGTAAAGCCGCTGAAACGCCGGAATGGCGGCATTTCCAGTTCCTGCGCGATGGCAATCTGCAGATGGTGCCCCGGCACGGCTTCATGCAAAGACAGCGCCTCAAGCTGGTAGTTTGGGCGTGTCTCCAGCAGCGTCGTATTGACAAAGTAGAACCCCGCCCGGGTGCCGTCACCGGCTGGCTGGCTGTAATAGGCGGTTGTTGTCTTCTCTGCGATATCCAGCGGTATTTCTTTCAGGCCATAGGGCATACGCGGCAGATGCCCGAAGAGCTTGGGCAATTCACCATCCATCCGTTTGGAAATGGTCGCCGCCAGCTGCATCCGCTCCTCGCCTGTTTTCGGGTAGAAGTCCGGGGTCGTGGCCAGAAATTCGAGCCACTCCGCGAAATTGCCGTCAAAACCGGCCTCTTCGATGACCTCTTCCATCTCGGCGCGTATGCGCGCCACTTCCTGCAAGCCGATCTCGTGAATTTCATCCGGCGTCATGTCAGTGGTGGTGAACAGACGTGCACGATGCGCATAATAGGCATCACCACCCGGCATTGTATTCGTGCCTACTTCGGCCCGGCACGCTGGTTGGTATTCGTCGAGGTAAAAAGTCTCGAGTGATCTGAAAGCTGGAATGACCTGCGCCGCGACAATGCCGGCTGCCTGCTCGCGCAGGGCATCAAAATCCTGATCGGAAACCTGTGCCGGTTTGTTATCAAAAGGCTGAAGGAATACGCTTTCGCTGACATTATCAACGATATGCGTACTGATTGACTGCTCATAACCGGTCATCGGCTCACATGGCTGCACCCAACCGGCTTCGAGTCCGGCTCTGACACGGCCCGTCGCGCGCTCCAGATATTCCGGTATTTTTGCCAGACGGGAGACATAGCTCTGATAATCCGCCTTGCTGAAAAACGGCAGCTGGGATGGCAGCCGGGTCAGGTTCATATGCGGCCCGCCACGGTTGGTAATGATCATGTATTTGCCGCCAAAATCAGCTGCCTCGATAGCGTTTTCCAGCTGCAGTTTGAGTAGCGTGTAGTTCAGCGCATTGGCTTCATTGAGACCGTTCGTTGCAATGGCTTCCAGCCGCGCCAGAAACCCTTTTGCCGTCTCTATCCCGGCGTCATAAGCGGCCAGAGACGGATCACTCAGGCGATCATCATACTCCCGCACCCCAAGGCTGGTTGCGAACGTGGGGCTTTGCTCAAGATTACTGGCCCAATGGTCACTCATGACCTGCTCGAAAAGAGCATTCGCCCCTTGTGACTGATCTGTTGCGACAGATGCCTCTGATGCTGGCGCTGTCGATGTTTCAACAGTATCTGTTTCGGCAGCACAGGCCATCAAGGCGAGCGCAGATGAAAAAGCAAGTAAGCGGCGCATAAACTTCCCCTGTTATATTCTTCCGGAAGCTTTAGCGTAAATTCACCTGCCTTGCCAGCGGCACTGTGGCGCTACTCAGTTCAGGAAATTTCTGGAGTGTCGGCTGAGCCTTCTGTTTTCTTCAGAATCCGCAAAATAACAAATGTCGCGACAAGTCCGTTTGCAATACTGAAGACAACAGCCATCCATTGCGCCACAGCATCTCCCCAGATGCTGTCCACCAGGATCATTGCAAATACCCAGAATAATGCATGCAGTATCAGATACATCGCAATACGCGGACTAAGTGATTTTTCATCCATGATAATCTCCTTTGACTATTTTAGTTTTATACTGACTTTTCCCTCAGCCGTAACCAGGCCGCCAGTACGACAAAAAATGCGGCCAGGCCAATTAGTGAGGAGCCAAGCGGCGCCTGCTCTATTGGCGCAAACAGCCAGATGCCAGCATAAACCAGGCCAGCAAGGACAAATACCCAACCGGCAAAACGCTCTGTCGCCATTGCTCTTGCCGGATCACAGTTTTCAGCCGTCAGAGGGCGAACGGTCTTGGGCAGGAAATTACCAGTCATGACCAGCATCAGCCCAAGAAAGACGCCAACCGCTCTTTTTTCGAAGCCCGGCCCAACGAGGCCAACTTCCTCAACCAGTACAACGCCCAATGATCCGCCTACCATCAGGCATGCTCCAAATACGGCTCTTTGCAGATTCAGTGCAGTTTCTTCCTTTTGCGTTTGTGAGAACCGGATCAACAAACCAGTGCCGATCATGACAGCCAGCAATATGGTCAGCACCCCTGCCCACATGAAGGACTTGTCTGGCGCAAGATACCAGTTGGTGATCGCCAGCGCTGCAACGCCAAAAGCCGCCGTTTTGACGGGATAGTATGAAAGATTGCTCGTCATTTTCTTGTGACCTCCTGTGGGTGATCTGTATCTGAATCAGTGTTGGGCTCAGGTGCCTGCTGCAATTCCCAGCCAAACATTTGCGCGAACCCCAGCAACGCATCTTCCAGAACAGACATGCGGATCTGATAGACAACCTGCTTGCCATCCTTATGCGAGGCGACAAGATTTGCTTCGCGCAGAACGGCGAAGTGGGCTGACATGGTTGGCTTGGAAACGTCAAACTCCGCCGCCAGTTCGCCTGCGCTCATAGGACGCTGGCGCAACAACTCCAGCACGCGGCGCCGGGTTGGATCTGACAGTGCTTTGAAAACGGTACTCATAAATTGATAATTAGCTAATTATCTAATTGTTGTCAATGCTCTTGTATAGCGGGAGCCATGAAGCTCTCTTTTGCCCTTTCATTTGCCGGGCATATGTGGTTATCCCGCCCTGCAAAAGCAACGAAGTGAGAACCATGCGCCTTGCGTTTTTTGGAGATGTGATGGGTCGGTCCGGCAGGACTGTCTTGCTGGAGCACTTGCCCCGATTGCGCCGACGCCTGAAACTCGATTTCGTTGCGGTAAATGCTGAAAATGCCGCTGGCGGTTTTGGTATTACAGAGAATATTTGCGACGCCCTTTTCGAGGCCGGCGCCGATGTCATCACCACTGGCAACCATGCTTTTGATCAGCGGGATGAGATTTCCCTTTTCGACGAGGAGCAACGCCTGCTCCGGCCCGCCAATTTTCCAAGTGACAATCCGGGCCGCGGGGCCAGCATGATTTCAGTTGGTGGTGACAGGCACGTATTGGTGGTGCATCTGCACGGTCAGCTATTTATGGCCCCGATGGATGATCCCGTGCCTGCCCTGGAACGGGAACTGGGCGGAGTCAGCCTTGGCCGTGACGTGCACGCCATTATTGTCGATATGCATGCCGAGGCAAGTTCTGAAAAATATGCCCTCGCACATTATCTCGATGGTCGTGCCAGTCTTGTGGTGGGCACGCATACCCATGTGCCCACAGCGGATGCGCAAATCCTGCCCGGTGGCACCGCCTTTCAGAGCGACCTTGGCATGTGCGGAGATTATGACAGCGTTATCGGCATGGAAAAATCAGGTCCGATTTCACGCTTTGTCTCCAAAATGCCGGGAAACAGATTGCAGCCAGCTGCCGGGCCGGGCACGGCCTGCGGCGTGTTTGTGATTACCGATGATACAACAGGGCTTGCGACGCATATCGAACCGATACGCGTTGGCGGCAGGCTGATCACAAGCCAGCCTGCTCCGATAGATTACGCCTGATACGGATTTTCTTCCGTATATTCGTCAGGCGACTTTGTCTATGACGGATGCCGCCGCCTCTACCGATGTCTGCGCATCCACCATCAACAGCCCGGCCTCAACAAATTCAATATCGGTAATGCCGATAAAGCTCAGGATCTTGCGCAGATAGCCAGTGAGGTGATCTGCATCACTGTTGAGCGGCGTCCCGCCAGATGTGCTGATGACATAGGCTTTCTTGCCCTCAAGCAGGCCAACAGGACCATTGTCGGTATATTTGAACGTAACCCGGGCCCGCGCAATCATATCAACCCATGCCTTGAAGGCAGCAGGCGCGGAGAAATTATACATGGGCACGCTCAGGACCAGCACGTCGGCCTCTTTCAACTCCGCGACGAGACGGTCCGAAAAAGCAAGCTTGGCGCGCTGGGCATCGGACCGGTCTTCTTCAGGGGTGAAATTGGCCCCTATCCAGTCTTCATCTACAAAAGGGATTTGCTCTGCCGCCAGGTCACGAACAGTAACCGCACCGCCCAAACGGGCGATGAGCCTATCGCCCAGCTGGCGTGACACTGACCCCTCATAGCGCATTGAACTGTCCACCCGCAGGATTTTCTGATTTTCTGACATAGTATTCTCTCCAGATTTCATCGGCCATGATCGGCCACACCATGAAGCTAGGGGCTTTTGCGGCAGGCAGAACCCGGATAAGTCGGAAAGCATTATTGCGAAAACGAGAATAATCATGGGCCAACTTGAAGAAATGTCTGTCTTTGTGGAAATCGCCCGCGCTGAAGGCATCACCGGCGCAGCGGAGCGGCTCAATCTCGCGCCGTCAGCTGTGTCACGGCGCCTCAAGGACCTAGAGGCCAGACTTGGCACACAGCTTGTCAGCCGGACAACGCGGCATGTCAGTTTAACCGATGCAGGCCGCACTTATCTTGCACATGCTGAGCGTATCCTGAGTGATGTTGATGAAGCCAACAGCGACATCGCGCAACTGCGCTCTACCCTGGCGGGCAAGATTTATCTCGCCGCTCCTCTTTCCTTTGGTCT